>NZ_JBJGZX010000029.1:0-58220 GCF_054050735.1 Blastococcus sp. SYSU D00813
GTGCGCCGCCACCGGCGCACCGGCGGCCAGCAGCTCCTCGGTGACCGCGTAGCGCTCCATCGCCGACCGCTCGTGCCCCCCGTACCGGCGAGGCCAGGTCATCCCCAGCCACCCCCGCTCCCCCAGCTTTCGGGAGAACGCCGGGTCCACCCCCGACAGCCACGTGTCCACGTGGGTGGTGAAGGTGCCCGCGGCGAGCTCCGCGGCCAGGAACTCGCGCACCTCCTGCCGCACCTGCTCGGCCGCCTCCGACCGTGGCGCGGGCGCCAGGGCCAGTGCATCGCTGCTCATCGGTCTCCCACCTCGTCGTGGTCCGTCGTCCTGGGTCCGGTTGTACCTGGCCGCGGCGCCCGGCACCCGCCCGGGGACCGACCTCACATCCGCGCCGGCACCCGCGCGATGGCCAGCAGCGCCACGTCGTCGGCCCGGTGGTCGCCGGTGAGCTCGGCCAGCAGCCGGTCGCACAGCTCGTCCGGGGCGGCACCGGCGGCCGCCCTCGCCACCTGCAGGAGGTGCGCCAGGCCCTCGTCGACGTCGGCGCTGCGGCTCTCCACCAGCCCGTCGGTGAAGAGCACGAGCATCGCCCCGACGGGCAGCACGCCGGCCCACTCCTGCGCGGGCGCGGGCGCCGGCGGCGCGCCGAGCATGCGGCTGGGCCGCACGTCGAGGTACTCCGCGCCCGAGGCGGTGACCAGCAGGGGGCTGAGGTGACCGGCCGAGGCCAGCCGCAGCTGGCCGGTCGCCGGGTCGAGCGAACCGAACAACGCCGTCGCCATCCGCTGCAGGCCGAGCAGGCCCCACCCGGCCTGGAACCGGTCGATGATCGCGCTGGGGCTCGGCCGGTCGGCCAGCAGCACCCGGTGGACGCTGCGCAGCTGCCCCATCACCGCAGCGGCCGTGATGTCGTGCCCGACGACGTCCCCGACGGCCAGCGCCACCGTCCCCTCCGGGGGCAGCGGCACCACGTCGTAGAAGTCGCCGCCCACGTCCGCGCCCTGGCTCGCCGCCAGGTAGCGGACGGCGACGGCCAGCCCGGGCACCGGCGGCGGCGCCGGGGGCAGCAGGTTGGCCTGCAGCGTGTGCGAGGTGCGGGTCTCCAGCTCCAGCCGCTGCGCCTTGTCGACCACCTGCGACACCTGCAGCGCCAGCTGCTCGGCCACCTCGACGTCGGCCGCGCTGAACGGGCCGCGCCGCCGGTCGGCGCCGAGGGTGAGCACGCCGAGCACCCGCCCGCCGGCCACCAGGGGGACGGCGACCAGGGCCGTGAGCTCCAGTGCCCGCATCAGCTCGAGGTGCCGGTCGTCGCGGGCGCTCGCGGAGAGCATCGCGTCGGTGACCTCCCGCACCCACACCGTCCGGGCCCGGTCGGCGGCCTGGACGCTGGGGTGGGCGCTGCCCGGGGCGGGCAGGTGCTGCTCGCGGATCCGGTCGACGAGCGGCTGCAGGTCGGGGTCGGCGTGCCGCGCCGCCGGGCGGTCCCAGCCGTGCTCGGTCACCAGGTCGATCACGCACAGGTCGGCCAGCCGGGGGACGGCGAGCTCGGCCAGCCGCTCCACCGTCTCCCGGACACCGGCCGCCGCGGACATCAGCCGCGCGGCGTCCAGCAGGAACGCCGAGCGCGCCGCCTGCCGCGCCGTCTCCTCGTAGAGCCAGACCCGCTCGATCGCCTGCCCCGCCTGGCGGCCCACGGTGCGCAGGAGGTCGGCGTCGGACGGGGAAAGGTCACCGGCCTGTCCCGGCTCGGTGAGGCTGATCAGCTCGCCGTCCCCCTCCGACCCGAGCGTGAGCACCAGGGCGCCGCGCCGGCGACCGTCGGCGGTGACCGGGACCAGGACCAGCGCGTCCACCCGCTCCGCGGCCAGCGCCGCGGCGAGCTCGGGCTCGGCGCGCTCCACGTCCGGGCCCAGCGGCACGACCCGCACCCCGCCGGGGCGGAGCAGCCGGGCCCCCGAGGTGGCGGCCTCCCGGAGGGTGGCCAGCAGCCGCGCGGACATCCCCGACTCGGCGACCAGGTGCAGCGGGAGCCGACCGGGCGCCGGCTCGCCCGGTCCGGCCGGTGCATCCCCCTCGACCAGCCACACCGCACCGCCGGCCGCCCCCACCGCGGCCCGGCCGCGCTCGACGAGCACCTCCGCCACGTCCCGCACCGAGACCGCGGCGGCCAGCTCCGACACCACCTGGTGCAGCGTCCGCGACCGCGCCTCCGACTCCGCCGCGGTGCGCTGGGCGGCCAGCAGGGCCCGCTCGTACCGGCGCCGGGAGGTCGCCTCGAACAGCGTCGCCCGCACGAGCAGCGGTGCCCCGGCGTCGTCCCGGAGCTCGACGGCGTTCACCAGGCACGGCAGCACCGTCCCGCCGGGCAGCGCCAGGTCCAGCGCCACCTCCCGCACAGCGCCCTGCATGCGCAGCAGCGGCAGCACGTGGGTCTCGTAGAACACGCGCGCGCCCACGGTGAGCAGGTCCGGGAAGGAGTCGTCCAGCAGCTCGCCGGGGCTGCGCCCGCACCAGTGGGCGAAGGTGCCGTTGACCTTGACGATCCGTCCGTCGGGCAGCGTGGACAGGTACCCGCACGGGGCGTTCTCGTACAGGTCGGCCGGGTCGTCCTCCAGCAGCCGGGTCAGCTCGACCCGGTCGGCGGAGGAGTCCCCCACGGAGGACGCGGTCACGCCCGTCCTGCGGGCACGGGCAGCCAGGCCCGGATGGCGGCGACCGTCTCCTCGGGCGCGCTCAGGTGGGGGCAGTGGCCGGTCGCGTCCAGCCGCACGAACGTGCTGTCGGGCACCTGCGCGCACACGTACCGGCCGACGGCCTCCGGTGCGATCACGTCGGCCGAGCACTGCAGCACCAGCGTCGGGACGGCGACCGCGGGCAGGTCGGCGCGGTTGTCGGACAGGAACGTCACCCGCGCGAACTGCCGGGCGATCGCGGGGTCGGTGCGGCAGAAGCTGTTGGTCAGCTCCTCGGTGAGCTCCGGGCGCTCCGGGTTGCCCATGATCACCGGCGCCATGGCCGCCGACCAGCCGAGGTGGTTGGCCTCCAGGGAGTCGAGCAGCGCGGCGACGTCGGCGCGGGAGAACCCGCCGGTGTAGTCGCCGTCGTCGACGTAGCGGGGGTTCGGCCCGATCATCACCAGCCCCCCGAACAGCTCCGGGGCCTGCCGCACGGCGAGCACGCCGATCATGGCGCTGACCGAGTGGCCCACCAGCACGGCGTCGGTGAGCTCCAGCTCGCGGCAGATCTGCACGACGTCCTCGGCGTAGCCGCGCAGCGAGCCGTACCGCGCCGGGTCGTAGGCCGACAGGTCCGAGCCGCCGTGCCCCACGTGGTCGAACAGGACGACGCGGTGGTCGCGCTCGAAGTCGGGCGCGACGTGCCGCCACATGGCCTGGTCGCACCCGTACCCGTGGGCGAACACGAGGGGACGTCCGCACGCCGCACCGCTCACGCGGACCTGGTTCCGGTCGAGCACCGACACGGCGCGAACCTACGGCAGCCGCGGCCCGTTGTGACCCCTCCGCCGGGCGTCGTTGCCCGGTCGAGACGGGACGCAGAGCCCTGTTCCCCGGGACACCGGCGGCCCTAGCGTCGTCCGCGTCCGATCCGGTTCCGCAGCACGACGAGGTGTGCCATGACCGCAGCCGCGGTGCTCCCCCCGACCGCTCCCGCGCCCGCGCCTGCCGTCCCGGCGACGCCGTCCCGCGCCGCCGCCTACCAGCTGGTGCTGCACCGGCTCGTGCGCCGCGAGCTGCGGGTGCTCACCCGGCTGTCCACCTGGGCCGCGCCCGGCGACGCCGACCGCACGGCCGCGCTCACCGCCCACGCCGACCTGGTCGGCCGCGTGCTCCTGCAGCACCACGCGACCGAGCGCGAGCTGATCTGGCCCGCCCTGCTGCGCGCCCTGCCGGCGGCCGACGCCGACGCCGGCCGGGCCGCCGTCGCGGAGTGGACGGCCCGCTGCGCCCGCCTGGACCACCTGCTGCGCGACATCTCCACCGCCGCCCGGCAGTGGGCGGTCGCCGGCACCGCCCCCGCGCGGGACGCGTTCGCCATGGCCTGCCTGGTGCTGGCCGACGCCGTCGCCGAGCAGACCGCCGACGAGGAGCGGGTGCTGGTGCCGCTGCTGGCCGCCCTACCGCCCGCCGAGTGGAAGGCGATCACCGCGGCGGCCGGCTGCGGGCTGTCGGGCCGGGAGCAGCTGTTCGTGCTGGGGCTGGCGCTGGAGGACGCCTGCCCGGACGAGCGGGCACGGCTGCTCGCCGCCCTCTCCCCGGCCACCCGGCTGGCCTGGCGGCTGGCCGGCCGCCGCCGCCACCGCGCCGCCGTCGTCCGGCTGCGCGGGGAGCCGCCCTCGGCATGACGGCGGCCTCCCTGCAGGCGCCCGCCCCCAGTCGGCGAGCGGTGGGGGGCGCGTTCCCGGCCCTGCTGCAGGGGCCCGCCGCGAGCTGGCGAGCGGTGGGGGCAGCGGGGTCCTTGCTCAGTGGCGGGACGTGCCGCAGTCGGCGCAGCGCTTGCGGCCGGCGCGCGTCTTCGCCGAGCAGTTCGGGCAGGTCCAGGTCCTCGGCTCCATCGTGCTGGTGGCGCTCATGGCTCCCCCTCTCGTACGGGACGGCGCGGTTCTCGCGACCGTCACGTGCGACGGTAAGGACGCCGCGTGACGCGCAGGTGTCGTACGGGTTGCGGTCGCGGACGCACCCGGTGAGTCGCCTCTCACCTGCGGGTTCGTCCGGCTTCAGCGGTCCTTCAGCGCCCGCGCGCACGGTCCTCGCAGCGGGAGCCACCCGGGCTCCCCCGCTCGAGGAGGCACCCGACATGACCCGCACCCGGCTCCCCCGCACCCTGCTCCGCGCCGCCGTCCCCGCCGCCGCCGTCGTGGCGCTGGCCGTCACCGGCGCGGGCACCGCGGCGGCCGACACCGTGTCCTCCACCGCCTACGACACCGACGGCAACGGCTGGTACGACACCTACGGCTTCGACGGCGACGCCGACGGCTGGGAGGACACCTTCGGCTACGACTACGACGAGGACGGCTACCTCGAGCAGGTCGGCGTCGACACCGACGGGGACGGCTGGGAGGACACCTGGGCCTTCGACGAGGACCAGGACGGCTACGTCGAGGCCGTCGGCGTGGACACCACGTACAACGGCGCGCCCGACGTCTGGGGTGCCGACGAGGACCTCGACGGCTACGTCGACACCCTCTACTACGACTCCGACGACGACGGCTACGCCGACTGGTCCGAGTACGCCACCGGCTACTCCTACGCCTACGAGACGGTGACCTTCGTCTTCGTCGAGTCCGACGGCTGGGTCTACTGGGAGGCCACCTACGAGTACGGCTACGGCTACGCCGCTTCCGGGGACGCCGCTTCCGGGGACGCCGCCTCCGGGGACGCCGCCTCCGGGGATGCCGACGAGGTGACCGTGGGCGACGCCGCCGACGCCGGCACCGCCGTCCCGTCGCCGCAGGACGCCGGCGTGACCGGGTCGACCGGCGCGCCGGACACCCTGGCCGAGGTCGTGGACTCCGTCCTCGGCTCCTTCCTGTCCTGAAGCGCCGGACTCCTGGTCGCTCCGACGCCGCTCAGGCCGAGGCGATGCCCAGCGCCCGGGCCCGCTCGGCCAGGACCGGCACCCGCCCGGGCCCGGCGTCGGGCGCCCCGAACCGCCGGCACAGCGCGGGCACCAGCTCGGCGACCCGCGGCGCCGGGAGCGCCAGCACCTCGGCCAGCAGCTCCTCGGGCCGCCCGCCGGCGAACCCGCCGGCGGGCACCGCCAGCACGGTGGCCAGCACGTCCCGCTCGTCGGGCGTCAGGCCGGCCAGCAGGCCGACCGGCGCCTCGGCGGTCGGCAGCCCGTCCCGGGCCGGCGCGGCCCGGGACGGCGAGGCCGACCGGAACAGCAGCACGGTGTCGCCGGTGCGCACGACGGCGCCGTCCCGCAGCAGCCGCCGCCCGCCGCGGACCGGCACGCCGTCGACCAGCGAGCCGTTGCGCGAGACGTCGGCGAGCACCCAGCCCAGCCGGGTCCACTCCAGCCGCGCGTGGGTGCGCGACACCTCGCGGTCCCACACCAGGGCGATCGCGCTGTCGGGCGCGCGGCCGATGGTCACCGGGGACGCGGCCGGGTCGAGGGGCACCGCCCGCTGGGTGCCCGTCCCGTCCCGGTGCAGCAGGAAGGCCGCCCCCTCCCGCTCCACGCCGCGCAGGTCCTCGGTGTCGAGGACGGCGCGCTCGAGGTCGCGCAACTCGGGCCCCGGGTCGGCGCCGAGCTCGTCGGCCAGCACCTGGCGGCCCTCCCGCAGCACGCCGAGGGCGTCGGCGGCGCGCCCGCCGCGGTAGAGGGCGCGGACCAGCAGCGCGCGCAGGTGCTCGTCGAGCGGGTGCGCGGCCACCAGCTCGGTCAGCTCCGGGGTCAGCTCCCCGTGCCGGCCCAGCGCGAGCTGGGCCTCCGCCCGGCCGGCCACCGCGGCAAGCCGCTCCTCCTCCAGCGCGGTGAGGTCCGCGGCCAGCCCGGGCTCGTCGGCGAGGTCGGCCAGCGGCGGGCCGGTCCACAGGGACAGCGCCGCGTCCAGCGCCGCCGCAGCCGCGTCCGGCCGGCCGTCCCGCAGCGCCGTCCGCCCGGCGTCGGCCGCCGCCCGGAAGCGCAGCAGGTCCAGCTCCGCGCCGGTCAGGTCGGCGGCGTAGCCGGGCTCCCGGCGGACGACGCCCGGCGCCCCGGCCGGGGCGAGCGCCCGTCGCAGCCCCGACACGTGGACCTGCAGCGTGTTGCGCACGGTGGCGGGGGCGTCCTCGCCCCACAGCACGCCGACCAGCCGGTCGGCCGACACCGGCCGGCCGCCGGCCAGCAGCAGGGTGGCCAGCAGCAGCCGCTGCTTGCGCCCGCCGAGCGGCAGCGGCCAGCCGCCCGCCCGGACCTCGAGCGGCCCGAGCACGCGGCACTCGACCCGGCCCGGGGCGAGCAGCTCGGGGACGGCCGGCACCCGCGGGATGCTCCCACCGATCCGGCCGCGTGCCGATGAGTTCGCGCGCGGCCGGGGGTCCTCCCGCCGTGACCCACACCTTCGTCCTCGTGCCCGGCGCCGGCGGGGCGGCCTGGTACTGGTCCCGGCTGGTGCCCGAGCTGGAACGCCGCGGAGCCGCCGCCGTCGCCGTCGACCTGCCCGCCGGCGACGACCACGCGGGCCTGGCCGCCTACGCCGACGCGGTGGTCGCCGCCGCCGGGGACGCCGGCGGCGCCGACGGGATCGTCCTGGTCGCCCAGTCGATGGGCGGGCTGACCGCCCCGCTGGTGTGCGACCGGCTGCCGGTGCGGCTGCTGGTGCTGCTCAACGCGATGGTGCCGCGGCCCGGGGAGACCGGCGGCGACTGGTGGACGGCGACCGGGCACGACGTGCCGGCGTCGGACGAGGTGTTCGTGCACGACGTGCCGGCCGAGGTGCTGGCCGGCGCGCCGCCGCAGCGGGACCAGTCGGGGACGCCGTTCGGCGAGCCGTGGCCGCTGCTCGCGTGGCCCGCCGTCCCGACCGTGGTGCTGGCCGGGCGCGACGACCGGTTCTTCCCGCCGGACTTCCAGCGCCGGGTCGCTGCCGACCGGCTGGGCCTGCCGGTCGAGGAGGTGCCCGGCGGCCACCTGGCGGCGCTGTCGTACCCGGCCGAGCTCGCCGACCGGCTGGTGCGGCTCGCCGGTGGAGCCGCCCCCGCGACGGGCCGCTGAGCGCGCACAATGGCGGGTCCGCCCCGAGCGACCCGACGACAGAGAGAAGCGCGTTGCCTCCCCGGTCCGATGCCGTCCCCCACTCCGAGCTGGCCACCGAGCAGGAGTACGTCACCGACCTCTACCGGCGGCTGGACGCCGCCCGCGACCTCGCCGCCCGCCGGTTGCGGCAGGCGATCACCTCCCCCGCCGTCTCCCCGCAGGACCTGCAGGAGCGCGACGCCACCGTCCGCTTCCAGGGCGAGCGGGTGGTCGCGCTCGACGCCGCCGAGGCCGGGCTGGTCGTCGGCCGGATCGACCGGGTCGAGGACGGTCCGCTCTACGTCGGCCGGATCGGTCTGGCCGCCGACGACGCCTCGGCCGACCCCGCGCTGGTCGACTGGCGGGCGCCGGCCGCCCGGCCCTTCTACACGGCGACGCCGGTGCACCCGCTGGGCGTCGTCCGCCGCCGGCACATCCGCACCCGCGGCCGCACGGTCACCCGGCTGGACGACGAACTCCTGGATGCGCTGGGCGCCGCCGACGCCGACGGCCTCCAGATCACCGGCGAGGCGGCGCTGCTCGCGGCGCTCGGCGCCTCGCGCACCGGCCGGATGACCGACATCGTCCGCACCATCCAGGCCGAGCAGGACCGGATCATCCGCGCCGACGCCAACGGCGTGCTCGTCGTGCAGGGCGGGCCCGGCACCGGCAAGACCGCGGTCGCGCTGCACCGTGCGGCCTACCTGCTCTACACCCACCGCGAGCGGCTGGCCCGCCGCGGCCTGCTGGTGGTCGGGCCGACGCCGACCTTCCTGCGCTACATCGCCGACGTGCTGCCCTCGCTGGGCGAGACCGGCGTGCTGCTGTCGGGGCTCGGGCAGCTGCGGCCGGGGATCGACGCCCGCGCGACCGAGTCGCCGGAGGCCGCGGCCGTGAAGGGCCGGCTGGAGATGGTCGAGGTGCTCGAGCGGGCGCTGGCCGCCCGCCGGGTCGTGCCGGACGCGCCGGTCGAGGTCGTGGTGGACGGGACGCCGCTGCGGCTGCGCCCGGTCGACGTCGCCCGGACCGGCCGGTCGGCCCTGCGCGCCGCGCGGTTGCACAACCTGGCCTGCCCGGAGTTCGCCCGCCGGCTGGTCGACCTGCTCGCCAAGCGGTACGCCGAGCAGCTGGGCAAGGGCATCGAGGGCGGCCGCGATCTGTTCGGCCGCGAGGACCTCGCCGCGCTCCGCCGGGAGGTGGCCGAGGACCCCGCGGTGCACGCGCTGGTGCAGCGGCTGTGGCCGCGGCTGACCCCGGAGCGGTTCCTCCGCGAGTTCTACGCCGACCCGGCCGCGATCGCCGCCGCCACCCCCGGGTGGAGCGACGCCGACCGCGCCGCGCTGCACCGTGCTCCCGAGGACCGGGCCCCCGGCGACTGGACACCGGCCGACGTGCCGCTGCTCGAGGAGGCCGACGAGCTGCTCGGCACCGACGACTCGGCCGAGCGCAGCCGCGCCGGCCGGGACCGCCGCCGCCGGCTGGCCGAGGCGCAGGCCACCCTCGACCTGCTGCACGGCTCCCGCTCCACCGACCTGGAGGAGGGCGAGGAGGGCGAGGTGCTCAGCGCCGGCGACCTGCTCACCGCCGAGGGGCTGGCCGACCGGCAGCGCGAGCTCGACCTGCGCACCACCGCCGAGCGGGCCGCCGCCGACCGCACCTGGACCTTCGGCCACGTCGTCGTCGACGAGGCGCAGGAACTGTCCCCCATGGCCTGGCGGCTGCTGGTCCGCCGCTGCCCGACCCGGTCGATGACCGTCGTCGGCGATGTCGCGCAGACCGGCACCCTGGCCGGCGCCGACCGGTGGGCCGAGGTCCTCGACCCGCACGCCCTGGGCCTGTGGCGGCTCGAGGAGCTCACGGTCAACTACCGGACGCCGGCCGAGATCATGGCCGTGGCCGCCGACGTGCTGGCCGCCGGCGGCACCGGGCTGACCCCGCCGCGGTCGGTGCGCGAGGGCGGGGAGCCGCCGCAGTGGGTGCGCGTCGGCGAGGACGAGCTGCCCGACAAGACGGCGGCCTGGGCCGCGGAGCTCGCCGCCTCGCACGAGGGCACGCTCGCGGTCGTCGTCCCGGCCAGCCGGGTCGAGGCGGTGGCCGCGGCGCTGTCGGCCGCGGTGGACGGCGTCTCGTCCGGCCCGGCCGCCGACTCCGCGCTGGGGCCGGTGGTCATCACCCCGACCGAGGCCAAGGGGCTGGAGTTCGACTCGGTGCTGCTGGTCGACCCGCAGGGGGTGCTGGACGAGGGGGTGCGCGGGCGCAACGACCTGTACGTGGCGCTCACCCGCGCCACCCAGCGGCTCGGCGTCCTCTCCCCCGGCGACCTGCCCGAGGAGCTGGCCCGCCTGCGCTGAGCGCCGAGATCTGCACACTCGGGCCCTTCACGTGCTCGAGAGGCCCGAGTGTGCAGATCTCGCGGGGCGCTAGGCGGCGGCCCAGGTCTCGTCGCGCATCCGCAGGACGACGACGCCGCACCACGCCAGGGCCACGGCCACCAGCGCGGTCGTCGCCGTGGGCAGCCAGGTGCCGCTCGCGAAGCCGGCGAAGCCCACCCAGCCGGCCACGCCGAGCACCATCGGCGCCAGCGGGATGGCCTTCGCCCGCCAGGCCGCGACCAGCGCCAGGCAGGTGCCGAGGACGACGCCCAGGACGGCGGGCAGCGTGATCAGCGACGACTGCACGTAGCTCGCGGACACCTCGTAGACGCGCAGCGCGTCCTCGCGGGGCAGCTCCTCGGCCACGGCGACGGCGTAGAAGTCGACCGCGACGACCCCCGACAGGCCCGCGCCGAGGCCGGCGAGCACCATCGCCGTCGTCGCCGTCCGCGGCATGCGGCGGCGAGCCAGGCGGACCAGCGTGAGCGCGGCCGGGAGCAGCAGCAGGTAGCCGTAGTGCAGCACCACGGCCGCCCACAGCACGTTGCCGGTGTGGTCGATGCTGGTCTGCAGGTAGGTCTCGTCGGTCGAGCTCTCGAACGGGATCATCGCCAGGCTCGCGCTGACCAGCGTGCCCGAGGCGACCAGCGACAGCCCTCCGCCGATCCGGCGGAAGCGGCTGCCGGACGGCGGGCCGGCCGGGGCGGCGGCGGGCGGCACGGGCGCGACGGCGGGGTGCACGGGGTGGACGGCGGCCGGGTCGGCGGCGGTCATGCGGGTTCCTCTCTCGGGACGGGACGGGGCTCGGGCCGGTGGGTCAGATGCGGTCCCAGACGTCGTCGCGCATGCGCAGCACGATCACGCCGGCCCAGGTCGTGGCCGCGGCGACGAGCGCGGTGCTGATCGAGGGCAGCCAGGCGTCGCCGGCGAAGAAGAAGAAGACGACCCAGCCGACGACGCTGAGCACCACCGGGTAGACGGGGATGGCGCGGGCCCACCAGGCGGCGAACATCGCCAGGTTGGTGCCGACGGCGAGGCCGAGGATCGACGGCGCGGCGATCAGCGCCCCCTGCCCGTACCCGCCGGCGACCTCGAAGACGTGCAGCGCCTGGTCGGCCGGCAGCTCGTTGGCCAGCGCGACGTCGTAGAAGTCGACGGCGACCAGACCCGACAGCCCGGCGCCCAGGCCGGCCAGCACCATGGCGACCAGCGACAGCTTCCGGGCGCGGCGGCGGGCCAGGTGCACCAGCGTCAGCGCGGCGGGCAGGAGCAGCAGGTAGCCGTAGTGCAGGACCACCGCGGCCCACAGGATGTTCGTGGTGTGGTCGACGCCGGTCTGCAGGTACTCGGCGTGGGTCTGGTTCTCGTAGGGGATCATCACCAGGCTCACCCAGACCAGCAGGCCCGAGGCGACCAGCGACAGCCCGCCGCCGATGCGGCGGAACCGCGCGCCGGGCGTGAGCGGCGGCTGGGGCGTGCCGGCCGCGGCCGGCGGGGTCGTCGGAGCCCAGGCGGGTACGGCGGCGGGGCTGGTGGGCGGAGTGGTCATGGCGGGCGCTCCTGGAAAGGTGGGTCCCGGTCGTCCGGGGATGGCTCCGGGGATGGCAGGACCCTCCGGCGCCCCGCGTCCCGGCTCCCAGGGCCGCCCGTCCCGACGTGCCGGGCACCGCACGCGCCGCCGGCGGAGGACGCGGACGGCTGCCGGTCCCCACCCGGCGGGGTGTGTGTCCCTGCCGTCGGGGACGTCGCGCGCGGCAGGATGTCGCCCGTGCCGGGCCCGACCGCCGTCCGCACCCCCGCCGCCGGCGTCCTCGCCTGGCTGCCGGGGGTCCTCGCGCTGACCGGGTTCGCCTGCACGGCGGTGGCCGTCGCGATCGGCGCGTGGTTCGGCGGCGCGCCGGTCTACGGCGCCGACGCCGTCATGGGCCTGCTCTACCCGCCGGTCGCCGCCCTCGTGCTGCGCCGGGACCCCGGCAACCGGGTCGGCTGGCTGCTGCTCACGACCGCCGTCTTCGGCCCGTACCTGCTCACCGGCCAGTACGTGCAGACGACGGTCGTGGACGAGGGCTGGTCCGGGCTCCTGGGCGGCTTCGCCGTCTGGCTCACCGCGTGGGGGTTCACGCCCTACTTCGTCGTCCTCGCCCTGGTGCCGCTGTTCTTCCCCACCGGCCGCCTGCCCTCACCGCGCTGGCGGTGGTTCGCCCGGGCGCTGGTCACCGCCGTCGCCGTCACCGTGCTGGCCACGATGGTGCGCAGCCACTCCGACTTCACGGACGCCGTGGACAACCCGCTGTCGATCACCTCCGGCGAGGTCCCCGAGTACGTGCTCCGCTTCGGGTCCCAGGTCACCTTCCTGCTCGGGGCGCCGGCCGGGGTGGTCGCCCTGGTGCTGCGGATGCGCCGCGCCCGGGGGCTGGAGCGCACCCAGCTGCAGTGGCTGGTGCTGGGCGTGACCCTGCTGGTGCTGTGCACCCTCGGCTCGTTCGCGGTGCAGGCGATGCCGGTCACCGACGTGGTGTTCGCGCTGGGGTTCGCCGCGGTCCCGGTGAGCGTGGCGATCGCGGTGCTGCGGCACGGGCTGTTCGACGTGGGCCAGGTGGTCAGCCGGGCGCTGGTCTTCACCGTGCTCTCGGTGCTGCTGCTGGTCGCCTACGTGGGCTTCGTGGCGCTGGTGGGCGAGGTCAGCGCGGGCGAGCGGCGGATCGCGGTCGCCGCCGCCGCCGTCGCCGCCCTCGCCGCGGCCGCCGGCTGGGAGCGGGCGCAGCGCGGGGTCGACCGGCTGCTGTACGGCGAGCGCCGGGACCCGCTGGCCGTCGCCACCCGGGTCGGCAGCTCCCTGGACCTCGCCGGCGGCCCGGTCGACGCCCTGCAGGCGCTGGTCGACGAGGTGGCGCGGGCGCTGCGGCTCCCGCGGGTCGCCGTCGTCCCCGCGGACGCGCGCCTGGCGCCGGTCGCCTCGGCCGGCGCCGGGCCGGAGGTGGACGTCGAGGTCCTCGCCCTGACGGCGCTGGGCACCCCGGTCGGCGAGCTGCGGATCTGCCACCGCTCCCCCGGCGAGCGCTGGCGGCGCACCGAGCGGGCCGCGTTCGACGACGTCGCGCGCCGGGCGGCGGTGCTCGTCTGGGCGGCCGGGCTGGTCGACGACCTGCAGGCCAGCCGCGAGCGCATCGTCGTCGGCCGCGAGGAGGAGCGCCGGCGGCTGCGGCACGACCTGCACGACGGCGTCGGTCCGGAGCTGGCCGGGATGGCGCTGCAGCTGGAGCGGCTCGCCGGCAAGCTCGCCGGGTCCGACGACGCCGCGGCGCTGGCCGGGCGGCTGCGCGACCAGATGCGCCGCACCGTGGCCGCGGTGCGCCGCGCCGTGGACGACCTCCGCCCGCCGGCGCTGGACGAGCTGGGCCTCGTGGGCGCGCTGCGCGAGCACGTCGCCGCCTACCGGCTGCCCGTCGCGGCCGGCGCCGGGAGCACCCCGGGCGAGGACGCCGCGGCCCGGGTGACCGTGGTCGCCGGCGACCTGCCGCCGCTGCGCGCCGCCGTCGAGGTGGCCGCCTACCGGATCGCGACCGAGGCCGTCGCCAACGCCGTCCGCCACGCGGGCGCCGCCACCTGCCGGGTGTGCCTGGCCGTGGCCGGCGACGACCTGCTCGTCGAGGTCACCGACGACGGCGCGGGCATCGACCCGGCCGCGGTGCCCGGCGTCGGCTCCACCAGCATGCGTGAGCGGGCCGCCGAGCTCGGCGGCCACCTGGAGATCGAGACCGCCCCCGGCGAAGGGACGACAGTGCGCACCCGGCTCCCCCTGGCGACGTCATGACCGCACCGATCCGGGTGCTCGTCGTCGACGACCACCCCGTCTACCGCGACGGCGTCGCCGACGCCCTCGGCGACGAGGGCGACCTCGAGGTCGTCGGCACCGCCGCAGACGGCGAGGCGGCGGTCGCGGCGGTCGCGGAGCTGCGGCCCGACGTCGTGCTGATGGACCTGCGGATGCCCGGCACCGGCGGCGTCCCGGCGACCGCGCGGATCGCCGCGTCGCACCCGGACACCTCCGTGGTCGTGCTGACCATGAGCGACGACGACGACTCGGTCTTCGCCGCCCTGCGCGCCGGCGCCCGCGGCTACCTGCTCAAGGAGTCCGAGGGCGGCGACATCGCCCGGGCCGTGCGGGCGGCCGCGCGCTCGGAGGCGGTGTTCGGGCCGCGGATCGCCGACCGGGTGCTGGCCTTCTTCGCCTCGTCCCGGGCCCGGTCGACCGCCGTCCCGTTCCCCGAGCTCACCGACCGCGAGCGGGAGGTGCTCGACCTCGTCGCGCACGGGCTGTCGAACGCCGCGATCGCCTCGCGGCTGTTCCTGTCGGAGAAGACGGTCCGCAACCGGGTGTCCGACGTGCTGGCCAAGCTGCACGCCGCCAGCCGCGCCGAGGCCGTGGCGCTGGCCCGCGACGCCGGCCTGGGGCCCGCTCCCGGGAGCTGACCGGGCCGCCGGTGGCGGGACGCCAGTCGATCGCCAGTGCCGCGCAAGCGGCGCGGGCGACGGTGACGGTGTGAGATCCTTGCCCGCCACCGCCCTGCTGCTGGCCGCCCTCCTGGGGCCGGTCGCCTGCACCGCCGCGCCGGACGAGCTCGAGCCCGCCGCCTCGACCGTCGTCACCCCCGCCGACCCCGCCGGCCGCACGAGCACGCCGCTCGCCGTCGCGCCCGGGCCGGACGGCGGCGCCGTGGTGTTCGCCCGCGGCGCCGAGCTCGCCGCCGTCACCACGGTGGCCGGTGGCGCGGTGACCGGGCAGACCGCCGGCGCCGTGCCCGGCTGGGCCGACAGCGGGTTCGTCAGCGGCGGCGAGGTGCTCGTGGGCCGGTGGTCGCAGACCGCCGGCGGCTACGCGCTGGCGGTGCTCGGCCCGGACGGCGCGGTCGTCGCCGAGCGGCCGGTCACCCCGTGGCCGGCCGACGCCGGCGCCGTCGTCACCCCCATGGCGACGCCCGACGGCCGGCTCCTGCTCGGGGTGTCCCGGGCCTCCGGCGACGCGCAGCTCCTGCTCGTGGACCCGGCGACCGGCGCGGTCACGGCCTCGGCGGTCCTGCCGGGCGACCCCGGCGTCGACGGCGCCGACCTGGTCGAGGTCGACGCGGTGGCCGTCGCGCCCGACGGCGGCGCCGTGGTCGTCGCCGTGTCGACCGCCGACCTCGACGAGCAGCGGCAGACGACCACGCTGGTGCGGCTCGACGCCGGCCTGCGCCCGGTCGGCGCCCCGGTGCCGGTCACGCCGGGCGAGGAGTGGACGCACGTCGAGCGGCTCGCCGTCGACACCGACGGCACGGCCTGGGCGGTGTCGGTCGAGGCGGACGGGCCCGTGCTCGTCGCCGCCGGTCCCGGGGAGCGCGAGGCCGCGACGCGGATGCAGCTGGCCGACCACCCCTCGGCGCTGGCCGTGCGGGACGGCGTGGCGTGGGTCGTGCCGGTCGACCGCGGGCTGCGGCTGGACCGGATCGAGCTCGCGACCGGCGAGACGACGTCGTCGGCCGAGCTGTGCGGGGACGGCGAGGGGTCGGGCGGGGCGCTGGCCGTCACTGCGACCTCCGTCTACCTCGCCGGCGAGTGCGGGTCCGAGGAGCGGCTGTGGGAGTTCGCCGTCGCCGCCGGGGACGCGCGGTGAGCCGCTCCCCCGCGGCCCTGCTGGCCGCACTCACCGTGGCGCTGGGCGCCTGCTCCGCCGCGCCGGACACGGCCGGCGCGCTGCCGGCCTCCGGCCCGCCGGAGCCGTCGGCGACCGTGCCGTACCCGGGCGAGCCCCCGCTGCCCGCCGAGGTCGCGGTCACCTCCGACGGCCGGGTGCTCCTCGCCGCCGGCGACGTCTCCACGGACACGGTCACCGTGGTCGAGGACGGCGTCGCCGGGAGCCCGGTGGCGCTGCCCGCTGAGAGCGACTCGCCCCGGGTCCTGCTCGTCTCCGGCGGCGAGGTCCTGGCCGGCACCGTCACCTACGACGACCGCAACACCGCGGAGGGCTACGCCTTCACCGTGGTCGACGCCGCGATCGGGCAGGTGACCGGCACCCGCCCGCTCACCGACTGGCCGGCCGGCGACGACCCCACCCCGACCGGGGTCAGCGAGGCCGACGGGGCGGTCACCGCCGACGGCCGCGTGGTGCTGGTCGGCTCCAACCCGTCGAACTCGCTGCGCACGCCGCCGCGGGTCGCGTGGGTCGACCCGGCGACCGGCGCCGTCCTCTCCTCGGTGCCGCTGGACGTCTCCGGCCTCGTGCGGGACGTCGAGAACATCGACGTGCAGGACGTCGCGGTCAGCCCGGACGGCTCCTACGTCGCGCTCGTCGTCCTGCTGCTGGACCTCGACGGCATCGAGCAGACCGTCGCCGTGGCGCTGCTGGACGCCGACCTCGCCCCCGTCGGTCCGCCCTTCGTGACCGTGCCCGGGGCCGAGCTCGAGTCGACGTCCTACCTCGACGTGGCGGTGGACGACGACGGCACCGCCTACACGGCCGTCCGGACCGGGGAGGACCGCTCGACGGTCGTCGCCGTCGCCGCGGGCGAGGACGAGCCGCGGGACCTGGCCGTCGTGCCGACGGAGGTCGAGGACGTCGCCGTCGCCGGCGGCGCGGTGTGGCTGTCGGGCGAGAGCGCCGGCACCACGGTGACCCGGGTGCGCCTCGCCGACGGCGCGGTGAGCACGAGCGAGCCGCTGTGCGAGGCCTCCGGCGGGCCGCTGGCCGTCAGCGCGGACGGCGAGCGGGTGGTGCTGGGCTCGCGCTGCGACGGCGTGCTGCTGTGGGAGTTCCCGACCGGCTGACCGGTGGCCTCAGCGCGTCCGCGGCCCGGCGGGCGTCCGGCCCGCCGGACGGCGGGCCGCGGCGGCCGCCCG
The DNA here is from genome assembly GCF_054050735.1 of Blastococcus sp. SYSU D00813. Lineage (NCBI taxonomy): Bacteria > Bacillati > Actinomycetota > Actinomycetes > Geodermatophilales > Geodermatophilaceae > Blastococcus > Blastococcus sp. SYSU D00813. The sequence goes on from NZ_JBJGZX010000029.1 coordinate 16,983, forward strand.
CGGCGCGGGTGCGCGGCGGGCCGCCAGCTCGGCCGCGCCCGCCCCGGCGCCGGCCAGGACGAGCCCGACCACACCCCACAGCACGAGGGAGACGCCGGCGGTCGTCGCCGCCTCGGTCTCCGCGCGGACGAGGCCGGCGAAGAGCACGAGCAGCGACACCGCACCCACGATCGGCGCGATCCAGCGGCTCATCCGGCACCTCCCCGTCCTCGGCTGCCCGCCCACGGTCCCCCACGGCCCCGCGCACGTCCAACCCGGCCGGCGACGCACCCGGGCGCGCTCGCGCTCGGTGACCGGCCCCCGACCCCGTGCTCATCCAAGGCGCGCCCCAGCCCCCTGCAAGTGCCCTGGCCCACGGTGGGCACGCCCCACCCGACCGACCCGAGGAACCCCGATGCGCACCCGCCCGCTCCTGCTCCCCCTGCTCGCCGCCGCCGCCCTCGGGCTGACGGCGTGCGACCCCGGGGAGCCGGGCGTGGACCTGATGGCCGACGTCGTCGTCACCGTCCCCGGCGCTCCGCCGGCCGGGGACCTGTACCGGCCCACCTCGGTCACCGTGGCGGCGGACGGCACCCGCACCGTGCTGCTGGGCGGCCCGGAGGCCGCCGGCGTGGCCGCCGTGTCGGCCGACGGCACGGTGCTCGGCGCGCTCGGGGTGCCGGGGGTGACCGACCTGTTCGCCGTCGTCCCCACCCCGGCCGGGGCCGTGGCGGTCGGCTGGGCGGACGGGCCGGAGGGGGCGGGGGGCTCCGTCGTCCTGGTGCCGGTCGACGTCGCGGCCGGGACCACCGGCGCGGCGGTCCCCGTGCTCACCCCGGTGCCGGCCGGCCACGTCGAGGCGGGCCTGAGCTCGGCGACCGTGCTGCCCGACGGCCGGGTGGTCCTCGCGCTGGACCGGGTCGGCGACACGGTCCCGCTGCTGGCGCTGGTCGAGCCGGTCACCGCGACCGTCGTCGCGCAGGCGGAGCTGGACCTCGGGGACACCGTCGCCGGGGCGGGCGTGGTGGACGTCGTCGACGTCGCGGCCTCACCCGACGGCACGCGGATCGCGGTCGGCGTGCTGGCCCACTCGCGCGACTGGGGAGGCGGCGGCTTCCGTGCCGTGCTGGCCACGGTCGACGCCGGGCTGCGTCCCGACGGGCCGGCCCTGGACCTGACGGCGGGGTCGTCGGGGCAGGTGGAGGCGGTCGCGGTGGACGCCGGGGGCACCGCCTACGCCGTCGCGGCACTCGGCTCCGACCTCTCCTCGCAGCTGCTCGCCGCGGCGCCGGGTGCCACCCGGGTCGAGGTGCTCGGGGACGCCGAGGAGGACCTGCTCGGCGGTCAGGCCGCCGACCTCGTCGTCGCCGACGGCGCGGCGTGGGTGCTGCACGCGGTCCCCGGGGACGGCGACGACGCCTCGCTGACCCGCGTCGACCTCGCCGACGGCACGGCGAGCGCCCCGCGGGGGCTGTGCGACGGGCAGGCCGGCGCGCTGGCGGTCGAGCCGGACGGGGACGTCGTCGCCGTGTCCGAGTGCGGCTTCGAGGCCCGCCTGTTCGTGCTCGCCCCCCGCTGAGCACGCAGAACACCCCCATCGACCCGAGGACGACATGCGCACCCGCCCCTTCCTGCTCCCGCTGCTCGCCGTCGCGGCCCTCGGGCTGTCCGCGTGCGGCGACGACGCCCGCGCCTTCGCCGTCACCGCCACGGTCGACCTGCCCGCGGGCGGTGACCTGGGCGTCACCGGCGACGCCGAGATCGCCGGCACCGACCCGGACGGCCGGCTGGTCGTCGTGCGGTCCGGCGCCGCCGGCGCGACCGTCACCCTCGTCGCCGGTGACGCCGTCGTGTCGACGACGGAGGTGCCCCTCCCCGACTCGCCGTACGTGACCCTCGTGCGGGAGGGCGAGCTGGTCTTCGGCGAGCTCACCGACGACGGGTTCGTGCTGCACGTCGCCGACCCCGTGACCGGGGAGCCGCTCGGCGACCGGCCGGTGGTCCCCTTCCCCGACCGCGCCGACGTCACGACGCAGGCGGTCGCCACCCCCGACGGGCAGCTGCTGGTCGCGGTGTCGCGGTCGCAGGCCGCGCCCGAGCTGCTGCTGGTCGACCCCGCCACCGGGGCCGTCACCGCCTCGGCGGTCCTCGACCTGAACGGCCTGGTGGACCCCGAGCGGCTGGCCGACTGGTCGCAGTCGGTGGACGTGAAGGGCATCGCCGTCAGCCCCGACGGCGCCTCCTACGCGGTGACCGCGACCGTCTACGACCACGAGGACAGCACGACGACCGGCGTCCTCACCGTCGTCGACGGGCGGCTGGCTCCCGTCACCGCACCGTTCGTCCCGGCGCCGGACTCCGACTGGGGCACCGAGCCCGCGGTCTCCGTCGCCGGGGACGGGACCGCCCACGCCTTCGTCCGGCTGGACGGGGAGCCCGTGCTGGTCGAGGTCGCGCCGGGTGCGGAGGAGGCGGAGACCGTCGCCGAGCTGCGCGACGCCACCTACACCCTCGTCGTCCGCGACGGCGTCGCCTGGGTCGCCCACACCGACGACCCGCTCCGCGTCACCCGCATCGACCTCGGCTCCGGCGAGGCCACCAGCTCCGTGGAGCTGTGCGGGGTGGACGGCCCGGCCCAGCTCGTCCCCGCTGACGACGGCGGCGTGTGGGTCGCCACCTCCTGCGACGACGGGCTCGTCCGGATCGACGCCGACCCGCCGCCGGCGGCGGACGACTCCGAGCGGTGAGCCGGCCGCTCAGCCCGCCACGCGCAGCACCACGCCGCTGGCGGGCCGGGCCGGGATCCGCCGCAGCGAGATCGTGAGGTCCTGCTCGGGGATCTGGGCGTCCAGCCGGGCCAGGCGGACGGCGAGCGCCGAGAGCAGGGCGACGGTGACCTGCTCGCCCGGGCAGCGGTGGTTGGTGCGCGGTTCGCCGCCGCCCTGGGGCACCAGCTCGAAGGCGTCGATCCCGCGGTCGAGGAAGCGCTCGGGACGGAACGCGTAGGGCTCCGGCCACAGCTCGGGGTCGTGGTTGGTGCCCCACAGGTCGAGCAGCACCATCGAGTTGCGCGGGATCCGCTCGCCGTCCCACTCCAGGGCCTGCGGCGCGCGGCCGCCGATGAACGGCGCGAACGGGTAGAAGCGGCGGACCTCGTGCGCCCACGCCTCGGCGAACGCGGGGTCGCCACCGGCGAGGCGCTCCCGGTGCTGCGGCCAGCGGGCCAGCGCGTGGCCGGAGAAGGCCGTGAACCAGGTGATGGCCGTCGTGGGGCGGATGACGTTGAGCAGCTCGACGGCGGCCACGTGCGGGTCGAGGTGCTCGCCGTCGGCGTCGCGGTGGTGGACGACCACGTCGACCACCGACCCGGTGGGCACCTCGCGCCGGCCGGCGCGGACGTCGTCCACCAGGGTGGCCAGCCAGGCCTCGCGCCGGCCGCGTGCGCGGCGGGCCCGCCAGTGCCGCGGGCCGCCGGTGGCGAAGCCGTCGACCATCGCCACCAGGTCGCGGGCGAGCGCCGGCACCTCGTCGTCGGTCACCGGGACGCCGGCCCAGCGGGTGACGGACCCGGCCAGGACCTGCGCGGCCTCGTCGAAGAGCACGATCTCGCGGCCGGCCCAGCCGGCGGCGGCGTCGTCCCAGGCCTGCGTCGTGCGCTCGACCAGCGGGGCGATCCTGTCGCCCGACGGCCCGTCGCCCATCAGCAGCGCGACGAACATGGCCTTGCGCATGCGGTGCATGTCGCCGTCGAGGGTGTGGACGGCGCCCTTGCCGAAGAGCGTGCCCTGGACCGGCTCGGGGATGGCGTGCGAGCGGTGCACGTGCTGCTCGTCGTAGAGGAAGCGCCCGGCGTCGGGCCCCACGATGCCGGTGGCCGGCAGCCCGCCGAGGCGGACGGCGACCGTGCGCCGGCCGCGGGCACGGCGGGCGTCGGGCAGCCAGCCGTACCCCTTGGCGAAGAGCAGCGGGGAGTTCTCGAGACGCATGGTGTCCTGCTGCCCAGGGCGTCGCGCTCTGACACGGACGGGTACCTGTGGACGGCTTGCGCAGACGCCTGTCAAGGGCCTGCGGATGTCTGTGGACAGGCCGTTGACCTGGGGATTCAGGCTGCACCGCCCTCCTCGAGCCAGTAAGATCGAACACACATTCGAAGCGGTCAGGAGGGGTCGTGGGCGAGCTGCAGTCGGCGCTGGACGCCCTTGCCAGCCTGGACCTGGACGGGCTGCCCGACGGCGACCTGCTGGGCCACCTGCACGAGATCATCGTCGCGACCAACCGGCTGGCTGCCCACGCCACCCGGGTGACCCGCCGCGTCGACGTCCGCGCCGCCGTCGAGCACGACGGCGCCCGGACCCCGCAGTCGTGGCTGCGCGGGCACGCGCGGGTCTCCGGCTCCCTGGCGTCGCGGCTGGTCGGCCACGGCCGAGCGCTGGAACACCTGCCCGAGGCGGCCGCGGCGTTCGCCGCCGGGGAGCTCGGCGCCGACCAGGTGGAGGTGATCGCCCAGATCGCCAAGCCGGTCAATATCGACGCGGCCGAGCGGCAGGGCATCGACCTGGCCGAAGTCGAGGCCGCGCTGATGGTGGTGGCCACCCACGGCAGGCACGCCGATCTGCAGTCCGCGGTCGGGCACTACCTGGCCAGACTCGATCCCGACGGACCCGAACCGGACCCGACCGTGGAGCGGTCGGTGTGGCTGGTGCCCCAGCCCGACGGCGGCTGGACCCTCGGCGGCACCCTCGACCCGGTGGGCGGGCAGAAGGTCGCCACCGCCCTGGAATCGATTCAGGCCGCGTCCCGCTGCGCCGGGGACACCCGTACCCGCGCCCAGCGCACCGGCGACGCCCTGGTCCAGCTGGCCGACAACGCGCTGGCCTGCGGTGAGCTGCCGGTGCTGCGCACCGTCAAGCCGCACGTCATCGTCACCCTGCCGCTGAGCGACCTGCTCGACCCCGGCACCGGGCCGGCCGCCGCCGGCACCGGCCTGGGCGCCACGATCTCCGCCGCCGCCGCCCGCTGGCTCGCCTGCGACGCCGGCGTCACCCGCATCGTGCTCGACCCCGACGGCCTCCCCCTTGATGTGGGCCGCACCCAACGCACCGTCCCGGCCCACATCCGCAGAGCCGTCGAGCTGCGTGACCGGCACTGCGTGTTCGCCGGCTGCGAAGCACCGGCCTGGTACTGCGACGTCCACCACCGGCTGCACTGGGCCCTGGGGGGAGCGACCTCCCTGGACAACTCCGCCCTGCTGTGCGAACGCCACCACACCAAGGTCCACCACGGCTTCCGCGTCGAACACGACGACACCGCACCACCCGGACACCGCTGGCGCACCTACCGCCCCGACGGCACCCAGATCCTCATCCACCCACCACTGCGGACCTGACCTGCACAGGCCTGCCCACCCCACGACCGACCCGGCCGCGGGGGTACAGCCGTGCCCGGGCTGACCTGGGCGTCAGCCGTCAGCAGTCGCCCTGGGGGCGGCTTCAGGGACAGATCGGAGTCCTCGTCCGCCGTCAACCAGTAGGGATTCCCGTCGGGGACTGCTGCTCCTGTAGCAGGCTCCTTCTGGTTCCCGCGCTTGATGAGCGCCGACGAAGTAGCCCCGGCCTTGTCCGCAAACCAGGTCCGCAGACGGCGGCGGCAGGGACTGGCCGCTTGCGTGAGAGCGTCTGGCTATGACCGACCTGACGCCCACCGGTTCTTGTTTCTGTGGATGCGGCGGAGCTACGAAGCCGGGCCGCTTTTTCGTGCAGACGCACGACCGTGTCGCCGAGACGGCGGTGATCCGTGAGAAGTACGGGTCGATCGCTGCCTTCGTTGTTGCACACGGCTACGGCCCGGACGCGCCTGTCCCGCCGACCGGGTCAGGCGTCTCGGCTGAAGGTCATCATCTGGTCGGGCGCACCTGACCGGCTGCTACCCACCGACGAGGTGTCCCATAGTGGGCCGCTCGGGGACACATCCGCCGACCGACGGATCGGTGACGTCAGACCGGCCGGTGCGTTCCTGGAAGACGGATCAGCGAGACCTCTTGCCCAACCAGGTCATCGCTCTCCCCGTGGCGGCACTCCGCCAGTTCGCCACGACGGCCGGGGTCATTGCTGCTGAGAGCCTCAGCACGATCAGCCGAAGATGGTCGGCCCGAGGCCTGGCGGAGGGTTTCGCGGAAGGGCGAGGATGTGGTCGTCGCGTCCCTTTCCGCAGCGCCGGCACACCTCATCGCGATGTTGATCCGGCCCCTGGTGCTCGTCGCGAGGATGCGCGTAGACGTAAGAATGGACCCCGAGTCGGCACACCACAGGCTTCTTGGCCATGAGGGACGTTACGTCTTGGGACCTCCCGCCTCCAGAGTCGAAGGCCTCTCGCCCGCTCCTCCATAGGATCCGCGCCGCCGCTCCCGGACTCGCGAAGGGGAATGTGCGGGCGACGTCCTACACGGACGGGTCGCCCTCCGGCACCTCGGTCGCCACCACCTCGGCCACCTCCGCGTCCTCGCCGGAGAGCCCCTCGGCCCGCTCGTGCTCGTCGTGGAAGGCCAGCCAGCGCATCCCGAGGGCCTCGCGCTGTTCGTCGTCGACGGCTTCCTTGAAGGGCGGGAAGAAGTCCGTCTCCTCCTCGGCCATGTGGTCGGCGTTGATCTGCCGTGTGGTGCGCACCGCCTCCCACCACCCGTCGCTGCCGACCTCCTGCTCGCCGACGGCAGCCGCGGCGTGCCGGATCTCGTTGTGGTCGTGCACGCCCTCCGCCGTCTCCTCGCGGCCGTCCGCCTCCTGGGCGAGCAGCGGGTAGAACAACTGCTCCTCCCCCACGGCGTGCACCTCGAGCCTCGTGTGCAGCGCCTCCCACGCGGCCGGGAGCTCGTGGACGGGCAGGTCCTCGAGCGCGGCGAACTCCCGCCGGAAGATCTCGTGCTCGGCCAGCACCAGCCCAGTGATCTCGAAGTCGGACACCGGGACCGCCTACCCGCGTCGACCGCACGCTAGGCGCGGGAGGAGGGGCTCGCCGGAACCGGCAGCCGGTCGGCGGGGCCGACGACCGAGTGGCCCTCGGCGGCGGGCCGGGTGCCGCACGGTGGCCGCCGGACGCGTGCCTGCCGCTCCGAGCAGCGCCTCCGCGCCGTGCGCCGGGCCGATCTCTCCCGCTCCTCCGCGTGACGACGGGGGTGGGGTGCGATAGGACTCCCTCGGTTCGAGAACCGCGGAGGTCCGATGTCTCGTCGGCGTGCCCGTCGCTTCGTGCTGACGTCCTCCGCCTGCGTGCTCGTCCTGGCGTCGGCCTGCGCCGAGGGAGGGAGTGACGCCGGGGATCCTCCCCGGGACGCACCGGTCGACGGCGAGGGGACCTTCACGGTCGAGTGGCCGATCCAGGTCGTCGCGGGCGACGGCCAGGCGTGGGTGCTGACGGGGGTGGAGGACGGCGCCCTCCTCTCCCGGGTCGACGTCACCGGTCGCTCGACCGAGGTGGCCGAGCTGCCCGGGCAGACGCACGACATGGCGCCCTACCGGGACGGCGTCGTCGTGGCCCGCGTCGACTGCGCGGACGACGCGTGCGCGGAGACGGCCACGGAGGTCCTCGTCCTGGACGGCGGGGGTTCGCCCGTCGCCGAGGCGGAGCTCTCCCTCGAACCGGGAGCTCCCGAGCGCAGTGACGGGTCACGGCTGCTCGGCGTCCAGGACGACCTCGTCTGGGTCTCCACGACCTCGGGCCCGATCGCCTACGACCCGCGGAGCGGGGAGACCGTCGCCGAACCCCCATGGCCCGACGGGGTGTTCTGCCTGCTGGACGACGGGCTGTACGCGCTCCCCTCGCTGAGCGGGCTGCTCGGGGTCTCCGGAGGCGGTGGCGAGGAACAGTTCGACGACCCGTACGAGGTCGAGGTCGAACGCTTCGGCGACGAGCGCTGGACGCCGGTCCCGGGCACCCGGCGGACCGTTCCGATGTACCAGCTCTCCCAGACCGAGTGCGTCGGGGGCGCCATCCGCACCGGTCAGCCCGACACCGCGAGCCTGGCCTGGTCCCCCGCCTCGGGCTGGGTGGACGTGGCGCCCTACACGGAGGCCCGCACCATCACGGTGCCGCCCGAGCCCGTCGCCCCGGGCCACGGTGACCAGCGGTACGTCCTGGAGAGCGACGGGTCGATCCGCCGGGTCTTCGCCGCCCCGGACGCACCGCTCAGCGTGGAGACGCTCCAGGTGCCCGCCGACGTCTTCTCCCAGGACCCCACCGACGCGGTCCCGGGACTGACCTTCGACGTGAGCGCGACCGTCGTCGCGGGGTGCCTGCAGCAGCCGAGGGAGCCGGACGGCACCGCCCGGTGCTACATCCGGTCGACCTGAGCACCGCACGGGGCGAGCCGCCACGGGACCGATAAGTCCCGGGGCCGGCGGAGGTCTCCACCGCAGCCGACCGAGCAGACGGAGCGCATCGATGACACGGACACGCATCCACAACCTGTCCATCTCGCTGGACGGGTTCGCCACCGGGGAGGGGCAGTCGGCCGAGGCCCCCTTCGGCCACGCCGGCCACCGGCTGCACGAGTGGATGATCGCCACCCGCTTCGGCGCCCCGATCGTGGGCCGCGAAGGCGGCAGCGCCGGCGCCGACCACGCCTTCGCGCAGCAGCACGAGCCGGGGATCGGCGCCGAGATCATGGGCGCGAACAAGTTCGGCCCGCCGGGCTGGCAGGACGACGCCGACTGGACGGGCTGGTGGGGCGAGAACCCGCCCTTCCACACGCCGACCTTCGTGCTCACCCACCGGCCGCGGCCACCCATCGAGATGGCCGGCGGGACGACCTTCCACTTCCTCGACGCCCCGCCGGCCGAGGCCCTCGACGTGGCCCGCGAGGCGGCCGCCGGCCGGGACGTGCGCATCGGCGGCGGCCCGACCGTCGCCCGCGACTTCATCGCGGCGGGGCTCGTCGACCACATCCACCTGGTCCAGGTGCCGATCGTGCTCGGGCGCGGCGTGCGGCTGTGGGACGGCCTGGAGGCGCTGGAGGCGGGCTACGACGTCGAGGCGGTCTCGACGCCCAGCGGCGTCACCCACCTCACCTTCACCCGGTCCTGACGGCGCCGGGCGAGCAGACACACCTCCGGCGGAACCCGCGGGTGCCGGTGGGCGTCTGAGGGGCATGGCCCCGAGACTCCCCGCCGCGGTGCTCGCCGGCGTCCTCCTCGCGGCGGGCGCGACGGGCTGCTCGGAGCGGGCCGACGCCGAGCCGGCACCGGAGGGTGCCGCCGAGGGGTGGCGGCGGCTGCCCGACGGCCCGCTGAGCCCGCGCACGGACGCCGTCCTCGTCGGGCTGGACGACCGCGTGCTCGTCGTCGGCGGGTGGACGTCCGCGTGCGGGCCGAGCACGGACTGCGACCTCCCGGACGACCCGCTGCTCGCCGACGGCGCGCTCTACGACCCGACCTCCGACTCCTGGCGCACCGTCGCGCCGCCTCCCTTCGGCGTGCGCGAGGCGGGCGGCACCGCCACCGCCGGGCTCGGCGGCACCGCCTACCTGCTCACCGGCTGCGCGACGGGACCGGCCTGCGACGCCCCGGCCAGGCTCCTCGGCTACGACCCGGCCGGCGACCGGTGGACCGACCACGGCACGGTCCCCGGGCCGCAGCGCTCCCTCCGCGTCACCGCGCTCGGCAGCTCGCTCGTCGTGTACACCGACGGCACGGCGCTGGGCCGGGTCCCCGACCTGCTGTTCGACCCCGGGCGTTCGACCTGGACCGAGCTGCCCGCGGACCCGCTGCCGCCCGTCTCCGACCGCTTCGCCGTGCCGGTGGGTGACCAGCTGGTCCTCGCCGGCTCCGCGGTCCTCGACCCGGGCGAGGGACCCCGCGAGCTGCTCGCCCGGTTCGACCCCGCGACCGGCACCTGGACCGCGCTGCCGGACGGGCCGGGCCAGGCGTTCCAGCTGTTCCCGACCGACGACGGCCCGCTGCTGGCCGGGCACTTCGCCGACACCACCTCGGCCTGGCTGCTGGACCCCGGGTCGTGGACGTGGTCCGCGCTGCCCGACCACGGCGGCGTGGCGTACGGCGTCGGCGGCGCGATCGGCCGCGAGCGAGCCACCTACGACGTCCCGTACCTGTACAGCGCGGACCACGGGTCCGCCGTGCTGGACGTCGTCGTCCTCGACGGCGGCACGGGCACCTTCGTGACCGTCCCGCCCATCCCCGGCAGCGGGGAGGTGACCGCCGGCTCCACCACCGCCCTGGGCCGCGACCTCTTCGCCTTCGGAGGTCGCCGGGAGGACGGCGGCGCCCTGGTCGGCGAGGCCTGGCTGTGGACCGCCCCCGGACCCTGAGGTGGCACGACCCGCAGGTGCGGCGGCCCTACGACCCCAGGGCACGCAGGTGCCCGCGGATGCGGGCCCCGCGCTCGCGGTGCTTCGCGGCACGGGCCAGCAACGCCTCCGCCGCACAGCCGGTCTGCGCCGCCGCCTGCTGCTCCAGCCGGACCACCAGGCCGTCGAGCCGGCGCAGGCGCCGGCACAGGTAGACGCGCTCGGCCTCCGACAGCCGGAGGCCCGGTCGCGGGTCGGGCGCCACGCACCCGCTTCCGTCCCGGTCCACCCGGCGGATGCAGGGCCGGACCGCCGGCGAGGTCAGCCGGGGCGCTGCTCCTGCGGCCGGTCGTCGCGCGGCTGGGTCGACTCGTCGCTCGGCGGTCCCTCGTCGGTGCCCGTCGAGCCGCCGTGGCCGAGCCGGCGCAGCAGCGCGGCGACCTCCTCGGCCGCCGACGTCCGCTCCCCCGCGGCCGGCAGCGCGGCCGCGACCCCCTGCAGCGCCTCGGCCAGCTCCCGCTCCTGCTCGTCGAGCAGCCCGCGGTAGGAGGGGTCGAGCAGGTAGCCGGTGGGCGGGGTCGACAGGCAGCCGATCAGGTCCAGCAGCACCTCGAGCCGGCGGGCGGCCTCGGCCGGCGAGGTGTCGGCGCGCGACATCGCCACGGTCGTGACGTCGCGTGCCCACAGCCGGCTGCGGGCCGGGTCCTCGCGCAGGGCCAGCACCGTCCCGGCCCGGCGGCGGGACGGCGCCCCCGGCACCTGCACGGCCCGGCGCACCTGGTGGGCGATCCGGATCAGGTCGTCGTCGAGCATCGACGTGCCGACGAAGAGCACGTGCCGGGTGAGCAGCAGCGAGTGCAGCACGCCGGCCAGCGCGGCGCGGGTGTCGCCGAACTCCAGGTACTCCTCGCGGGTCAGCACGACGCTCTCCGGGTGCGCGGCGTCCCCGTGCAGCTTGAGCAGCCACGGCGCGCCGGGCGTGGGCTCCTCGAACGGCAGCACCGTCAGCGCGCGGCCCACGTCGCCGGCGGCCAGCTCCACCAGCGGGTCGTAGTTGGTGGTCACGAACTCCTGCACCGGCAGGTCGGCGACCAGGGCGTGCGCCAGCGCGTACCGGCCGGGACCGAACCGCTCCTTGACGAACGCCTCCAGCTGGTCGCGGCCGAGCTCGCGCGCCAGCAGCGCCGCCGCGTCCTGCGCCGGCAGCCGCGACAGGCCTGCCCGCAGCTCGTCGTCCAGGCCGGAGCGGGCGGCGAGCTCGTCGAGCAGCTGCTCCCAGGTGGGCAGCCCAGCCGCCGCGCTCACCCCGGCGCCGACGAACACGGCCAGCTGACCGCGCCGGGCCATCCGGCCGAGCTCCTCGGCGACGCCGGTCAACGGCCCGGGGAGGTCCCAGCCGCCGTCCTGCGCGCGCCGGACCCGCTGGGCGGCGGCCAGGTCGCTGGGGCTGCGCAGGACCAGGGCCACGTCGAAGCCGTGCTCGGCGGCCGCCTCGCGCAGCACCGGCAGCAGCTGCCGCAGCAGCTCCCCTCGCGTGCCGGCGGCGCCGCCCCACCCGGTGCCGAGCGCGGGCAGCCCGACCAGCCGCCGGGCCCGCCCGTGCCGCGGCCGGTCCACCCGCCGGGCGGCGACGGCGGCGAGGGCCTGGCGGGCGCCGTCCAGCAGCCAGGGCAGCCCCCGGCCCTCGTCGTCGACCGTGTCCACGAGCCACACGCACGGGTCGCCGTCCACCCGGAGGACCCGCTCGTCGCCCGCCCACGCGAGCCCGAGGCAGGCGCCCTGGCGGTCCTCGGCGGTCACCAGCTCCGCGGGCACCAGCGACCGCCAGCTCGGCGCGATCCGCAGGGTGCGCCCGGTCGGCACGAGGACGTCGTCGCAGGACAGCCGGGTCAGGTCGGCGCCGACCACGAAGACGTGTCCCCCCACGACGGCTGGACTACCCCGGCGGCCGGTAGCCGGAACGGGTCCGGTCGCAAGTACGCCGCCAGCGCCGTCCAAGTACCGCGGCCGAGGGTGACCCCATGAGAGCCCGCGCCCTGTCCGTCGCCGGTGCCTGCACCGCCGCGCTGCTGCTCGGTGCGTGCAGCACCACCACCGGCGGCACCGCCGCACCCGCTGCCGCTCCCGGGACGGCGATCGCCTCCCCGGGGGGCGACCCGTCGGTCACCTCCGGCGGCGTCGGGGTCCTGGGGGCCGTCGCCCTCCCCGGAGAGCCGGCGGAGGACGACGGGTCCGCGTTGCTCGCACCCGACCCCGGCGGCGACGTGCTGGCGTTCCTGCGGCAGCTGTCGGCCGAGGGCGGCGACCTGTCGACCCTGGTGGCGCTCGGCCTGATCACCCCCGAGGGCCCGGACGGCGGCGCCGACGCACCCGGGGTGATCTCCGAGGACCAGCTGCCGGCGGTCGACGACCCGGTCCTGGTCGACACCGGCGGGGACGTCGCCGTGGTCGTCGGCTGGGTCGGCGAGCCCGGCGACGCCGTGCGGTTCGGCTTCCAGCGGCTGGACCGCGGGGCCGGCGCCGCGGTCCTCGTCGACGCCCCGGTGCTCGCCGCAGCCGACCCCGACGAGGTGACCGCCGACCTCGCCCCGGACGGCTCGGTGCTGTACCTGCTGGTCCAGGCCCCCGACCACCGCTCGGTCGTGCTGGCGGTCGACCCCGGGAACGGCGCGGTCCTCGCCCAGGCGGAGGTCCCCGCCCCGGCCGGGCGGGTCGTGCACCCCCGCGCGGTGGCGGCCGTCCCCGGCGGGGGCCTGGTGACCGCGGTCGACGTCTCGGTGCCCGAGGGCGGGATCGACACGACGGCCGTGCTCACCCGGTGGGACGCCGCGCTGGCCCCGGCCGGCGCGGAGCTGGTGCTCGCGCCGGACGAGGAGGAGCACAGCACGACGTACTCGCTCGCCGTCGTGGACGACGGCACCGCGGTGGCGGTCGTCGGGACCGGTGTGGTCGCCCTCGGCGGCCTGCGGCTGGTGACCGTGGCGGGCGACGTCGTCACCACGGTGGCCGAGCTGCCGGAGGAGGCCCTCGGGCCGGCCGCCCTGGCGGTCGACCCCACGGGCACGACCGCCTACCTGGCCCTGCGGGACAGCGACACCAGGTACGCGGTCCTGGTCGTGGCCGACCTGGGTGCGGGGACGACCGAGAGCGTGGAGCTGTGCCGCCACGGCCGGCCGGACGACGTCGCGGTCGCCGACGACGGCACCGTGTGGGTCAGCGGCGTGTGCCGCGACGACGCGGTCGTCTGGGCGGTGGGCTGAGGTGCGCGCCCACCTGCTCCCCCTCGCCGCCCTGGCCGGCCTCGGGCTGGCCGCCTGCGCCCCCGCCGAGGGCGACACCGGCAGCCCGCCCCTCGAGCGGACCGTGGCCCTCGCCGCCGGCGCGTCCGACGCCGACCTGGTGAGCGGGCTGACGGTCACCGCCGAGGGCACCGCCCTGGTCACGACCGTGGGGCCGGCGGGCCGCTCCGGCGTGACGGTCGTGGACCTGCCCGGCGGCGGCACGGCGGCGCCGGGTGGGAGCGTCGCGCTGGACGACGTCGGGCCGGACGCCGTGCTCGCGTCCGGCGACGAGGTGCTCGTGGTGGGCACGTCCGCCGACGGCGGCTACGCCGTGCTCGTCGTCGACCCCGCGACCGGCGCGATCGAGGAGACCCGCCCGGTCGCCGGCGTCGAGGAGGCCGGCGAGGTCGAGGCCGCGGCACTGCCCGACGGCACCGTCGTGGTCGCCGCCGACCGGCCCGGCGGGACCCCACTGGTCCTGCTGGTCGACTCGGCCACCGGCGAGGTGAGGGCCTCGGCGGAGGTCGACCTGTCGGCGGTGCCCGGGGAGCGGGCGAACCTGCACGCGCTGGCGGTGAGCCCCGACGGCTCGCGGATCGCCCTCGGCCTGGCCGTGCGCGCCGGCGGCGAGTGGACGCCGGTCGTCGCGGTGCTCGACGCCGGGCTGACGCCGGGAGGCGACCCGGTGGCCCTCGAGGGCGGTCGGGTGACCGCGCTCGCCGTGGCCGAGGACGGCACCGCGTACGCCGCGCTCGCGGAGGCGTCCGGCGTGCTGGCCGTGGACCCGGCCGGTGGGGCCGCCGGGATCCCCGCCGGGCTCGGCGAGGTGACGCAGCTGGCGGTCGTGGGCGACGAGCTCGTGGCCGTCGACCGCGGGCTGACCCTCACCCGCCTGGACCCGGTGGCCGGCACGGTCGGCGCCCGGGTCGACCTGTGCACCGGCAGCGGGGCCGCCTCGGGGATCGGCGTGGCGCCGGACGGCTCGCTGGTGGTCGTGGCCAACTGCGAGGGCGCCGGCCTGTGGGTGGTCCCGGCCTGACCGGGACCGACCCGGCCGGCTCAGTCGGCGCGCGGGATCCCGCAGCCGCCGCCGGAGCAGGCGCAGCCGGCGCACCCGGCGGCCTTCGGCGGGGTGGGGCGGGCGGCCGCGGCACGCAGCCCGGCCGAGCCGGTGACCAGGACCAGGCCGAGCACGGCGGTGCCCAGGGCCGCCACCAGCGTGGCGCCGTTGCGGGCGCGCTCCCAGTCGGTCGCCAGGCCGGCCCCCACCAGCAGGGCGGTCACGAGCACCGACCACACCAGGGCCACCAGCCCGCCACGCCGGGCGACCCCGCCGCGGGACAGCAGCAGCACCGACGCCGCCAGCAGCCCGAGCGGGGCGCCGACGAGCAGGACCCACCCGGCCAGGGCGCCGGGCACGGCGGCGACGGCGAGGGCGGCCACGCCCGCGAGGGCGGTGCCCACCCCCAGCCCGCGCACCCGCCGGTCCAGCCCCGACCGCCCGGCGCCGGCGACCAGGACCGCCCCGCGGACGGCGCCGAACAGCCCGAGCGCGGCCAGCAGCAGCCGGGCGCCGCTCGCGGTCCAGACGGCGGCGACCACCGCGACCAGCACGAGCGCCGCCCCCAGGGCCAGCCAGCGCGGCCAGGCCCGCCGGGCGACCTCCGGGTCCGCCTGCGCCGCCGTCATCACCGTCGTGCTCGCCACCCCGCCAGTGTCCCTCACCGGCGCACCCTCCCCGCCGACCGGCACCGGTGTCCGTCGCCACCCGGTCGGCTGACCCGGTGCCGCTCGCCGGGCGGGGTGATCGGCGCTGTGCCAGATTCACTGCGCACGGGGGCCTCAGGACAGGGGAAACGGGATGAGCGTCGGGTCACCCACGAGCGCGGCCGGCCGCGCGGGCTCCAGCGACGCGCTCGAGGGCCTGGCACGGGTCGGGCTGCTCGCGTACGGGGTCGTCCACCTGCTGGTCGCCTGGCTGGCGCTGCAGCTCGCCTGGGGTGGGGGCGGCGGCTCGGCCGACCAGTCCGGCGCCCTGGCCACGGTGGCGGACTCCCCCGTCGGCAAGCCGCTGCTGTGGGTCATCGCGGTCGGGCTGATCGCCCTCGCCGCCTGGCAGCTGGCGGAGGTGCTGCGCTGGCGGTGGAGCCTCTCCGCCGGCGGTGAGGCGCGCAAGAAGGCGCTGGGCAAGATCGTGAAGTCGGTCGCCAAGGCCGTGGTCTACGTGGCGCTGGCGATCCTCGCGATCCGCTTCGCCACGGGGTCGGGCGGTTCGAGCTCCCAGCAGCAGCAACAGCAGACGACCGGCGTCTTCGGCTGGCCGGCCGGCCGCTGGATCGTCGGCCTGGTCGGGCTCGTCGTCATCGGCGTCGGGGCCTACCACGTCTACAAGGGCCTGTCGCGCACGTTCCTGAAGCAGATCGACCTCGCCTCCGCGTCCCCCGGGACCCGGCGGCTGGTCGAGAAGGTCGGCCTCGTCGGCTTCCCCGGCAAGGGCGTCGCGCTCGGGGTCGTGGGCGCGCTGTTCGTCTACGCCGCCGTCACCTTCGACCCGGCCAAGGCCAGCGGGCTCGACGGCGCGCTGCGCACGATCCTCGACGCGCCGTTCGGCCGGTTCCTGCTGACGCTGGTGGCCCTCGGCATCGCGGCCTACGGGGTCTTCTGCCTGATCCGGGCCCGGTACCCCGAGCGCACGTGAGCGGCGGACCCCGCGCCCTGCTCGACCGCGTGACCGGCGCGGTCGAGCGGGCCCGCGAGGTCACCGACCACCCCTGGCTGCGCGCGTTTGCCCGTGCGGGCCTGGTCGCCTACGGCCTGCTGCACCTGCTCATCGCGTGGCTGGCCCTGCAGATGGCCCGCGGGGTCGGCGCGGCCGACGCCGACCAGACCGGCGCGCTGCAGACGGTGGCCGGCGGCCCCGGCGGCCGGGTGCTGCTGTGGGCCATCGGGCTCGGGCTGCTCTCGCTCGCCCTCTGGCAGGGCGGCGAGGTGCTGCTGTGGTGGCGCGGGCTGCTCGACGCCGCGCACCGGCGGCGCACCGCGCTCGTCTGCGCGAAGTGCCTGGCCAAGGCGGTCGTGTACGCCGCGTTCGGGGTGACCGGGCTGCTGTTCGCCGTGGGGGCGGGCTACCAGGCCGACGAGCGGCTGCAGGAGCTCACCGACGAGGCGCTCGAGGTGCCCGGCGGGACCCTGGCCGTCGAGGCCGTGGCCGTCGCGGTCGTCGCCGTCGGTCTCTACACGTTGTCGCGCGGGCTGACCGGCGGGTTCATGCGCGACATCGACCTGCCGGCCGCCCCCGACCGCTGGGAGCCGGTCATCGAGGCGGTCGGCCGGGTGGGGTACCTGGCCAAGGGGGCGGCGTTCGGCCTGGTCGGCGTCCTGCTGTGGCGCGCGGCCACGTCGTCGGACGTCTCGACGGCCACCGGCCTGGACGGCGCGATGACGGCGATGGCCGGGATCGGCGCCGGCCCGTGGCTGCTCGGCGCGGTCGCCGCGGGCTTCGCCGCCTTCGGCCTGTACGCGCTGGCCCGCGCGCGCTACCCCGACCGCGACCCGTCGTCCTGACGGGCCGCGGCCGGGCCTCCGTCAGGTCCGCGGGCCGCCGGCGACGTAGAGGACCTGGCCGGACACGAAGCCCGCGCCCTCGCTGACGAAGTACGACACCGCGTGGGCGATGTCCTCGGGCAGGCCCCCGCGGGCCACCGGGATCGCGGCCGCCCGCTCGGCGACGTACTCCTCCCAGTCCCGGCCGATCCGCTCGGCGGTCGCCTTCGTCATCTCCGTCTGGATGAAGCCGGGGGCGATGGAGTTGGCGGTGACGCCGAACTTGCCCAGCTCGATGGCGATCGTCTTGGTGAAGCCCTGCAGGCCGGCCTTGGCCGCGGCGTAGTTGGCCTGGCCGCGGTTGCCCAGCGCCGAGGTCGACGACAGGTTGACGATCCGGCCCCACCTGGCGTCGATCATGTGCTTCTGCACGGCGCGGGTCATCAGGAACGACCCGCGCAGGTGCACGGCCATGACCAGGTCCCAGTCGGCGTCGGTCATCTTGAACAACAGGTTGTCGCGGGTCACCCCGGCGTTGTTGACCAGCACCACCGGCGGGCCCAGCTCGGTGGCGATCCGCTCGACGGCAGCGGTCACCTGGTCGGTGTCGGACACGTCGGCGCCGACGCCCAGGGCGCGACCGCCGGCGGCCTCGATCGCCTCGACCGTGGCCTTCGTGGCCGACTCGTCCAGGTCCACGACCGCGACGGCGAAGCCGTCGGCGGCCAGCCGGACGGCGGTGGCCGCCCCGATCCCGCGGGCGGCACCGGTGACGATCGCGACGCGCTGGGAGGACTCGCTCATGCTGACTCCTTGACTGTCGGAGAAGGGGATCTGCACCGCGATCCCAGCCGTGGCCGCCCTTCAGGGGCCCGCGCCGAGCTCGCGAGGCGTGGGGGGAAGGGTGGTCCTAGACGCGCTCGAACAGGGCGGCCAGGCCCTGGCCACCGCCGATGCACATGGTCTCCAGCCCGTAGCGGGCCTCGCGGCGGGCCATCTCGCGGGTCAGGGTGGCCAGGATCCGCCCGCCGGTCGCGCCGACCGGGTGGCCCAGGGAGATGCCCGAGCCGTTGACGTTCACCCGGTCGAAGTCGCTCTCGGCGAAGCCCCACTCGCGGGTGCAGGCCAGCACCTGGGAGGCGAAGGCCTCGTTGAGCTCGATCAGGTCGACGTCGGCCAGCTTCACGTCCGCCTGCGCCAGCGCCTTGGCCGTCGCCGGCACCGGGCCGATGCCCATCGTCCTGGGCGGGACGCCGGCCACGGCCCAGGACACCAGCCGGGCCAGCGGCCGCAGCCCGAGCTCGGCGGCCTTCTCCGGGGAGGTGACCACGCACACCGCGGCGCCGTCGTTCTGCCCGCTGGCGTTGCCGGCGGTCACGGTGGCCTCGGGGTCGGCCTTGCCCATGATCGGCCGCAGCCTGGCGAGGGTCTCCACGTCGGCGTCGGGGCGGATGTGCTCGTCGCGGTCGACGACGGTGTCGCCCTTCCGGCCCTTGACCGTGACCGGCACGATCTCCTCGGCGAACCGGCCGGCCTCGGTGGCCGCGGCCGCCCGCTGGTGGGAGCGGACGGCGAACTCGTCCTGCTCCTCGCGGGAGATCTCGTACTCCTTGCGCAGGTTCTCCGCGGTCTCGATCATCCCGCCGGGCACCGGGTGGTTCACCCCGCCGGCGGTGACCCGCCCACGGGCCAGCCCGTCCTGCAGCAGCACCCCCGGCCCGGCCTTCACGCCCCAGCGCATCGCCGTGGAGTAGAACGGCGCGTTGCTCATCGACTCCGCGCCGCCGGCCAGCACCACCTCCGCCGCGCCGGTCTGCACGCTCATCGCCGCGTACAGCACCGCCTGCAGACCCGATCCGCAGCGCCGGTCGATCTGCAGGCCCGAGGCGGTCACCGGCAGCCCGGCGTCCAGCGCGGCGACCCGGCCGATCGCCGGGGCCTCCATCGTCGGGTAGCAGTTGCCCAGCAGCACGTCGTCCACCGACTCCGGCGGCAGACCGGTCCGCTCCATCAGCGCCCGCACCACCGTGCTGGCCAGGTCCTGCACCGGGACGTCGCGCAGGGACCCGCCGAACCCGCCCACGGGCGTCCGCAGGGGCTCGCAGATGACGGCATCACGCACGGGAGGACCTCCTCGACGGCGGCGACGCGGGCGGTCGCCGGGACGCCCGAGTGTCCCGCGTCCTGCGGGGAGCGCGCCGCCGGGGGCCCCGGGAGGGCCGGGGACTCAGGCCACGCCCGTGCCGGGCGCGACGACCTCGACGCCCAGGACGTCCCAGAGGCCGGTGACCTGGATGGGGCGGAGTGCGGCGCGGGTGGCCACGAGCACCCGCAGCCGGGTCCCGGTCCGCTCGGCGCGGGCGTGGGCGGTGACCAGCGCGTGCAGGCCCGCCGAGTCCAGGAAGGTGACCTCGGTGAGGTCGACGACGAGCTCGCGCGGCGCGGCGGCCAGCAGGGAGTCGATGCAGGAGGTCAGCCGGGGCGCGGTCGAGCAGTCGACCTCGCCGGTGACGGCGACCCGGCCACCGGCGTCGGTGTGCCCGGTGGTCACGGACATGAGCTCGGGGGACGGGGGGCCGGTCCAGGTTGTGGTCACGAGACGCCTCTCGAAGGCGGGCCCGTACGGAGAACCGGGCCTCGGAGAGGCGCGGCGCGGCGAGGAGCTCGGGGCGGTGTGGTGCCACGGCTTGCTGTTGAACCGCTGGTCCGACGGTACGGACGTGCACAACCCATGACAAGGGCGCGGGCGAGTCGTCACCGGAGCGACACCGGCCGGCCACACCCGGCGGCGCGGATACTGGTGGACGTGCGCAGACGTCTGGTGCTCGGAGCCCTGGTGTGGGCGGTCGCCACCGCGGCCGCCTTCCTGCTCCTCGACCCCGTCCTCGGCGCGGCCGTGGCGGTCTTCGGGGCCATCGCGCTGGCCCTCGCCGCCGCGGCGGCCGACTGGGACCGGCACTCGACCTTCGAGGACCGCGAGATGGACCGTGCGCGGCGCCGCGAGGCGAAGTGGGCCCGCGGCGCGGAGGCCCGCGCCCGGGACCGCGCCCGGTGGGAGGCGCACCAGGCCCGGCAGGCGGCGAGGGCGGCACAGGCCGGCCGGGCGCAGGACGCCGAGCGGGACAACCGTTAATCCGCTGGCGTCCCCTCCTGGGGCCGCCTACCTTCTCGGCATGCGCTCCTGAGCAGCCCCTGGTCGAGCCCCGCGGGTCGAGCACCGCTCCCCGCCGTCGCGCCCCGCGCGCGTCCCCTCCCTCCCCGTACCCGGTCGCCGGCTGCCCGCGCTCCGGCGTTCACCTCCCCTCGGAGGTCCCCTTGTCACGCCTTCTGCACGCCCTGACCCCTGCCGCCACCGCCGCCCGCGACGGGTTGCCCGCCGCCGACGCCGCGGACTTCGAGCGGCTCGCGCACGCGGTCCTGTCGGCGCCGTCGTCGGCCCTCGGGCCGGTGCTGCGCGCCCAGCTGCCCGGCGGCGCCGGGATCCGCTGGCTCGCCTCGGCCGGCCTCTCCCCCACCACACGGGTCGACCGGCTCGGTCCCGACCAGTGGCTGTCGCTGTTCCGCTGCTGGCGGTCGGCCGGCCGGGTGCCGTCCGGGGGTCCCGGGGGACGGCGTGGCGGTGGCCGGCCCTCGACGCACGGGCACGCCCCGGGCGCGATGGCGATCCCGCGCTGGATGTAGACCCGCCACCGCGTCCCGTCCCACCCACCCACGACCGCCGGCTCGCGCAGCCGGCGGTCGTGCTCGTCTCAGACCCCGTCCTCGGCGGCCAGCGCGTCGGCCCGCCCCGGCTCGGCGAACGCCTCGGCCAGCGCCTGGCGCAGCGGCCAGGCACCCGACCGCCAGGCCAGCGCCCGGCCCAGGGCGGCGGGGCTGCCGTCCACGTGGTCGCGGTGCGCGCCGGGCCACCACGGCACCGGCCGGCCGCCGGCGGTGAGCCGGTCGTGGACCGCCACCTCCCCGGGCAGCTCCGGCACCCCGAGCCGGGCGGCGGCCAGCCCGGCGCCGGGCAGGTCGGCCCAGCGCAGCGTCCGGTCCGGCCGGCCGTCGACGGCGGCGGTCACCTCCTCGCTCGCCAGCGGCACGTCGAGCAGGTCGGCCACCTCGCCGGGCGCTCCCCCGGCCGGCACCAGCGCCCCGTCGACCAGCGGCTGCAGCCACGGCACGTCGAGCACCAGCACCGGCTCGCGGTCGGGGTCGGCGACCCGGCGGGGCGCCACGCGGACACGGGCCGGCGGGGTGACGTCGAGCCCGTCCAGCGCGGCGGCCAGGCGGGCGTAGACGGTGCGCAGGACGTCGGGGCGCACGGTGCGGGCCGGGTCACCGAGCCGGTCGAGCAGCTCCACGGCGGCGTCGGGGTCGGCCAGGACGTCGGCGACCGTCGCCGCCGGCGCCAGGAGCTCGAGCACCTCGGCAGGGGCCGGCGCCGGGTCGTACAGCCCCTGCAGCTCGGCGCTGCCGGGGGCACGCAGCCGGTCGGGACGCCGCCCGTCGAGCACCGGGTGCGAGCGCAGCCACCAGCGCAGGTAGCCCGGGACGGCGGTGCCGCCCAGCAGGACGTCCCCCCGCACGTCTGGCGGGAGGGCGGCCAGCATCGGCAGCGCGCGCTCCCAGTCGACGACCAGCTCGAGGTCGCGGACGGCGGCCACCGGCGGCCACCGCGGCGGCTCCGACCCGGGCGGCAGCCGGTCGAGCGCGGCGTCCACCCACTCCTCGGCGGCGTCGACGTCGAGGTCGCCGGGGTCCTCGGCACGCACGACGGCGAAGGAGTCGAGCACCCCGGCGGCGCGCAGCACGGCCGGGTCGTGCGCGGTGGCGGCCGCCGGGTGCAGCACGCCGAGCGCCCCCTCGTCGACGACGGCCGCGAACGCCGAGCCCGGCAGCAGCAGCTCCCCCGCCGGCGCCCAGCCCCCGGCGGCGTCCGGCAGCGCCAGCTCGGCCAGCCAGGGCAGCTCCCCCGGCGCGGGACCCGCGGCCGCGACCAGCGCCAGGACGGCGCCGGCCAGCGCCTCCGGGTCGCCGTCGGGTTCCTCGGCGGCGTCGAGCGAGGCCTCGACCGCCGCCCGCACCGCGGGGTCGGCCAGCACCTGCCCGGCGGTGGCCGGCCGGGCGCCGAGGCGCTCGAGCAGCCGCCGCGCGGCCGGCGGGGCGGCCGCCGCGGGATCGGCCAGCCGCAGGCGCAGGGGCGCCAGGTCGGCGACCGGCAGGCCCGGCTCGGGCAGCAGCACGCCGGCCGGTCCGGGCGCGGTGCGGCCGTCGGCCAGCGGCACCGGCAGGGCGCCCAGCTCCTCGGCCTGCGCGCCGTCGAGCGCCGCGTACAGCCGCGCCCACCAGGAGGCCGGGCGGTCGACCCCGGAGACGGCCTCGGCGACCTCGGCCGTGCCCACCCGACGCACCCCGAGGGCGGCCAGCGCCGAGGTGTGCGAGCGGCGCGACCAGCCGTCGGGCAGCAGCCCGGGGACGACGTCGACCAGCGCGGCGACCCGCTCGGGGGTGGGCTCGGCGAGCACGGCGGCCCGGCCCGGGGGCTGCCGGATCCCGGGGTGACCGGCCACCGGCAGCCACGCCGCGGCCCGCAGCCGGTCGAGCACCGCGGTGCCCACCGCCGCGTCCAGGGCCGCGGCGGCCAGCCCGACCCGCGGCACGAGGGCCAGCGCGGCCGCGTCGTCCTCGTCGTGGGCCGGCGCGGCGACCAGGTCGGCGTAGGCGTCGGCGGCGACCGCGACCAGCGCGTCGGTGACCGGCCCGGGCAGCACGTGGCGGCGGTCGGGGCCGAGGGGGAACGGCGCCACCAGCCGGGCCGGCAGGGAGAGCGGCTCGTCGCCGGGCGTCGGCGCGTGCAGCACCTGCGGGGCGGGCAGCGGCACCGGGCGGCCGTCGTCGTCCAGCGGCACGGCCCAGGTGACCGTGTAGCCGCGCCGGTCGCGCTCCTCCGCGGCGCGGCCGGCCAGCAGCTCCGCGGGCAGCTCGCCGGAGCGCTCGGCCAGCCGCCAGGTCGTCGTCCGGCCGCCGTCGGTGAGCCGGGCGGTGGACCCCTCGCGGGCGCAGCCCAGCACGCGCGCCGCGCCGCCGGCGACCACCTCGACCTCGGCCAGGCCGGGCAGCGCGAGCAGCAGCTCGGGGGTCAGCGCGTCGAGCGCGGCGCGCACGGCGCCGGCGGCGCCCTCCCGCAGCGGGAGCACGACCTCCGTCGCCCAGCCCCGGGGCGGGGCGCCCCTCGCGGGCCACGGCAGGCGCAGCACCGGCACCCCGCCGTCGCGGCGGGCGACCTCCGCGGCCAGCGCGGGGACGGCGGTGACCTCCGCGCGGGTCGCCGCGGCGCTGAACCGGACGCCGCCGGAGCTGGAGACGACGGCCGGCTCGTCGGACACCGCCAGGACGGCGGCGAAGCCGACGCCGAAGCGGCCGACGCTGCCCGGCTCGTCCCGCTTGGCCGACGCCCGCAGCGTGGCCAGCCCCTCGACGCCGGCGGCGTCCAGCGGGGCTCCGGTGTTCGCCGCCCGCAGCAGCTCCCCCTCGGGGCCGGCCGTCAGCTCGAGGCGCAGCCGGCCCGGGACGCCGGCGCGGGCGGCGGCGTCGGCGGCGTTCTGGGCGAGCTCCACCAGCAGCCGGTCGCGGTAGCCGCCGCGGACCAGGTCCTCCTCGGCGTTGGCGTCCTCCCGGAACCGGGCCGGCGACGCCGACCAGGCGGCGAGCACCCGCGCGCGCAGCGCGGCGGTCGAGAAGGGGTCCGGCACGCGCGACAGCATCGCAGCGCCGTGGGTGGCGGCCGCCCGCCCGTGGGTAGTGGACGGCCGTGACCGACACGGCGACGGACGCTCCCCCGCTGGCCTCCGCCATCGACCTCTCGCGGTACCGGCTCAAGGCCCTGCCCGACGTCGACTCCGACGAGGACTGGGACGACGACGGCGAGCTCTACGGCCCCGACGGGCAGCGGGTCGAGACGTGGCGGGAGGGCTACCCCTACGACGAGCGGATGCCGCGCTCGGAGTACGAGCGGGAGAAGCGCCGGCTGCAGATCCAGCTGCTGCGCTTCCAGGGGTGGGTCAAGGACAGCGGCCAGCAGGTGGTGATCGTCTTCGAGGGCCGCGACGCCGCGGGCAAGGGCGGCACGATCAAGCGGTTCACCGAGCACCTCAACCCCCGGGGCGCCCGGGTCGTGGCGCTGGACAAGCCCTCGGAGCGCGAGCAGAGCCAGTGGTACTTCCAGCGCTACGTGGCCCACCTGCCGGCCGCGGGCGAGATCGTGCTGTTCGACCGGTCCTGGTACAACCGCGCCGGCGTCGAGCGGGTCATGGGCTACGCGAGCGACGAGCAGTACCAGCGCTTCATGCGGCAGGCGCCGGAGTTCGAGCGGATGCTCGTCGACAGCGGGATCTGCCTGGTCAAGTTCTGGTTCTCGGTCTCCCGGCGCGAGCAGCGCACCCGCTTCGTCGTCCGCCAGCTGGACCCGGTGCGGCAGTGGAAGCTCTCCCCCACCGACCTGGCCTCCCTCGACCGCTGGGACGACTACACCGCGGCCAAGGAGGCGATGTTCGCTGCCACCGACACCCCGTGGGCGCCGTGGACGGTGATCAAGAGCAACGACAAGAAGCGCGCCCGCCTCGAGGCCATGCGGTACCTGCTGTGCCGCTCGGACTACGAGGGCAAGGACCCCGACGTGGTCGGCCGGCCCGACCCGAACATCGTGGTGGCCGCGGCCGACGTCCTCGAGGCCGACCGGGAGGCGCTGGACGAGCCCGCGCGGGCCTCCTGACCGCGGCCGCCCGGGCTCAGCGCGGGTCACGCCACATCGGCGTCATCGGCGGGCAGCCGGGCGGCACGTCGAGCGTGCCGTGCGGGCGGAAGCCGCAGCGCCGGTACAGCGGGACGCTCCGCTCGCAGGTGGCCTCGAGGTACGCGGGGAGCCCCGCGGCGTCGCAGCGGTCCACCACCGCCTGCAGCAGCGCGCCGCCGAGGCCCTGCCCCTGCCGCTCCGGACGCGTGCCGACGTAGAGCAGGTACCAGTGCGGCGGCAGGTCGCGGTGGTGGGCGTACAGGGCCGAGCGCACCCGCTGGAAGTACGGCATCCGCCGCCCGCCCACCCGCAGCCAGGACGGCAGCTCGCGCAGGTCCTCGCGGGTGGTGCCGCGCCAGTGGCCGGGCGGGAACCAGACCGCGGCGGCGTCCCCGCCGGCCGTCGTCCACAGCCCGCCGTGAGCCAGGCTGCGGCCGCCGTCGACGGCGAACACGCGCCGGATGCGCTCCTCCCGGGCCCGCACCCCCGGCGGCAGCAGGTGGCAGAAGAGCGGGTCGTCGGCGAACGCCGCGGCCAGGGTGCGGGTCAGCCGGCCGAGGTCGGCCGACGTCGCGGGACGGACGGCGCCCGGACGGACGGGGTGCTGCACGGAGTCGCCCACGCGGGGCACCGTCCTCCCCGCCGGGCCGGCCCTCCAGGGGCCTCCGCCCCTGCACCGGCGTGCCCTCCGGGGCCGCCGGACCTCGGGCTACGCGCCGGTAACTTCGCGGGTAACCTCCGCCACATGTCGCTCGCCGATGAGCTGGACACCGTCACCGCGTCCACCGCGGGCACGGTCGACCGGCACGCCACCGCCCAGACGTTCGAGTCCACGAACCCGGCCACCGGCGCGGTCGTCGGGGTCTTCCCGGTCCACGACGCCGAGGCCGTCGCCGAGACCGTGGCCCGCGCCCGGACCGCCGCCGGCGAGTGGGCCGCGCTCGGGTACGACGGCCGCCGCACCCGGCTGGCCGCCTACCGCGGCTACCTGGCCCGGCGGATCCACGAGCTCGCCGACCTGGTGCACCGGGAGAACGGCAAGACCCACGCCGACGCGATCCTCGAGATCACGCTGGCCATCGACCACCTGGCCTGGGCCGGCAACCACGCGCGCAAGGTGCTCGGGCCCCGGCGGGTCAGCTCGGGGATGCTCGCCGCGAACCACGCCTCCTACCTGGAGTACCAGCCGCTGGGCGTCGTCGGCGTGATCGGCCCGTGGAACTACCCGGTGTTCACGCCGATGGGCTCGATCGCCTACGCGCTGGCCGCCGGCAACGCCGTCGTCTTCAAGCCCTCCGAGCACACCCCGGCGATCGCCGCCTGGCTGGCCGCCGCGTGGCGCGCCGCCGTGCCCGACGCCGTCGACGCCCTCCAGGTGGTCACCGGCTTCGGCGAGACCGGGGCCGCGCTGTGCCGCGCCGGCGTCGGCAAGCTGGCCTTCACCGGCTCCGCGCCGACCGGCCGCAAGGTCATGGCCGCGTGCGCCGAGACGCTCACCCCGGTGCTCATGGAGCTCGGCGGCAAGGACGCGATGATCGTCGACGACGACGCCGACGTGGCGGCCGCGGCCGACGCCGCCGTCTGGGGCGCGATGAGCAACGCCGGGCAGACCTGCATCGGCATCGAGCGGGTCTACGCCACCGACGCCGTCTACGACCGGTTCGTCGCCGAGGTCACCGCCAAGGCCCGCGACCTGCGCCCCGGCTCGGACGACGACGCCGCCTACGGGCCGATGACGATGGAGTCGCAGACCGACGTCGTCCGCCGGCACGTCGACGACGCGACCGCCGCCGGCGCCCGGGTGCTCGTCGGCGGCACGCTGGACGGCCGCTACGTCTCCCCCACCGTGATCGTCGACGCGCCGGAGGACTCAGCCGCGGTCCGCGAGGAGACCTTCGGGCCGACGATCACGATCACGCGGGTGCGCGACGCCGAGGAGGCGCTGGAGCGCACCAACGCCAACCCGCACGGGCTGGCCGGCTCGGTGTACTCGCGGTCGCGCGACAGGGCGATGGACCTGGCCCGCCGGATGAAGAGCGGCATGACGTCGATCAACTCCGTGCTGACGTTCGCCTCGGTGCCGGCGCTGCCCTTCGGGGGCGTCGGCGAGAGCGGGTTCGGCCGGATCCACGGCGAGGACGGGCTCAAGGAGTTCACCCGCGCCAAGGCGATCACCCGCCAGCGGTTCGCCCTGCCGGTGGACCTGATGAGCTTCGGCCGGCCGGCGCAGGCCACCGACGCCCTCGCCCGGGTCATGGGCCTGGTGCACGGGCGGCACCGCTGATGGGCGCCTCCGACGAGTACGACGTCGTCGTCGTCGGGGCCGGGTCGGCCGGCTGCG
The DNA here is from genome assembly GCF_054050735.1 of Blastococcus sp. SYSU D00813. Lineage (NCBI taxonomy): Bacteria > Bacillati > Actinomycetota > Actinomycetes > Geodermatophilales > Geodermatophilaceae > Blastococcus > Blastococcus sp. SYSU D00813. The sequence continues at coordinate 44,198 of NZ_JBJGZX010000029.1, forward strand.
CGCTCGCCGGCCGGCTGACCGAGGACCCGTCGCTGCGGGTGCTGCTGCTGGAGGCCGGCGGGTCCGACGACGTCCTCGAGGTGCAGGTGCCGGCCGCGCTCTACAAGGTGTGGCGCACCCGCCGGGACTGGAACTACACGACCGAGCCGCAGCCGGGCCTCGGCGGGCGCGGGCTGTTCTGGCCCCGCGGCAAGCTGCTGGGCGGGTCGTCGTCTATCAACGCGATGATCTACATCCGCGGCGCGGCCGCCGACTACGACGAGTGGGCGGAGCTCACCGGCGACCCGGCGTGGTCCTACGAGTCGGTGCTGCCGCTGTTCCGGCGGATGGAGGACAACGCCCGCGGCGCCGACCGGTTCCACGGGGTGGGCGGTCCGCTGCGGGTCGAGGACCCGCGCTCGCCGCACGTGTGGTCCCGGGCCGCCGTCCAGTCGGCGGTGGCGGCCGGCTACCCGCGCAACGACGACTTCAACGGCGCCGACCAGGAGGGCGTGGGCCTCTACCAGCTGACGCAGAGGCGCGGGCGCCGCTGGTCGGCGGCCGACGCGTACCTGCACCCGGCGCTGGGCCGGCCGAACCTCACGGTGCTGACCGGGGCCCTCACCACCCGGGTGCTGGTCTCCGGCGGGCGGGCGACCGGCGTCGAGTACCGCCGCGGCGGGCAGCTGCACACCGCGCACGCCGCCGCCGAGGTGGTGCTGGCCGGCGGCGCGGTGAACTCGCCGCAGCTGCTGATGCTCTCGGGGATCGGCCCGGGCGGGCACCTGCACGAGGTCGGCGTCGACGTCGTCCACGACCTCCCCGGCGTGGGCGGCGGGCTGCAGGACCACCCGCTGGTGCCGGTCATCTGGCACACCCGCGGCGGGAAGTCGCTGTTCCGGGCCGAGTCGCCGTCGGGCTACGCCCGGTGGTTCGGCGCCCGGCGCGGGCCGCTGACCTCGAACCTGGCCGAGGCGGGGCTGTTCACCCGCTCGCGGCCGGACCTCGACGCCCCCGACCTGCAGTACCACTTCCTGCCGGTCAAGTTCTGGCGGCAGGCGGAGGTCGACCCCGACGTCGACGCGTTCACCGCCGCCGCCGTGCTGGTGCGGGTGCACTCGCGGGGATCGGTGCGGCTGCGGTCGGCCGATCCGACGTGGGCGCCGGCCATCGACGCCGGCTACCTCACCGACGAGCGCGACCTCGACGCGCTCGTGTGCGGCGTCGAGAAGGCCCGCGAGATCGCCTCGGTCGGGCCGCTGGCCGCCGTCCTCGGCGAGGAGTGGTCGCCGGGCGGGACCGTCCACACGGGGGACGGGCTGCGGCAGGCGGTCCGCGACACCCTCGAGTCGCTGTACCACCCGGTGTCCTCGTGCCGGATGGGCACCGACGACGAGGCCGTCGTCGACTCCTCGCTGCGCGTGCACGGGCTGGAGGGGCTGCGGGTCGTCGACGCCTCGGTCATGCCGACGCTGGTCCGCGGCAACACGAACGCGCCGACGATCATGATCGCCGAGCGGGCGGCCGACCTCATCGCCGGCCGCACCGCCGCCCCCTCCCTCGCCGCCACCGCCTGAGAGCACTTCGCGCGCGAAAGTCCCCCTCGTGGTGGGGACTTCCGGGCGCGAAGTGCTCCTCATGGGGCCGCGAGGGCCTCCTGGACCCGGCGCACGACGGCGGCGAGGTCCCGCAGGTCGGCCGCACTCAGCCGGATCACCCGCCAGCCGGCAGCTGCGAGGGCGTCGAGCCGCTCCTGGTCGACGTCGATCTGGGTCCCGGTGAAGTGGTGCTCACCGTCGTACTCGAGGGCCAGCCGCACCTCGGGCCAGGCGAAGTCCACGCGCGCGACGAAGGCGCCGTCCGCGAAGACCTCGTACTGGGACCGCGGCTGCAGCCCCGCGAGCACCAGCGCCACGCGCACCCACGACTCCGGCGGCGACTCAGCGCTCGGGTCGACGAGCGGGACGGCGCGTCGCACGCGACTGGCGCCCCACCGTCCGCTGCCCGCTGCAGCGAGCGCAGCCAGGTCGTCGAGCGTGACCTCCTCGCTGCGCACCATCCCGTCGAGAGCGGCCACCGACGTGGACAGGCGCTCGAGTGCGGCGACGTCCCAGGCCGTCCTCAGGACCGACGTGACGGGGACGGCGTCCACCACCGTGACGTCACCCGGCGCCAGCACCGTCCGGTGGACGCGGACCCCGCGTGGCCCGCTCCAGCGGACGTCCTCGGGGCAGACGACGGTGACGGGATCGGTGGCACGCGCGAACGGTGCTCCCCACCAGGCAGCTGCCGAGTGCCCGCCGATGGCGGCGCCGGGCGGCAGCAGCAACGCCACTCCCCGGCAGACGAGCTGGTGGTCGAACTCCAGTCCAGGGTCGGCGTAGACGCCGTGCACGAGCCGCCGATAGCTCCGTCGGCGTAGCTGCGCCCTCGTGAGCAGGCCCTCGGCGACGGCGTGGCTCCCGACGAAGACCCCGGTGAGCTGACTGCGGTGGGCGGACACGAGCCGGAGCGTGGCCGATCGCGGGGCACCGACCTCGGCCGTCCACAGGAAAGAGCACTTCGCGCGCGAAAGTCCCCTGGGGTTGGGGACCTTCGCGCGCGAAGTGCTCCTCAGCCGTGGGCCTGGTCGGCGGCGGCGGCCTGGGGGTCGGTCGGCACGGCCGTGGGGACCGCGGGCGGCGGGGCGCTGCGGGCGATCGACACCGACATCAGCGCCGCCGCCAGGCACAGCCCGCCGGCCAGCAGCCAGGCGAGGTCGTAGGAGCCGGTGACGTCGCGGATGACGCCGCCACCGAAGGCCGCGAAGGCCGAGCCGACCTGGTGCGAGGCGAACACCCAGCCGAAGACGACGGGCGCGCGGGCACCGAAGTGCTCCCGGCACAGCGCCAGCGTCGGGGGCACCGTGGCCACCCAGTCCAGGCCGTAGAAGACGATGAACACGATCATGCTGGCCTGCAGGTCGGGCCCGAACAGCGCCGGCAGCAGGAAGAGCGAGGCCCCGCGCAGCCCGTAGTAGGCGAGCAGCAGCAGCCGCGGGTCGACCCGGTCGGTCAGCCAGCCGGAGAAGACCGTCCCGGCGATGTCGAAGACGCCCACCAGGGCCAGCAGGCCGGCCGCCGTCGTCACCGGCATGCCGTGGTCGTGCGCGGCCGGGATGAAGTGCGGCTGGACCAGCCCGTTCGTCGACAGCCCGCAGATGAAGAACCCGCCGGCCAGCAGCCAGAACGCCCGCGACCGGGACGCGGCCAGCAGCCCCTGGACGGCGGTCCGCGCCGCGCCGCTGCGGACGGGGTCGACGTCGTCGGCCGCGGTGCCGCCGTAGGGGACGGCGCCGACGTCACGCGGCCGGTCCCGCAGCAGCCACGCCACCAGCGGGACGACGGCGAGCGCGGCCGCGGTGGTGCCCAGCGACGCCGCCCGCCAGCCCCACGTCCCGTCGATCCAGGCCACCAGCGGCAGGAACACCAGCTGGCCGGCCGCGCCGCCCGCGGTGAGGACGCCGGACACCAACCCCCGCCGCGCCACGAACCACCGCCCGGTCACGGTGGCCACCAGCGACAGCGCCATCGACCCGGCGCCCAGGCCCACCAGCACGCCCCACAGCAGGACCAGCTGCCAGCTCGCCGTCATGAAGACGGTCAGCCCGCTGCCGAGCGCGACGAGCAGCAGCGCGCAGACCACCACCCGGCGGATGCCGAAGCGCTCCATCAGCGCGGCGGCGAACGGCGCGGTGAGCCCGTACAGCGCCATGTTGACCGCGACGGCGGCGGAGATCGTCGACACCGACCAGCCGAACTCGTCCCGCAGCGGGTCGATGAGGACGCCGGGCACCGCACGGAAGGCCGCCGCCCCCACGAGGGCCAGGAACGTCACCGCCGCCACCCACCAGGCGGGGTGGACGCGCCGCCGGGTGGGGGACGGCGCGGCGGTCGGGGCAGAGGTCAGCACGGCCGCGAGCATGACCGACGGCCGACCGCGCGACGAGTGGCCCGACAGCCAACATGTGCAAGGATCCGGCCATGTCCGCGGCACCACCCCGCCGCCACGAGGTGGTCGTCCTCGCCCTGCCGAACTGCATCTCCTTCGAGCTGGGCCTGCCGCACCGGCTGCTCGGCTCGGCCGTCGACGCCGCCGAGCGCCCGCTCTACCGGGTCCGCGTCGCCACCCTCGACGGCGGGCCGGTGCGCTCCTCGGCCGGCTTCGGCGTGCTGCCCGAGCACGACGCGTCGGTGCTGGCGACCGCGCGGACCGTCGTCGTCCCCGGGGTCTTCGGCGGGCCGGCCATGAGCGAGGGCCGGATCCCCGACGAGCTGGGGACGGCGCTGCGCGACGCGGCCGCCGGCGGCGCCCGGCTGGTGTCGATCTGCACCGGCGCCTTCGTGCTCGCCGCCGCCGGACTGCTCGACGGGCGCCCGGCCACCACCCACTGGATGCACGCCGACACCTTCCGCCGGCTGTTCCCCGCCGTCCGGCTCGACCCCGGCGTGCTGTTCGTCGACGACGGCGACGTGCTCACCTCGGCCGGCAACGCCGCGGGCATCGACCTGATGCTGCACCTGGTGCGCCGCGACCACGGCAGCGACGTGGCGAACCGGGCGGCGCGGCGCAACGTCGTCGCCCCCTGGCGGGAGGGCGGCCAGACGCAGTTCGTCGAGCGGCCGCTGCCCGAGCCCGGCGGCGCGGGCACCGCCGCCACCCGCGCCTGGGCCGCCGAGCGCCTCGGCGAGCCGCTCACCCTCGCCGACCTCGCCGGGCACGCCCGGATGAGCGTGCGCACCTTCACCCGGCGCTTCCGCGAGGAGACCGGCGTCTCGCCGCTGCGCTGGCTCGCCGCCCAGCGGCTGGCCCTGGCCCGGCAGCTGCTGGAGACCACCGACGCCTCGGTCGACCGGGTGGCCGCCGACGCGGGGTTCGGGACACCGGCCTCCCTCCGTCAGCACCTGCGGGCGGCCATCGGCGTCGCCCCCGGCGCCTATCGCCGCAGCTACCGCGGCGGCCCGAGCGGCGACACGTCCCTCGATGTGACCGGACACTCCCCCGCCTGAGGGCAGGTCCGCGGCCCGCGTCTGGTTGAGTGGGCAGTGCCGGCGCCGGTCCGCCGCCCATCCGGGGCAGCTGGACGCGACGTCGGGCCGAGGCCGCGCCACCGAGGCGCGCCCGGTCGTCCGACGTCCCGCCGACGACGTGCGCGCCGCCCTGCCCGCGAGCAGGAGTGCCGGCGCGCGCCCTCCGCCGGGTCGCAGGACGGCCACTCGAACGTCGAGGAAGTCGTCAGATGAGCACCGCCCAGAACACCCCCGCCACCGGCCCCACCCCCGGGACCGGCCGCCCGCGCCGCCGTCGCGGCGGCCGAGGCCGTGGCCCCCGCCCCGCCGGCGAGCAGCAGCAGCCCCAGGTCGCGGTCCGCCCCGCCGAGGTCCCGACCCCCGCCGTCGTCCCGGCCGGGGACGCGCCCACGGTCCTGCCCACCGACACCACGTTCGAGGCGCTCGGCGTCCCGGCGCCGCTGGTCGAGGTGCTGACCGCCAGCGGCATCACCGCGCCGTTCCCCATCCAGGTCGCCACGCTGCCCGACACCCTCGCCGGCCGCGACGTGCTCGGCCGCGGGCGCACCGGCTCGGGCAAGACGCTGGCCTTCAGCCTCCCGCTCGTCGCCCGGCTCGCCGCCAGCGACAGCCGGCGGACGCCGAAGCGACCCCGCGCGCTGGTGCTCGTGCCGACCCGCGAGCTGGCCAACCAGGTGCTCGCCGTCGTCGACCCGCTGGCCCGCGCGCTCGGCATGCGCGCCACAGTCGTCTTCGGCGGCGTCGGCCAGAACCCGCAGGTGCAGGCGCTGGCCGCCGGCGTCGACGTCCTCATCGCCTGCCCCGGCCGGCTCGAGGACCTCATCGGCCAGGGCCACGCCGACCTCTCCGCCGTCGAGATCACCATCCTCGACGAGGCCGACCACATGGCCGACCTGGGCTTCCTGCCCGGCGTCAAGCGGCTGCTGGACCGGACGCCGAAGGTGGGTCAGCGCCTGCTGTTCTCCGCGACGCTGGACAACGGCGTCGACGTCCTGGTGAAGCGCTACCTGAGCCACCCGACCACGCACTCGGTCGACCCGGCCGTGGCCCCGGTGTCGACGATGACCCACCACGTCCTCCAGGTGCAGGCCGCCGACAAGGCCGAGGTCGTCCGCCAGCTGGCCTCCGGGCTCGGCCGCAGCGTGCTGTTCACCCGCACCAAGCACCAGGCCAAGAAGCTCGCCAAGCAGCTGACCGCCGCGGGCGTGCCCGCCGTCGACCTGCACGGCAACCTGAGCCAGAACGCCCGCGAGCGCAACCTCGAGGCCTTCAGCACCGGCGCCACCCGCGTGCTCGTGGCCACCGACATCGCCGCCCGCGGCATCCACGTGGACGACGTCGCGCTGGTGGTGCACGTCGACCCGCCGGCCGAGCACAAGGCCTACCTGCACCGCTCCGGGCGCACCGCCCGCGCCGGCGCCGGCGGCACCGTCGTCACCGTGAGCACGCCCGACCAGGCCGGCGAGGTGCGCACCCTGGCCCGCCAGGCCGGGATCACCCCGACCGTCAGCGCCGTGCGTCCCGGCGCAGCGCAGATCAGCGACCTGACCGGTCCCGCCGCCCCGTACGTCGAGCCGGCCCCGGCGCCGGCCCCGCAGCCGCAGGGCACCGGCGGCGGCCGTCGCCGCCGGTCCGGCGGCGGCAGCGGCGGCGCGACCGGCACGGGCGGCGCGGGTGCGGGCGGCTCGGCGGCCGGCGGCCGTGGCGGGGCGACCCGCAACCCCGGGCCGGCGCGCACGCGGGCCGAGCTCGCCGCCCGCGCCGGCACCCACTCGGCCGCCTCGTTCAGCGGCGGCCGCACGCGCCGGGGTCGCTGACCCGCGCGGACGGGCCCGGGGCGCACGCCCCGGGCCCGTCGCCGGGGTTGACCCCACGGACTCGGGGCACAGGACCGGGCAGGCCGCCGAGCACCGGCGACCGCACCAGCGACGAACGAGGTGTCCCGTGGGTCTGCCCATCACCCTGGCCGAGATCGGCCCCCGGCTGTCGGCCGGTGCCTTCATCCTCAACAGCGGGCTCGGCAAGCGCGGCGCGGACGAGGCGACCGCGGCCGGCCTGCACGGCTTCGCGTCGAGCACGTACCCCTTCCTGAAGAAGGTGGAGCCGGCGCAGTTCGCGCAGGGTCTGGCCGCGGCGGAGATCGGCATCGGCGCGGCGCTGCTCACGCCCTTCGTGCCGACCGCGGTCGCCGGGCTGCTGCTCACCGGCTTCTCCGGCGGCCTGCTCGGGCTCTACCTGAACACGCCGGGCATGCGCAAGGAGGGCAGCCTGGCGCCCACCCAGGAGGGCCTGGCCGTCGCCAAGGACGTCTGGCTGCTCGGCATCGGCGTCGGCCTGCTCACCCGCGGCATCGTCGACCGCACCCCGCGGGTGACCGTGAAGAAGGCGCGCCGGCAGACGAGGCAGGCCGTCCGGCAGGCCCGGCGAGCCGCGCGGGCCGCCTGAGGACCCCCGCCGGCCGCGGTCAGCCCGCGGGCAGGAAGACGGTGCTGACGATGCGGCGCCGGCGGCCCTCCCGCGGGCCGGCCGCGGTGCGGGCGGCGAGCACCGCGCGCAGCTCGCCCACCATCTCGGCGAACTCCCCGTCGTCCAGCCACAGCCCGATCTGCCGGTAGCCGACGCCGTCGCGGCCGAGGTCGGGCTCCCCGGCGCCGGCGAGGTAGCGGTCGAAGTCGGCGAGCAGCGACGCGACGAAGGTGCGGAAGGCCTGCCGGTGCTCCTCCGGGGTCATCCCGGCGGCGTCGTCCGCGGTCACCGACGCGGCCGAGAGCACCAGCCGGTAGCTGCGCTCGACGGCGCCGCGCACCCGCCGCTCACCGACCACCTCGAGCACGCCGGCGTCGGCGAGCACGCCAACGTGGCGGTACAGGGAGGCCGCGGGCACGTCCGGCAGCTCGCCGCGCAGGTCCGTCGTGGTCAGCGTGCGCTCCCCCAGGAACGCCTGCACGACGCGCAGCCGCACGGGGTGGAGCAGCAGGTCCGTCGACGGCATCCCGTATCCACCGTTCTCACGTTTGACATCGTTCTCGTAGTCGAGAACGATAACGGCATGGCCACCCTGTCCGCGACCCCGACCACCCTCACCGTCACCCTCACCCGCAGCGAGAAGCTCTGGGGCCTGCTCCGCGACCTGGAGGTGCCGCGCTCGGCCGTCCGGTCCGTCGAGGTGGTCCCCGACGGGCAGGCCGCCGCCCGGGGCCTGCGCGCCCCGGGCCTCGGGCTGCCGCGGCGCAGGATCGGCACCTGGCGGGCGCGCGGGGAGAAGAGCCTGGTCAGCGTGCGCCGTGGCCAGGCGGCGGTGCGGGTCCGGCTCACCGGGCAGCGCTTCGACACCCTGCTCGTCGGGACCGACGACGCCGCCGCGGTGGCGGCCGAGCTGGCGGGGTGACGGTGCGCGAGCTGGAGGTCACCGTCCCGGGCGAGCCGGCCCTCGCCGGCACCCTCACCCTCCCGGAGGGCGCCGGCCCGTTCCCCGCCGTCGCCCTGGCCGCCGGCTCGGGGCCGGTCGACCGCGACTCCGACCACCGCCGCGCGCGCCTGGGTGTCACCCGGGCACTGGCGCACGCACTCGCGGGCGGGGGGCTCGCCTCCCTGCGCTACGACAAGCGCGGGGTCGGCGGCAGCGGGGGCGGCGACTGGCGGGCCGCCGGCTTCGCCGACAACGTCGACGACCTGGCCCGGGTCCGCGACGCGCTCGCCGCGCGCCCCGAGGTCGACCCGGGCCGGGTGCTGCTCGGGGGGCACAGCGAGGGCGCCCTGCTGGCGGCGGCGGTCGCGGCACGCGGTGCAGGCGCGGCCGGGCTGGTGCTGCTCTCCGCCAGCGCCACCCCGGGCCGCGAGCTGCTCGACTGGCAGACCGCGCGGATCGCGGCGACCCTGCCGCGGCCGGTCCGGCTGCTGCTGCGCGGGCTGCGCGTCGACCTCGAGCGCAGGGCGGCGGCGAACCGCGCGCGGATCGCGGCCACCACGACCGACGTCGCGCGCGTCGGCGCGGTGCGCGTGAACGCCCGCTGGACACGGGAGTTCATGGCCCACGACCCCCGGGCGGACCTGCGCCGGATCGACGTCCCCGTGCTCGCGCTGACCGGCGGGAAGGACCTGCAGGTCCGCCCGGACGACCTCGCCGTCATCGCGGCCACCGTGCCGGGTGAGGTGACCACGCACCTGGTGCCGGACCTGACGCACACGCTGCGCCGCCAGCCGGGCCCGCCGTCGATGAGCCGGTACCGCGAGGAGCTGCGCCGGCCGGTCGACGCCGGGGTGCTGGACACCGTGGTCTCGTGGTGCGCGGGCATGGTCTCGGAGAGGTAACGGCCGCCTGGCAACACCCTGGGTGGGGGTTCCGCGCGTCTCCTTCAACGTTGGAGGATCCCGCCCGAGGGGGTGCCGCTCCGGGCGCCGCCCGCGCTCCGAGGAGGACCACGTGCACCGTCCGACCGGATCCACCCGTGCAGCACGCCGCCTGGCCGCCGGCCTGGTGGCCGTCTCGCTCGGCCTGCTGTCCGCCTGCGGCGGGGACGACGACGACGGCGGCGACACCGCGGCGGCCACCAGCAGTTCCAGCGAGGCGCAGACCAGCGCGAGCGAGACGTCGGCGGGCGGCGCCACGTCCAGCGGCGCCGAGCAGCCGGCGGGCGGCACCCTCGCGGTGAACTCGGTCGACTTCGACTTCGAGCTCGACTCGACGGAGCTCGCGGCGGGCGAGTACACGATCGAGCTGACCAACGGCGGCAGCGCGACGCACGACCTGGTGGTGGAGCGCGACGGCGAGGACGTCGACGGCACCGAGCAGATCGGCCCCGGGGAGACGTCCTCGGTCACCGTCACGCTCGAGCCGGGCGAGTACGTCTTCTACTGCTCGGTCGGCAACCACCGCTCCATGGGCATGGAGGTGACGGTGACGGTGACATGACGGCCACGGTCACGCAGGGCCGCGGCACCGGCGTCGCGATCGCGCTGCTGCGGCTGGCCGGCGCGGTGCTGCTCGCCGCGATCGCGGCCATCCACCTGTACCTGTGGCAGGACGGCTACGACTCCATCGACGTCATCGGCCCGGCGTTCCTGCTGCAGGCGGTCCTCGGCTTCGGCGGCGCGCTGCTCCTGCTGGTCTCCCCGCCGCGGCTGCTGGTCTGGGCGGCGCTGCTCGGGCTGCTGTTCTCCATCGGCTCCCTGGCGGCGCTGCTGCAGTCCACCTACGGCCTGCTCTGGCTGGAGCCGGGGATGTTCGACTTCGTCGAGTCCGACGTCGCGCCGTGGTGGCAGGAGACCTTCTGGGTCGAGATCGCCGCGATCGCCGTCCTGCTGGTGCTCACCGTGCTGGCCGCCGGCCGCCGGCGGGGCCTGCGCCGGACCCGGCACCAGGGCCGCGACGCCCTCTGAGCCCGTCGGGACCGAGGGAGGGGGATCCGCCGGGGCGACCCGGCGGATCCCCGTCCTCAGTTCCCGCTGGAGAAGGCGGCGTCGAACGCCGCGGCCGGCGGGTCGAAGGCCAGCCGGCGGACGAAGGCCAGGGCCTCGGGGGCGCCGACGAGGCGGTCCATGCCGGCGTCCTCCCACTCGACCGAGATCGGCCCGTCGTAGCCGATCGTGTTGAGCATCCGGAAGCAGGCCTCCCACGGGACGTCGCCGTGCCCGGTGGAGACGAAGTCCCAGCCGCGCCGCGGGTCGGCCCAGGGCAGGTGCGAGCCCATCCGGCCGTTGCGGCCGTTGCCCACCTGCTTCTTCGCGTCCTTGCAGTCGACGTGGTAGATCCGGTCGCGGAAGTCCCACAGGAAGCCGACCGGGTCGAGGTCCTGCCAGACGAAGTGGCTCGGGTCCCAGTTCAGCCCGAACGCCTCGCGGTGGCCGATCGCCTCCAGCGTGCGGACCGTCGTCCAGTAGTCGTAGGCGATCTCCGACGGGTGCACCTCGTGGGCGAACCGGACGCCGACCTCGTCGAAGACGTCGAGGACCGGGTTCCACCGGGCTGCGAAGTCGGCGTACCCGTCCTCGATCATCGACTCGGGGACCGGCGGGAACATCGCCACGGTCTTCCAGATCTTCGACCCGGTGAACCCGACGACCGTCTTGACGCCCAGCTTCGCCGCCGCGCGCGCGGTCAGCTTCATCTCCTCGGCCGCCCGCTGCCGGACACCCTCGGGGTCGCCGTCGCCCCAGACGCGCGGGTGCACCATGCCGCGGTGCCGCTCGTCGATCGGGTCGTCGCAGACGGCCTGGCCGTTGAGGTGGTTGGAGATCGTGAACAGCTGCAGGTTGTGGCGCTTCAGGATGTCGAGGCGCTCCTGCACGTAGGAGTCGTCGTTCGCGGCCCGCTCGACGTCGAGGTGGTCGCCCCAGCAGGCGATCTCGAGGCCGTCGTACCCCCAGTCGGAGGCGAGCCGGCACACCTCCTCGAACGGGAGGTCGGCCCACTGGCCGGTGAACAGGGTGACGGGACGGGGCATCGGACTCCCTCAGATCTCGGTGAAGGTGGAGGCGTTGGCGGCGCTGCGCTCGACGGCGTCGAGCACCCGCTGGACCTGCAGGCCGTCGGCGAACGACGGCGTCGGGTCGGCGTCCTTGGCGATGGCGGTGAGCAGGTCCACGACCTGGTGGGTGAAGCCGTGCTCGTAGCCGAGGCCGTGGCCGGCCGGCCACCAGGCGCCGATGTAGGGGTGCTCGGGCTCGGTGACGATGATGCGGCGGAAACCGGCCCGCTCGGCCGGCTCCGTGCCGTCGAAGAACTCGAGCACATTCATGTCCTCGAAGTCGAAGGCGAGGCTGCCTTCTGACCCGTTGACCTCGATGCGGATGCCGTTCTTGCGGCCCAGGGCGAAGCGGGTGGCCTCGAAGGTCGCGACGGCGCCGCCGGAGAACCGGCCGAGGAACAGCGCCGCGTCGTCCACGGTGACCTCGCCGGTCCCCTGCCCCGCGACGCCGGAGAGCCCGCCGCTCGAGGCGGCCAGCGGCCGCTCCTTGACGAAGGTCTCCATCAGCGCGCTGACCCCGGTGATGGTCTCGCCGGTGATGTGCTGGGTGAGGTCGACGATGTGCGCGCCGATGTCGCCCAGCGCCCCCGATCCGGCGCGGTCCTTCTCCAGCCGCCAGGACATCGGCGCCGCGGGGTCGGCGATCCAGTCCTGCAGGTAGGCGGCCCGCACGTGGCGGATCCGCCCGATGCGGCCCTCGGCGACCATCTGCCGGGCCAGCGCGACCGCCGGCACGCGGCGGTAGGTGAAGCCGACCATCGACCGGACGCCGCGCTCCGCGGCGCGGGCGGCGGCCTCGGCCATGGCCTCGGCCTCGGCGACGGAGTTGGCCAGCGGCTTCTCGCAGAGGACGTGCTTGCCCGCCTCGAGGGCGGCGATGGCGATCTCGGCGTGGGTGTCGCCGGGGGTGCAGACGTCGACCAGGTCGACGTCATCGCGCTCGACGGCCCGGCGCCAGTCGGTCTCGACGTCGGCCCAGCCGAGCCGGGCGGCGGCCTCGGCCGCGCGGGTCCGGTCGCGGCCGACGAGGACGGTGAGCTCGGGGCGCAGCGGGAGGTCGAAGAAGTGCGGGGCCGTGCGCCAGGCCTGCGAGTGGGCGGCGCCCATGAAGGCGTGCCCGATCAGGCCCACCCCGAGGGTGGGACGGTGGGATGAGGTCATGAGGGTGCTCCCGGGGTGGGGTGGAGTCGCTCGGTGACGGGAACCGTCACCGAGCGACTCCGACGCAGGACGGTCAGGACTCGAACGCGGCGTCGAGGTACTGGTCGACGTTGTCCGCGGTCACGACCGGGGCGTTGAGCACGATCGTCCGGGGCACTCCCTGGGAGTTCAGGTCGGACACGCTCTTGCCCTGGGCGATCAGGCGGGCCAGCCGGACACCGTCGGCCGCCTGGGTGTGCGGGTAGATGACGGTCGCCTGGAGGACCGAGTCACCGGACTGGATCTCCCGCATCGCGTTCGCCGAGCCGGCGCCGCCGACCATGAAGAACTCGTCGCGGCCGGCGTTCTCGATCGCGGCCAGGACGCCGACGCCCTGGTCGTCGTCGTGGTTCCAGATCGCGTCGATCTGCGGGGCGGCCTGGAGGAGGTTGGCCGCCTCGGCCTCGCCGGACTCGACGGTGAACTCCGCCGCGACCCGGTTGCTCACCTCGAGGCCGCAGTCGGCCAGCGCGTCGGCGAAGCCCTGGCTGCGGTCCTGGGTCAGGGGCAGCGAGTCGATGCCGGCGATCTCCGCGACCACGGCGTCGGGCTGGTCACCGAGCTGCTCGCAGATGTAGGTGCCGGCCGAGACGCCCATGCCGTAGTTGTCGCCGAGGATCGTGGCGCGGGCGGCGAACGGGCTGTTGAACTCGCGGTCGACGTTGATGACCGGGATGCCGGCCTCCATCGCCTCCAGCGCCACGGGCGTCAGGGCGTCGCCGTCGAAGGGCAGCAGCACGATCGCGTCGACGCCGTCGTTGATGAAGGTCTCGACCTGGGCGATCTGGGCGCTCACGTCGTTCGTGCCCTCGGCGACGATCAGCTCGACGTCGTCGTACTCCTCGTCCACCGCGCGGGCGGCCTCGGTGATGCCGGCCATCCAGCCGTGGTCGGCCGCCGGCGCCGAGAAGCCGATGGTGACGGTCTCGCCCTCCTCGTCGTTGTCGCTGACGGCGTTGTTGCCGCCGCCGCCCGAGTTCTCCGGCTCGTTGCCGGTGCAGCCGGCCACCAGGGCGCCGGTGCTCATCAGGGCGACCGCGGTGTAGGTCATCCGGCGGAAGGGACGCTGCCTCGCTGCAGACATGGGATCTCCTCGGGGTGTTCGCCTCGCTGGCTGGGCCGCCAGGTCGTGCTCGTCGGACGTGCGGGTGGGGTGCCGGGCCCGGCGGGCGGGGACCCGACGGGTGGTGCGGGGCGGGGGGGGGGGGGGGCCCCCCCCCCCCCCCCCACCCCGGCGGGGGCGTGGGCGCGCCCCCCGGCCCCCCCCCGCCCGCCTGTCGCCCCCCAAACACCCCCCCCCCCCCCCCC
>NZ_JBJGZX010000030.1:0-57299 GCF_054050735.1 Blastococcus sp. SYSU D00813
GGGTCGTCGGCGGGGGGGGGGGGGGGGGGGGGGGGGGGGGGGGGGGGCCCCCGCGCCCCCGCCCCCCCCCCCCCCCCCCCCACACCGCTCAGCCGACGACGAAGTTGACCAGCCGGCCCGGGACGGCGACCACGCGGCGCACGGTCCTGCCGGCCAGCTGCGCGGCGACCCGCTCGTCCGCGCGGGCGGCCGCCTCCAGCGCGGCGGCGTCGGCGTCGGCCGGGACGCTCACCTGCGACCGGACCTTGCCGTTGACCTGGACGGCGACCTGGACGGTGTCCTCGACCAGCCACCGCTCGTCGGCCTCCGGGAACGGCGCCCAGGCCAGCGACTCCTCGTGGCCCAGCCGCGACCACAGCTCCTCGGCGATGTGCGGGGCCAGCGGCGCCACCATCAGCACCAGCGGCTCGGCCACCGACCGCGGCACCGGCGAGTCCGCGCCGTAGGTCTGGGTCAGCGCGTTGGTCAGCTCGGTGATCCGGGCGATGGCGATGTTGAACCGCAGGGTGTCCATGCCGTCGCGGACGCCGGCGATCGCCTTGTGCAGCGCCCGCAGGGTCTCCTCGGCGGGCTCGACGCCGTCGGCCGCGCGCACCGCGCCGGTCTCCTCGTCGACGACCACGCGCCAGATCCGCTGCAGCAGCCGCTGCGAGCCGACGACGGCCTTGGTCTCCCACGGGCGGGACTGCTCCAGCGGACCGGTCGACATCTCGTAGACCCGGAAGGTGTCCGCGCCGTACGCGCCGATCATCTCGTCCGGCGTGACCATGTTCTTCAGGCTCTTGCCGATCTTGCCGTACTCGCGGTTGACCGGCTTGCCCTCGTACAGGAACCGGCCGTCGGACTCGACCACGTCGGCGGCCGGCACGTAGAAGCCCCGCTCGTCGGTGTAGGCGTAGGCGGAGATGTAGCCCTGGTTGACCAGCCGGCGGAACGGCTCCTCGCTGGACACGTGGCCCAGGTCGAACAGCACCTTGTGCCAGAAGCGGGCGTACAGCAGGTGCAGCACGGCGTGCTCCACGCCGCCGACGTACAGGTCCACGCCGCCGACGTCGCCGGGCTCGCGCGGGCCCATCCAGTAGCGCTCGAGCTCCGGGTCGACCATCCGGGTGTCGTCGCCCGGGTCCAGGTAGCGCAGGTAGTACCAGCACGAGCCGGCCCAGTTGGGCATCGTGTTGGTCTCGCGGCGGTAGGGCTTGGGACCGTCGCCCAGGTCCAGCTCCACCGTCGTCCACTCCGTGGCGCGCGACAGCGGCGGCTCGGGGGCGGAGTCGGCGTCGTCGTCGGCGAACGTCTTGGGCGAGTAGTCGTCGACCTCGGGCAGCAGCACCGGCAGCAGCTCGGTGGGCACCGCCCGCGGCAACCCGTCGGTGTCGTAGACGATCGGGAAGGGCTCGCCCCAGTAGCGCTGCCGGCTGAACAGCCAGTCGCGCAGCTTGTAGGTGGTGGTCGCCTCGCCGTGGCCCTTCGCGACCAGCCACTCGGTGATCCGCTCGATCGCGGTGGCCTTGTCCAGGCCGTCCAGGGAGACCTCGTCGTTCGACGAGTTGACCATCTCGCCGGCGCCGGTCCACGCGCCGCCGTCCCAGTCGGCCGGCGGCTGGACGGTGCGCACGTGCGGCAGGCCGAAGGCCTGGGCGAAGTCCCAGTCGCGCGTGTCCTCGGCGGGCACGGCCATGATCGCGCCGGTGCCGTAGCCGGTCAGCACGTAGTCGGCGATGAACACCGGCAGCTCGCGGCCGTTGACCGGGTTGACGGCGGTGACGCCCAGCCAGACGCCGGTCTTCTCCCGCGCCTCGTTCTGCCGGTCCAGCTCGCTGCGCCGGGAGGCCTGCCGCTGGTACTCGCGCACCGCCTCGCGCGGGGTCGCCGCGCCGCCGGTCCAGCGCGGGTCGGTGCCGTCGGGCCACGCGTCGGCGGTCAGCGCCTCGACCAGCGGGTGCTCCGGCGCCAGCACCATGTAGGTCGCGCCGAACAGGGTGTCGGGCCGGGTGGTGAAGACCTCGACGGTCTCCGGACCGGCGGCGAACCGGATCCGGGCGCCGGTCGAGCGGCCGATCCAGTTGCGCTGCATCTGCTTCAGCGAGTCCGACCAGTCCAGCCGGTCCAGGTCGGCCAGCAGCCGCTCGGCGTAGGCGGTGATCCGCATCATCCACTGGGTGAGCGGACGCCGGAACACCGGGAAGTTGCCCCGCTCGGAGCGCCCGTCGGGCGTGACCTCCTCGTTGGACAGCACCGTGCCCAGGCCCGGGCACCAGTTGACCGGGGCCTCGTGCAGGTAGGCCAGCCGGTGCGCGTCGACGACGCGGCGCTTGCCGGCGTCGTCCAGCTCGGCCCAGGGCCGGCCCGTGGGGTTGGTGCCCGGCGCGGGCTCGCGGGCGCCGGCGTCCAGCTCGGCGACCAGCTCCTCGATCGGCCGCGCCTTCCCGGCCTCGGGGTCGAACCAGGACCCGAAGATCTGCAGGAAGATCCACTGGGTCCACTTGTAGTAGCCCGGGTCGATGGTGGCGAAGCTGCGGCGGTCGTCGTGGTCGACGCCCAGCCGGCGCAGCTGGGCGCGGATCGCGGCGATGTTCTGCTCGGTGGTGACCCGGGGGTGCTGCCCGGTCTGCACGGCGTACTGCTCGGCGGGCAGGCCGAAGGCGTCGTAGCCCATCGGGTGCAGCACGTTGCCGCCGTCCATCCGGCGGAACCGGCTGGTGACGTCGGTGCCCAGGTAGCCCAGCGGGTGACCCACGTGCAGGCCCGCGCCCGAGGGGTACGGGAACATGTCCATCACGAAGTACTTGGGCCGGTCGGCGACCCGCTCGAAGCCCTCGGACAGCCGGCCGGTCGGGTTGGGCGTGTGGAACGTGCCCTCGGCCTCCCACCGGTCCTGCCAGGCGAGCTCGATCCGCTGTGCCAGGGCCGGGGTGTACCGGTGCGGCGGCACGCCGTCGCCGGTCGTCTCGGTGCTGGCAGCGCCGGTGTGGCTGCTGGCCGTCTGGCTCATCGTCGGTGCTCCGGTCTCGTGGGGTCGCGCGCGCTCGGGGGCGTCCTGGTCTGCACATGGAAAGACCCCTCGCACAGGAGGGGTCGCCGCGCCGTCCTCGCAGGTGGGGGTCAGCGCGGCCGGGGAAGGAGGGACCGCCCGGTCACGTTCTCACTCTACCGCCGCGCGGGCGCCGCCCCGCGGGAGTTCCCCGGTGGAGCGGCGCCCGCACGGCGGTCAGGCCAGCTGCGGCGCGACCTCCGCCGCGACCAGGTCCAGGTGGTCGAGGTCGGCGAGGTCGAGCACCTGCAGGTACACGCGGGTGGCGCCGGCCTCGGCGAAGCGGCCGAGGACGTCGACGGCCTCGGCGGGCGTGCCGGCGACCCCGTGGGTGCGCACGTCGGCCACGTCCCAGCCGATCGCCGCGGCCCGGCGGGCGACCTCGGCCTCGTCCCGGCCGACGCACAGCACCAGCGCCGAGCTGTAGGTGAGCGACGACGGGTCGCGGCCGGTCTCCTCGCACGCCTCCCGGACACCGGCGAACAGCCGGGCGTTCTCCTCCGCGGACGAGAACGGCACGTTGAACTCGGCGGCGTACCGGGCCGCCAGCCGCGGGGTGCGCCTGGCGCCCTTGCCGCCGATCAGCACCGGGATGCCGCCGGCCTGCACCGGCTTGGGCAGCGCCGGCGACCCGGTCAGCCGGTAGTGCTGCCCGGCGAAGTCGAAGGTCTTCCCCGGCGGCGTCGACCACAGCCCGGTGACGACGGCGAGCTGCTCCTCGTACCGGTCGAAGCGCTCGCCGGTGTCCGGGAAGGGGATGCCGTAGGCGTCGTGCTCCGCCTCGAACCAGCCCGCGCCGATGCCGAACTCGACCCGCCCACCGCTCATCTGGTCGACCTGCGCCACGGAGATGGCCAGCGGGCCGGGCAGCCGGAAGGTCGCCGCCGACATGAGCGTGCCGAGGCGGATCCGGCTGGTCTCGCGGGCCAGCCCGGCCAGCGTCAGCCAGGCGTCGGTGGGGCCGGGCAGGCCGTCGCCGGACATCGCGAGGTAGTGGTCGGAGCGGAAGAACGCGTCGAAACCGGTCTCCTCGGTGCGCTTGGCCACGGCGAGGAGGTCGTCGTACGTCGCGCCCTGCTGGGGCTCGGTGAAGATCCGGAGCTGCACGGCCGACGACGCTAGCGCCGCGAGCTCCCCGCCGCCCGGCCGGATCCGCTCGGGGTGTGCTCGCCGGACGGACCGGGCAGGATGGCGGCCGAGACGATCAACGTGGAGGTACATCCCGTGTTCCGCAAGAAGACCCGAGGTCAGGTCATCGCTGCCGAGCTCCAGGAGGGCTTCAGCCACATCGGGACGGCGATGACCGAGGCCGGTCGTGCGGCCGCGGACGAGCTGGCCCCCCGCATCGCGGCCGCCCGCGACGCCGCCGGGCCCGCCCTGGGCGCGGCCCAGCTCGCCGTCGCCCCCAAGGTCGCCGCCGCCGTGGCGGTCGCCGCGCCCGCCGTCGCCTCGGCCCGCGAGGCCATCGGCCCCCGCGTCGAGACGGCGCAGAAGGCCCTCGCACCGCGGGTCGAGGCCGCCATCGACGCCGCCGGGCCGCGCCTGGAGGCCGCGCGCGAGGCGGTGGACGCCGGCCTCGCCGCCGCCGTCGAGGCGCTCAGCCCCCGGGTGCACGCCGCCCGCGAGGCCGCCGTCCCGGCGCTGACCGGCGCCGTCGCCGCCACCACCGCCGCGGCCAGCAAGGCCGCCGCCGACCTCGGCCCCCGGGTGGAGGCCGCGCAGAAGGCGGCGCAGAAGGCCCTGGCCACCGAGGTGCTGCCGAAGGTCGTGGCGGCGCGCGAGGCCGTGGGGCCGGCGTTCGAGAACGCCCGCGGGACGCTGGTCGCCGGCGTCGAGACCGCGCTCGGCGAGCTGGAGGCCCGCCGCGACGAGCTCGTCGGGGCGACCGCGAAGGCCGGCGGCAGGGCCAAGCGCAAGGCCGCGAAGCAGAAGGCGAAGGCCAAGGCGGTCAAGGCCTCGGCGAAGGCGTCGGCGAGGGCCGGGCGGGGTACGGCTCTGGAGCGCGAGTCGCGGCGGTGGCCCTGGCTCGCGGTGTTCGCCGCGGTCGGTGCCGTGGCGTTCGCGGTGCTCCGGCGCCGCAACGAGCGCAACGACTGGACCCCCGCCCCCACCGGTGACGGGCCGGTCCCCAGCTACCGAGAGGACCCCGTGCCCAGCGCCCCGAGCAACAACGAGTCCGGCAAGACCGTCTCCAGCGCCACGTGGGAGGCGGGCGACTCCGCCCCGGCCGAGTCCGACATGGGCATCCGCGACGCGCAGATGGTCGACTCCGACGGCCCGACCGACCCGGTCGACCCGAAGAACAGCCCCGAGCCGTTCAGCAGCGGTGGCAGCGACGAGCCCGGCCCCACGGCCGGGCCGTCCGGGTCGGGCATGGCCTGAGCGACCCGCACGGAGGTCTCCGAGACCTCGCCCACACCGCCCCCGCTGCCTCCCCGGCAGCGGGGGCGGTGTCGTCGTGCGGGCGTACCGTGCAGGTCATGAGCGAGACGGCGGCCCCCACGTCCTCCGGATCCGCCCTCGAGCCCGCCGGCCGCAAGCTGCTGCGCCTCGAGGTCCGCAACAGCCAGGTGCCGATCGAGCGCAAGCCCGAGTGGATCAAGACGCGCCTGAGGACCGGCCCCGAGTACACCGAGCTGAAGTCGCTGGTGCGCCGCGAGGGCCTGCACACGGTGTGCGAGGAGGCCGGCTGCCCCAACATCTACGAGTGCTGGGAGGACCGGGAGGCCACGTTCCTCATCGGCGGTGACCAGTGCACCCGGCGCTGCGACTTCTGCCAGATCGACACGGGCAAGCCCGCCGCCTTCGACGCCGACGAGCCGCGCCGGGTCGCCGAGAGCGTCGCCTCGATGCAGCTGCGCTACGCCACCGTCACCGGCGTCGCCCGCGACGACCTGGCCGACGGCGGTGCCTGGCTCTACGCCGAGACGGTGCGCCAGATCCACGCCGCCGTGCCCGGCTGCGGCGTCGAGCTGCTCATCCCCGACTTCAACGCCGACGCCGGGCAGCTGGCCGAGGTCTTCTCCTCCGGGCCCGAGGTGCTCGCGCACAACGTCGAGACGGTGCCGCGGATCTTCAAGCGGATCCGGCCCGGCTTCCGCTTCGAGCGCTCGCTGGCCGTGATCACCGCCGCCCGCGAGGCCGGCCTGGTCACCAAGTCCAACCTCATCCTGGGCATGGGCGAGGAGCCGCACGAGGTCGTCGAGACGATGCAGGCGCTGCACGACGCCGGCTGCGACCTGCTGACGATCACCCAGTACCTGCGCCCGTCGCCGCGGCACCACCCCGTCGTCCGCTGGGTGAAGCCCGACGAGTTCGTCGGCTTCCAGGCCGAGGCCGAGCGGATCGGCTTCCCCGGCGTCCTCGCCGGGCCGCTCGTGCGCAGCTCCTACCGCGCCGGCCGGCTGTACCAGCAGGCGGTCGAGGCCCGGGGACTGACCCGCCAGGGGTGACCCCGGGCGTCGTCGTCCGGACGGCGGGGGGCTCGGCCCTATCCTGGGGACATGGCACGCAGCAAGCCCACGGACTCCCCCGCGCCCTCCGGCAAGGCCGGGCGGGCACCCGGCTCCAGCGGCCGCGGTCGGGGCGCGAGCGCCGCGGGCACGGCGGCCGGGACCGGCAAGCCGGCGAAGGCTCCCAAGCTGGGCAAGGACGGGCAGCCGAAGAAGCAGCGGCTGGCCAAGCTCCGCAACAACGCCCGCATGATGAAGCAGGCGTACTCGCTCACCTACAAGAACGACCCGAAGCTCCCCTGGGTCATGCTCATCGCCTTCGTGGTGGTGGCCGGCGTGGTCGAGCTGATCGGCATCCTGCTGGGCATCCCGTTCTTCCTGCTGCCGTTCGCGATCCTGCTGGGGCTGCTGGCCGCGCTCATCGTGTTCGGCCGGCGGGCGCAGGGCTCGGCCTACCGGCAGGTGGAGGGCCAGCCCGGGGCCGCGGCCTGGGTGCTCGAGGGGATGCGCGGTGACTGGCGGGTCACCTCAGGCGTCGCCGGCACCACGCAGCTGGACGCCGTCCACCGGGTGCTGGGCCGGCCGGGCGTCGTCCTGGTGGCCGAGGGGTCGCCGGCCCGCGTGCGGCCGCTCCTGGCGCAGGAGAAGAAGAAGCTCGCCCGCGTCGTCGGCGACACCCCGATCTACGACATCACCGTCGGCGACGACGAGGGCCAGGTGCCGCTCAAGAAGCTGAACACCCACGTGATGAAGCTGCCGCGCAACCTCAGCGCCGCGGAGGTCAACGCGCTGGCCCGGCGGATGAGCGCCCTGGGCGGCCCGAAGATGCCGGTGCCCGGCGGCCCGATGCCCGGCGGCCGGCAGATGTCGGTCAGCCAGCGGCAGCTCCGCCGCCGCTGACCCACGACGACGAGAGCCCCGCACCCTCGAGGTGCGGGGCTCTCCGCGTCCTGCGGCTCAGCGGTCCAGGACGACGGCGGTCTCGGTCAGCCGGTCGTGCAGGCCGCGGCCGTCGGCGTCCACCACGAGGGCGGGGACGAGCAGGCACAGCAGCGCGGTGCGGACGACGGCGCGCCACCAGGCCAGCTGCGCCCCCTCCCGCGGGTGCGCCAGCCGCAGGCCGACCAGCCGCATGCCGGGCGTCTGGCCGAACAGGACAAGCGAGACGACGGTGAGCACCGCGAACGTCAGCAGCGTCCAGAAGCCCCGCCCCGGGCCCGCCACCAGCATCGTGGCCAGGCCGGCGACGACGGCGTCGACGAGGTAGGCCCGGACCCGGGCGCCGAAGGGCGCCAGCGAGCCGGGGCCCTCGGGGGGCAGCCCCAGCGAGGCGCCGCGGCGGCGCTCCTGAGAGGGTGGCTGGGCATCCCTGACCATGCCGCAAGCGTAGGACCCCGCACGACGGGGGCCTGCCGGGCGAGGAGGACGGGTCGCGGCGCGACACGCCGGGGCCGGTGTTACCGGTCCGAAACACCGGAGACACTCCGGGGCAACTCCCCGTCCGTAGGTTCGCCGTCGGCTGTTCGCCCACTCCCGGAGGATCGATGTTCACCAGTCCCGACGAGGTCGCCGCCTACATCCGCGACAACGACGTCGAGTTCGTCGACGTGCGCTTCTGCGACCTGCCCGGCGTCATGCAGCACTTCACCATCCCGGCGTCGACGTTCGGCGAGGACACGTTCACCGAGGGCCTGGGCTTCGACGGCTCGTCGATCCGCGGCTTCCAGGCGATCAACGAGTCGGACATGCTGCTGCTGCCCGACGCCAACAGCGCCTACCTCGACCCGTTCCGCCGGCACAAGACGCTGAACGTCAACTTCTTCATCCACGACCCGATCACGCGGGAGGCCTACAGCCGCGACCCGCGGAACGTGGCGAAGAAGGCCGAGGCGTACCTGGCCAGCAGCGGCATCGCCGACACCGCGTACTTCGGCCCCGAGGCCGAGTTCTACGTCTTCGACTCGATCCGCTACGACACCGGGATCAACGAGGGCTACTACCACATCGACTCGGTCGAGGGCTCCTGGAACACCGGCTCCCTCACCGGCGAGAACGGCGTCGGCGCCAACCGCGGCTACAAGGCCCGGCCCAAGGGCGGCTACTTCCCGGTCGAGCCCTACGACCAGCAGAGCGACCTGCGCGCCGACATGATGAAGAACCTCATCGGCGTCGGGCTGGAGCTCGAGCGGGGCCACCACGAGGTCGGCACCGGCGGCCAGGCCGAGATCAACTACAAGTTCGACACGCTGCTGGCCTCGGCCGACAGCCTGATGCTGTTCAAGTACGTCATCAAGAACACCGCCTGGGCGCACGGCAAGACGGCGACCTTCATGCCCAAGCCGCTGTTCGGTGACAACGGCTCGGGCATGCACTGCCACCAGAGCCTCTGGAAGGACGGCGAGCCGCTCTTCCACGCCGAGACCGGTTACGCGGGCCTGTCCGACACCGCCCGCCACTACATCGGCGGCCTGCTCGCCCACGCCCCCTCGCTGCTGGCCTTCACCAACCCGACGGTCAACAGCTACCACCGCCTGGTCCCCGGCTACGAGGCCCCGATCAACCTCGTGTACTCGGCCCGGAACCGGTCGGCCTGCTGCCGCATCCCGATCTCGGGCGACAACCCGAAGGCCAAGCGCATCGAGTTCCGCGTGCCCGACCCGTCGGCCAACCCCTACCTCGCCTTCTCGGCGATGCTCATGGCCGGCCTCGACGGCATCAAGAACAAGATCGAGCCGCCGGCCCCGGTCGACAAGGACCTCTACGAGCTCCCGCCCGAGGAGGCCCTGGGCATCGAGAAGGTGCCGGCCAGCCTGGACGCCGTCCTCGACCGGCTCGAGGTCGACCACGAGTACCTGATCGACGGCGGTGTCTTCACCCCCGACCTGATCGAGACCTGGATCGACTACAAGCGGGCCAACGAGATCGACCCCATCCGGCTCCGCCCGCACCCGCACGAGTTCGCGATGTACTACGACATCTGAGTCTCGCAAGCCGCTGACCAGCGGATCCATCGCTGGTCAGCGGCCGCGGTCCGCAACGAGTCCGCACGAGCAGCCGGAACCGCACCCACGGCTGCGCGTGCGGACTCGTCGCCGTCCGGCCACGGATGGCCGCACGTGTCGAGCGTGGTCTCGGCGCTGCCGTGCGGCAGGTGGACCGGAGGCCTCAGGGCGCGAGCTCAGCCAGGCGCTTCCCGGCTCGTCCGGCGACCGACTTCCGTCCGTCCTGGCGTAGGCGTCCGAGTTCGCGCACGAGCCAGCTCCTCAGCGGCGGGTCCTCGCGCGCCCAGTCCGTCAGGACGTCCATGGTCACGTTCAGCACGATCCAGTCGGTCGACGTGGTCAGGTTCTGCTGGAGCAACCGGGTGGCCCGCTGCGCCTCGTCGACGGACAGGTCGCGGCGGAGGCGGTGCAGCATCTGCGCGACGTGCCACCGGACCGACGGCTGGTCGAGCTGACCGAGGTCGCCGAGCAGGCGGTCGACGTGTGTCCGGAACCAGCCCGGCTGCTCGCGGCAGACCTTCTCGAGCGCATCGCCGACCCGCATCCGGACGACCTCGTCCGGGTCGGCCACCGCCGCGAACAGCTCCTCGAGACGTGCCCGGTCGGCCAGCACGATGCCGACCACCTCCCCGGTTCGTCCCAGGGAGTTGCGGTGCCCGCCCCTGAGCACGTCGGCGAACGGCTCGGGCACGGCGGCGAGCATCGCACGGAGCAGCCGGCTCCCAGGGACCTCCCAGCTCCACGGCCTAGCATCGGGTGCCCGGCAGCAGGCCCGCCGCGCGAGACGAGGAGCCCGATGGACGACGACGACCTGTCGTGGATCACCACGCTGGACCCGACGCTGATCGCGGTGCTCGGCGGCGTCCTCGTGGTGCTGCTCCTCGTCGCGCTGGTCGCCGGGTGGTTCGTCGTCCGCCGGGTGCGGCGCAGCGCCCTGGTCGCCCGCGGCCGGGAGCTCACCGCGCGGGGCCGCGAGCTCGGCCTGGCCGGCGCGACCGCGGTCGCGGCCCGGCGCCTGCCTCCGGGCGAGCGCCGCTCCGCCGCGGCACTGCAGGGCCGCCTGCTCCGGGCGCGCGGCGAGCTGCGCCGGCAGGTGCAGGTCGCCCAGGCCGCCGGCGCGCACCTGGGCGACATCCCGTCGCTGCTGCCCGCGATCGACGCCGAGGGTGCACGCCTCGAGCAGTGCCTGCGGCAGGAGACCCTGTCCCCCTCCCCGCGCGGGTGCGCCGACGTGCTGGCGGAGGCCTCCGGGTACCTCGACATGGTCGCCGACGTCTCCGACGCGGTACGCCAGGCCGAGCGGGTCCAGCCGCCGGCCGGCCGGCTGCCGGCCGACGTCGCCGACGCCGTCTCGGCCCTGCGGGCGCACACCGACGCCTACCGCGAGCTGACATCGCCGGCCCTGCCGACGCTGCCGCCGCCCCCTCCCCCACCGCCGCCGGCGCGCTGACCTGGGCCCCGGCCGGACCGGGACCGGCGGTCCGTGAGGCGCTGCGGGACCGGAACCCGAACGGGCGCAGGAGGGGGTCGTAAAGCCGGTGACAGGGCGCACCGGGGCTCGCTAGCGTGCCCGCGCACTGTTCGTGCGCCGGGGCGGGGCGGCGCCGTCGGAGGGCGTTCCCATGGGCAGGTCGTTCGCGTCCCGCGTCAGCCACCCCCGGCTCAAGTGGGTGATCCTCGTCGGCTGGCTGGTGCTCGCCGCGGTCTCGGGGCCCCTGGCCGGGGGCCTGACCGACGAGCAGGAGAACGACATCGCGGCGTGGCTGCCCGGTGAGGCGGAGTCCACCAAGGCGCTGAACGCCCAGGCCGAGCTCGGCTCGGACCCCGACCTCATCCCGGCCGTCGTCGTCTACGAGCGGTCCGGCGGGCTGACCGACGACGACGCCGCGGCCGTCGAGGAGGACGCCGCGTCCTTCGCCGAGCTCGACGCGCTCGACGGCGAGGTCACCGGCCCGATCCCGTCCGAGGACGGCGAGGCGCTGCAGCTCATCGTCCCGCTCAACGTGGGGCCCGACGGCTGGGAGGCCATCGCCCCGCTCGTCGACGACATCCGGGCGCAGGTCTCCGACGGCCCCGACGGGCTCGACGCCTACGTGACCGGTCCGGCGGGCAACGCGGCCGACTCCTCCGAGGCCTTCGAGGGCATCGACGGGGCGCTGCTGTTCGCCGCGCTCGGCGTCGTCATCGTCATCCTGCTGTTCACCTACCGCAGCCCCGTGCTGTGGGTCCTGCCGATCTTCTCGGCCGTCATCGCGCTGTTCGTCTCGCAGGCGGTCATCTACCTGCTCGCCCGGTACGCCGACCTCACGGTCAACGCGCAGAGCGCCAGCATCCTCACCGTCCTGGTGGTGGGCGCCGGCACCGACTACGCGCTGCTGCTCGTGGCCCGCTACCGCGAGGAGCTGCGGCTGCACGCCGACCGGCACGAGGCGATGACCGAGGCCGTGCACCGGGCCGGGCCCGCGGTCCTGGCCAGCGGCGGCACCGTCATCCTCGGCATGCTGTGCCTGGTCGCGGCGGAGATGAACTCCACCGCGGGGCTCGGTCCGGTCGCCGCCGTCGGCGTCGGCGTCACCCTCCTGGTCCTCATGACCCTGCTCCCGGCGCTGCTGGTGATCTGCGGGCGCTGGGTGTTCTGGCCGGTTCGGCCGACCCTCGGCAGCGCCGAGCCGAGTGCCACCGGCCTGTGGGCCCGCGTCGGTCGCTGGATCAGGCCGCGGCCGCGCGCCACCTGGGTGGCGACCAGCGTGCTGCTGCTCGCCGCCTGCGCCGGCCTGCTCAACCTGCACCCCGACGGCCTCTCCCAGGCCGAGGGCTTCCGCGGCGAGCCGGAGTCGATCGTCGGCCAGGAGGTCGCCTCGCGGCACTTCCCGTCCGTCGCCGGCAACCCGGTCTACGTGATCACCACCGCGGACGACGCCGACGCGGTCGCCGAGGCCGTGGCGGCGGAGGACGGCATCGCCGAGGTCGCCGAACCGCAGGTCCAGGGCGACGCCGCGCTGGTCGAGGCGACCCTCGCCGACGAGTTCGACAGCGAGGCCGCCGCCGGCACGATCGAGGACCTGCGCGAGTCGCTGGACGACGTGGGCGACGGCGGGGCGCTGGTCGGCGGCAACACCGCCCTCAACCTCGACGTCCAGAACGCCTCGCAGCGGGACAACATCGTGGTGATCCCGCTGATCATGCTGGTCGTGCTCGTGGTGCTCGGCATCCTGCTGCGGGCCCTGGTCGCGCCGCTGATCCTCATCGCGACCGTCGTGCTGTCCTACGGCGCGGCGCTGGGGCTGAGCGCGCTGATCTTCGACTGGACGCTCGGCGTGACCACGACCGACAGCTCGTTCCCGCTGTTCGTCTTCGTGTTCCTGGTCGCGCTCGGGATCGACTACAACATCTTCCTCATGACCCGGGTCCGGGAGGAGGCGTTCGACCACGGCACACGGCGGGCCGCGCTCATCGGCCTGTCGGCCACCGGCGGGGTGATCACCTCGGCCGGGCTGGTGCTGGCCGCGACGTTCGCCGTCCTCGGGACGCTGCCGCTGACGTTCCTCACGCAGCTGGGCATCGCGGTGGCGCTCGGCGTGCTGATGGACACGATCATCGTGCGGTCGGTGCTGGTCACCGCGCTGAACCTGGACGTCGGCCGGTGGATGTGGTGGCCGAGCAGGCTGGCCCACCGCGAGGACGAGCCCGAGCTGCCACCGGGTGAGCTCGTGCCGGCGACGACGCCCCAGCCGAGCGTCCGGAGCTGACCGTCAGGCGGCCGGCGGTCAGGCGGCCTCCGGCGACCCGTCCTCCAGGGCGGCCAGGACGTCGTCCATCTGGAGGCCGACCAGCCAGCCGAAGGTGACCTCCTCGACCGACTGGCCGCTCACCTGGGCCATGGCGTCGAGCTGCGCGGCCAGCACGCCGCGGGCGGCGCGGTAGAGCTCGGCGGCGGTGACCGCCGCACCGACGTCGGCCAGCCACAGCCGCCCGTCGGGCAGCACCCGGACCTCGGGCTCCTCGCCGCAGCCGAGGTCGGCGCCGGCGCTCGCGACCAGCGACGCGCCGGCCCGGTGCTCGGTGCGTCGGCGGCGGTCGGCGCTCACCGGGCGCACCGGGACGTGGTCAGGGGGCGGGGACGCGGCAGGTGCATGGCGGTCTCCTCGACGGCGGGGCGCTGGAAGAGGAGTCGGCAGGCCGCCCGTCCCGCCGCACCGTGGGCGGTGCCGGTGGGGCCGCTGGTGCGGGCGGGGCGCGGTCACGACCGCACGGGGACCTCCCGGCCGGCGCGGTGCAGGAGGTCGACGGCCGCGGGCGGCCACGCCGGCCACCACGCCCGGTCGCGCAGCGCCATCTGCCGGACGACGTCCTCCCACCCCGCGGCAACGGACGCCACCGATGCCCTGGCGGGGGAGCTCGTCCGCCGGCTGGTCGGCGAGCCGGACCGTGGTACCTCGACCCAGCGGGGCGCAGGCCCGCCGGGTTCGGCGGCCAGGGCGGTGCCGAAGCGCACGCCACCATCGTGGTGGGCCGTCCGCCGTCCCCCGACAAGGGCTCAGCAGCAGCGGTCCACGCTCGCCCGCTCGCGGGCGTCGTCCCGCAGGCGCTCGAACTGCCGCCGGGTCATCGGCGCGTGCCCGTGCTCGCGGCAGTGGGCCAGGTAGGCGTCCCACCGGGCCTCGCCGCTCCACTCCCGCAGGTACCAGCGCACCCCCTGCCAGGCACGCGACAGCGCCGCTGTCACCGGCTGCTCCCGGCCAGCTCCCGCTGCTCGGCCATCGCGCGCCGTTCCTCGGCGGTCGCGAACAACCCGGACGGTTCCACCAGGTGCGAGGGCACCGGCGGCTCCTCGGTGGTCGGCAGCTCGCCGCGCGTCCGCAGCGCCCGCACGATGACGACGACGGCGTGGACCGCGACGACGACCACCAGCAGCGCGAACACCGCCTGCAGGACCCCGTTGAGCGTCGAGTTGAAGACGACCTGGTCCATCTGGCCGGCGTCCTGCGCGGGCGCGAGGACCTCCCCGGCGTCCCGCGCGGTGGCGTAGCGGTCGCGCTGGGCGAAGTAGCCGACCGCCGGGTCGTCGGAGAAGACCTTCTGCCAGCTCGCCGTCATCGTCACCACCAGGTCCCACACCAGCGGGATCCCCGGGACCCAGGCGTACCTGACCCGGCCGTGCTTGATCAGCAGGACGGTCACCAGCAGCAGCGCGATCGCGGCCAGCAGCTGGTTGGCGATGCCGAACAGCGGGAAGAGCTGGTTGACGCCGCCGAGCGGGTCGGTGACGCCGATGTAGAGGATCGAGCCCCACAGCGCGACGACCACGGCGCTGGCGATCACGTTGCCCGGCCGCCAGGTGAGGTCGCCGAAGCGCTTCCAGACGTTGCCGATCGTGTCCTGCAGCATGAACCGCCCCACCCGCGTGCCGGCGTCGACGGCGGTGAGGATGAACAGCGCCTCGAACATGATCGCGAAGTGGTACCAGAACGCCGCCAGCGAGCCGCCGAAGGCGTCGGTGAGGATGTTCGAGATGCCGACGGCCAGCGTCGGGGCACCGCCGGTCCGCGAGACGAGGTTCGGTTCCTCGACGGAGGCGGCCGCGCCGGCGAGGTCCTCGGCCGAGGTGTCGAAACCCAGGCCCTGGACGAAGGTGGCCGCCGACTCCGCGGTGCCGCCGGTCGCGCCGGCCGGGGCGTTCATGGCGAAGTAGAGCCCCTGGTCGATGACGACCGCGGCGATCAGCGCGCTGATGGCCACGAAGCTCTCCATCAGCATGCCGCCGTAGCCGATGAGCCGGACGTGGCTCTCCTTGGCCAGCATCTTCGGCGTCGTCCCCGACGAGATGAGGGCGTGGAAGCCCGACAGGGCACCGCAGGCGATCGTGATGAAGACGAAGGGGAACAGCGAGCCGGCGAAGACCGGGCCGGTCCCCTCCCGGGCGAAGTCGGTGACGGCGTCGGCCTGCAGCACCGGCCGGGCCAGCAGCAGGCCGACGGCGAGCAGCACGATGACGCCGACCTTCATGAACGTCGACAGGTAGTCGCGCGGGGTGAGCAGCAGCCAGACCGGCAGCACCGAGGCGACGAAGCCGTAGACGACGAGCGCGACGACCAGCCACTCCTTGGACAGCGTGAGCGCGTCGCCGAGGCCGGAGTCCTCGATGTAGCCGCCGCCGATGACGGCGGCCAGCAGCAGGACGACGCCGATGCCGGTGGCCTCGAGCACCCGGCCCGGCCGCAGCACCCGCAGGTAGATGCCCATGAAGAGCGCGATCGGGATGGTCAGCGCGATGGAGAAGACGCCCCACGGGGACTCGGCCAGCGCGTTCACGACGATGAGCGCCAGCACCGCGAGGATGATGATCATGATGGCGAAGACGGCGATCAGCGCGGCGATGCCGCCGACCAGGCCGATCTCCTCGCGCACCATCTGGCCGAGGCTCTTGCCGTTGCGGCGCATGGAGAAGAACAGGACGGTCATGTCCTGCACGGCCCCGGCGAAGATGACGCCGACGATGATCCAGATCGTGCCCGGCAGGTAGCCCATCTGGGCGGCGAGCACCGGGCCGACCAGCGGCCCGGCACCGGCGATGGCCGCGAAGTGGTGGCCGAAGAGGACCCGCCGGTCGGTGACGTCGTAGTCCAGCCCGTCGGGGTGGCGCTCGGCGGGGGTGGCGCGCGAGTCGTCGACCCGCAGCACGCGGCGGGCGATGAACCGCGCGTAGAAGCGGTAGGCGATCGCGTAGGAGCACAGCGCGGCGAAGAGGATCCACAGCGCCGAGACCTCCTCGCCCCGGGCGACCGCCAGGACCGTCCAGCACAGCGCGCCCACCACGGCGACCGCGCCCCACACCAGCACCGAGCGCACCGTCGGCCGCCGCCGTCCGGTCGGGCCGCCCGTGACCTCCGCCGTCGCCGTCGTGGACATCGCGCCTCCCGCGTCCTGACGCCGCCGCACGGGCGGCAGCGCTGCCGTGTGCAGGGTCAGCATGCGAGCCCCGCGCCGCGGCCACCACTCAGCGGCCGGACCCGCTGCCGCCGGAGACCACCCGCTCGACGGCGCCGTAGACGAGCAGGGCCGGCGCGACCAGCAGGGCCGGCGGCAGGACCAGGGGCGTCGCGAGGAGCGTGATCCCCAGGACGCCGGGCGCGCTCAGCACCCAGCCGCGGCGCCGCCGCGGGTCGGCCAGCGCGCCCCAGCGGACCCCGCACCACATGAGCCAGCGGCGCACCACCGGGACGCCGCTCTCGCGGAGCACGCGCCGGAAGAGCCCGTCGGCGTCCCGGGCGGTCACCGCGCGCGTGGCGATGCCCTCGGTGCACAGCCAGTCGTGCAGGACCGCGGCGCGCGTGTACAGCCCCCAGCGCGGCACCAGCCAGACCACGACGCGCGGCACGGTGGCCAGGTCGGTGCGGAAGCCGGCGGGGACGACGAACCGCTGCCGGTTCCCCCGGTAGGCCAGCGGCTCGAGCAGCTCCCACTCCTCGGCTCCGCTGCTGCGCACCGACACGGTCGGCGTCTCGAACGGCACGGGTCCTCCTCCCCCGGCCGCGAGCGGCCGGCGCCGCGGGGGCCCTGCCGGCGTCCCCGCGCCCCTATGCTCCCGGCCCGTGTTCGTCGGCGTGCTCGGGGACGTCCGGGCCGAGCGGGACGGCGCGGACCTGCCGCTGGGGGTGCGCAGGCACCGCGAGCTGCTGGCGGCACTGGTCCTGTCGCCCCGCCGCTCCGCGACCGGCTCCGCGCTGGCCGGGCTGCTGTGGGGCGAGGCCCCTCCGCCGGGCGCGCACAACACGCTGCAGACCTACGTGGCCGGGCTGCGCCGCGCCCTGCAGCCCGACGCCGTCGTCGTCACCACCCCGCAGGGCTACGCGCTCGACCTGCCCGACGACGCGGTCGACGCGGTCCGGTACGAGCGCGCCGTGGACGCCGCCCGGCGAGCGCTCGGCGCGGCGGCGCACGACCCGCTCGCCGCGCCCCCGGCGGACGGCCCCGCCCGGGCGGCGGCCGAGCTGGCGGCGGCCCGGGCCCTGTGGCGGGGCACGCCGTACGCCGAGCTGGGCGACGCCGCCGCCGCGGTGGCCGAGCGCGCGCGGCTGGAGGAGCTGCGCCTGGTCGCCGCGGAGCTCGGCGCCGTCGTCCGGCTGGCCGACGGCGACCACGCCGCGCTGGCCGCCGACCTGGAGCGGCTGACCGCCGAGCACCCGCTGCGCGAGCAGCTGTGGGCGCTGCGCGCGGTGGCCCTGGCGCGGGCCGGCCGCCAGGCCGACGCGCTGGCCGTGCTGCGCGAGGTGCGCACGGCACTGTCCGGCGAGCTCGGGATCGACCCCGGCCCGGTGCTGCGGCGGGTGGAGGAGGCGGTGCTGCGCCAGGACCCGGCCACCAGCTGGACGCCGACCGCCCTGCCGGACCCGGCACCGGCGCCGGCGGCTCCGCCGGCGGGCTCGCCGTGGGAGCTGGTCGGCCGCGAGGCCGAGCTGGCCCGGCTCACGGAGGTGCTCGCCGGCGCCGCCGCCGGACGCCCCTCGTTCGCGTCGCTGATCGGCGAGCCGGGCATCGGGAAGTCCCGGCTGGCCGCCGAGCTCGCCGCCCGCGCGGCCGCCGGTGGCACCCGGGTGCTCGTGGGCCGGTGCTCGCAGGACGAGGGCGCTCCCCCGCTCTGGCCGTGGGCCGCCGTCCTCGCGGGGCTGCCCGACGTCCCGGCTCCCGAGGCGGCCGCTGAGCCCGGGACCGACCCGCAGGCCGAGCGCTTCCGCACCTGGGACGCCATCTGCCGGCGGCTGCTGGCGGCGGCGGCTCGGCAGCCCCTGCTCGTCGTGCTGGACGACCTGCACTGGGCCGACGCCTCGTCCCTGCGGGTGCTCCGCCACCTGGTCGCCACCGCCGAGACCGGCCGGCTGGCCCTCGTCGCCACGTGGCGGCCCCACCCCGAGCCCACCGGGCCCCTCGCCGAGGTCGCCGAGGCCCTGGCCCGGCGGCACGCGCTGCGGCTGGAGCTGGCCGGGCTGCCCGCCGAGGACTCCGCCCGGCTCGTCGCCGCGGTCGCCGGGACGGCGCCGGCCGGCGGGACCGGGGAGCTGCTGCACCGGCGCACCGACGGGAACCCCTTCTTCCTGGTCGAGTACGCCCGGCTGGTCGGCGAGGGCGGCGCGGTCACCGGCGCCGAGCTGCCGGCCGGGGTCTCCGACGTGCTCGGCCGCCGGCTGGCCGGCCTGCCGGAGCCCGCGCTGGCCGCCGTCCGGGCCGCCGCGGTCCTGGGCCGGGAGGTGCGGCTGCCGCGGCTGGCCGCGCTGCTGGGCACGGACGAGGACGCCGTCCTCGACGCGCTGGACCCGGCGCTGGCCGCCGGCCTGCTGACCGAGGACGGCGTCGACCGCTTCCGGTTCGCGCACGCGCTCGTGCGCGACGCCGCCTACGCCACCCTGCCGCTCTCCCGGCGCGCGCGGCTGCACGCCCGCGCCGCCGAGGCGGCCGAGGACGACCCCGCCGACCCGCAGGCCACCGCCGAGGCGGCGCGGCACTGGCTGGCCGCCGGGCCCGCCGCGGCCGGCCGGGCGTGGCCGGCGGCGGTGGCCGCCGCGCGCGCGGCGATGGACGTGCACGCCCACGAGGAGGCCCGCGACCTCCTGGTGGAGGCGCTGCGGGTGCAGCGGCAGGACCCCGCCGCGGGCTGGCGCGAGCGCTACGACACGCTGCTGGCGCTCGCCGCGGCCCACCGGCTGACGGCGGACTGGACCGGGCTGAGCGAGGCGTCCGACGAGGCGGTCGCGGTGGCCGAGGCCGCCGGCGACGTCGAGCGCACCGCCCGCGCCGCGATCGGCCCCAGCCAGGGCGCGCTGTGGCAGCCGCGCGAGTACGGGGCGGTGCACGAGCCGGTCGTCGCCGCCCTGCGCCGGGTGCTGCAGGCGCTGCCGCCCGGTGACGGCGAGCTGCGCTGCCGGGCGATGACCGCCCTGGCCAGCGAGCTGTACCACGCCGCGGCTCCGCTGGAGCGCGACGCCCTGACCGACGAGGCGCTGGCCATGGCGCGGCGGCTGGGCGACCCGGAGCTGCTGCACGCCGTGCTGATGGGCGCCTACCAGGCGGTGTGGCGGCCGGCGACGGCCGAGCACCGCCTCGCCCTGGCCACGGAGGCGCAGGAGCGGGCGGGCACGCCGGCCGCCCGGGCCACCGCCGCGACGATGCGCGCGGTGGCGCTGTTCGAGCTGGGCCGGCTGCCCGAGCGGGCCGAGGTCGCCCGGGAGGCGCGCGTCCTGGCCGAGCCGCTCCGGCTGGTCTACCTGCTCGCGCTGCTGGACACGATGGAGGCGCCGCTGCTGGCGCTGTCCGGCCGCGCGGAGGAGGCGGAGGTGGTGCTGGCCCGAGCCGTGGAGCGGTTCGAGCGGCTCACCCTCCCCCAGGCCGGCGACGGCATCGCGGGGGCGGTCCTCACCGTGCGGCTGTTCCAGGACCGGCTGGCCGAGGCGCTCCCGCTGGTGGGCGGCTTCCTCGAGCGGGCCTCGTTGCCGGTGACCGCGGTGATGGCCGCGGTCCTGCTCCGCTCCGGCATGGCCGAGCAGGCCCGCGCGCTGCTGGCCGGCGCGCCCCCGATCGACCTGACCGCCGACGACTGGTTCGCGATGCTGACGTGGTGCTCGGCCGGCGAGGTGGCGCTCGGCACCGGGGACGCCGTCCTGGGCGCCGCGGCGCACGCCCGGGCGCTCCCCTACGCCGGCCGGATGTGCAGCGGCGGCTCCGGCGCCCCGCTCGGGCCGGTCGACGCGTTCCTGGCCCTGGCCGCGGCCGCGGCCGGGGACCGCACCGCGGCCGGCGCCCACGCCGACCGCGCCGAGGAGCTGTGCCGGACGTGGCAGCTCCCGCCGGTCGCGCGGTGGCTGCGCGACCAGCGGGAGCGGCACGGCTTCTGACCCGCGCTCAGCCGGCGGCGCCGAACGCCCGCCGGTGCAGCCGGTCGAAGCGCCGGCGGGTGAGGACCCAGGCCACCCGGAGCACCCGGCCTCGGGCGGCGAAGGCCCGGTCCCGCACGTCGGCGGGCAGGCCCCGGCAGACCCAGGGGACGCTGAAGGCGACCTCGGCCGGGGTGCGCGGCGGCGGGAAGGCGGTCCGCTCGAGCTCCTGCCACTCGGCGTCGGTCATCGTGGCCTGCACGATCGCCAGGGCCTCGGTCTCCTCGTGCGCCAGGTGCCGGGCCAGCGCGTCCCGGGCCGCGATCGCCCGGACGGCCAGGGCGCCGCGCCGGTCCGCCGTCCCGCCCGCGGCCATGGCGGCGAGGCCGGCCTCGCAGGCGGCGAGCAGGGGGTCGATCTGCTCGTGCTCGGCGGCCATCGCCTCCAGGGTGGCCCGCCCGACCCGGTCCCCCGCCGCGTCGCAGCGGCGCAGCAGCAGCGGCCACAGGACGGTGTCCTCGCCGGTGTGGTGGTGGTGCAGCACCTCGGCGGAGCGCGTCCAGTAGTCGTGCATGGCCCGCCAGGCGGTGACGTCGGCGACCGGGGTGACCGGCACGGCGGCGGCGACGTCGGCCAGCGTGCGCCGGAAGGCGTGGTGCAGGGCGTACATCATCAGCAGGTCGACGGGGCCCTCGGGTGCGGCCTCCTGGCCGGGGAGGCGGACCTGCGGGACGGCGGGGGCGGTGGTCATCGGTCTCTCGGTGGTCATCGGTCTCTCCTGTCCGTGGGCGGGGTCAGCGGGTGAGGGCGAGGTCGGCGTCGCCGGCGTCGGTGCCGGCGTCGGTGCCGGCGTCGGCGTCGGTGCCGGCGGTGGCGGCGTCCCGCGGCCGGGGGGCGGACGCCTCCAGCTCCAGGTGCGGCAGCCGGCGGTCGGCCCACGCGGGCAGCCACCAGTTCCACCGCCCGAGCAGGGCCATGGAGGCGGGGACCAGCACCAGCCGGACGACGGTGGCGTCGACGAGGACGGCGACGGCGAGCCCCGCGCCGACCTGCTTGAGGATGAGGTCGCCCTCGGTGGCGAAGCCCAGGAAGACGGCGACCATGATGGCGGCGGCGGCGGTGATGAGCCGGCCGGTGGAGGCGAGCCCGGCTACGACGCTGCGGTGGGCGTCGCCGGTGCGCAGCCACTCCTCGCGGACCCGGCCGAGGAGGAAGACCTCGTAGTCCATGGACAGGCCGAAGGCGACGGCGAACATCAGGATCGGCACCCAGCTCGAGATCGGGACGTCCTGGTCCAGGCCGAGCAGCTGCCGGCCCCAGCCCCACTGGAAGACCGCGACCATCACGCCGTAGGCGGCGCCGATGCTCAGCAGGTCCATCGCCGCGGCCTTGAGCGCGACGACCGGCGCCCGGAACGCCACCGTCAGCAGCAGCACCGACACCCCGACGACGACGCCAATGACCAGCCAGATCCGCTCGTCGAGCAGGCCGGTGATGTCGGCGAGGACGGCGGTCTGGCCGGTGACCGAGGCGCCGTCGGGCAGGACGTCGGCCCGCAGGGTGGCCAGCAACTCGGTGGTGGCCGGGTCGGCCGGGGCCGTCGTCGGCTCGACGACGATCAGCGCCGCGCCGCCGCCGGGGCTGACGACCGGCTCGCCGGCGAGGGCGACGCCGGGCGTGGCGGCCAGCTCGTCGCGCAGGGCGGGCAGGTCGGCGACCGGCACGGCGTCGGTGTCGACCGCCACCAGGAACGGGCCCGTGGCGCCGGGGCCGAACGCCGCGGTGGTCAGGTCCGCGGCCTGCCGCGTCGTCGAGTCGGCGGGCTGGGCGCTGACGTCGGCCGGCCACAGCCGCAGGTCCAGGACCGGCGCGGCCAGCGTGACCAGGAGCAGCAGGGCGCCCAGGGCCCAGGGCAGCGGCCGGCGGCCGACCCGCCCGGCCCAGCGGGCGGCCAACGGCGTCCGGGCCGGGCCGGCGGGCGCGGGGCCGCGGCGCGTGCGGCGGGGCAGGACCCGGGCGCCCGCCAGGCCGAGGGCGGCCGGCACCAGGGTGAGGGCCGCGGCCATGACGGCGACCACGCCGAGGGCGGTGGCGATGCCGAAGGTGGCGTAGGTCTGCAGCCCGACCAGGCCCAGGCCGAGCAGCGACACGAGCACGGTGCCGCCGGCCACGACGACCGAGCGGCCGGCGGTGGCCGTCGCCCGCGCCGCGGCGGCCGGGACGTCGAGGCCGGCCCGCAGCCCCTCCACGTGCCGGGTGACCAGCAGCAGGGCGTAGTCGATGCCGACGCCGAGGGCGACCATCGTGGCGACCGTCGGCGCCGAGGTGCTCACGTCGATCACCGCCGCCAGCAGCAGCACCGCCGAGGACCCGACGGCCAGCCCCAGCAGGGCCACCAGCACGGGGAGCCCGGCGGCGACCACCGACCCGAAGGTCAGCACGAGCAGCAGCAGGGCCACGAGCACGCCGAGGGCCTCGCCGACGCCACCGGGGGCGAGGCCGGCGCTGTCGGGCACCTCGCCGCCGAAGGCGACCTGCAGGCCGGCGTCCACGGTCGGCGCCGCGGCCTCCTCCAGCGGCCCGGTGTCGCCGAAGATCGCCTGGTCGGTGACCGGGACGTCGTAGCGCACCTCCAGCAGCACCGTGGCGCCGTCATCGGACACCCGCGGCGGGGAGACGGCCAGCACGTGCGGCAGGTCGGCCAGCCGGCCGGCGAGGTCGGCGACCTCACCGGGGTCGACCGGGTCGCCGTCGCGGTCGTGCACGACCACCCGGTCGACGGCGCCGGCGGCCTCGGGGAACTCGGCGCGCAGCAGGTCGGTGCCGGCCTGGGAGGCGCTCCCCGGCACGTCCCAGTCGTCCTGCGGGGTGCCGCCGGCGGTGGCGGTCAGCCCCAGCGCGACGGCGACGACCACCAGCCAGGCGGCCAGGACGCGCCAGGGGTGCCGGGCGGCGGCACCTCCCAGCCGGTGCAGCGTGCGGGTCATCTCGCTCCTCCTCGATCCGGCGGCCGCGGTCGTCCGCGGCCGGTCGGGAGGAGCGTCGCGAGCGGCGGTGGGGGTCGGCTGGGAGCCGCTGGGGGTCCGCTGGGAGGGGCCTGGGGGCGCCGCCTCAGCGGGTGCGGCGCTGCACCGCGCGGGCGCTGACCCGGCGGATGCGGTCGTGCTGCCGGGACAGGACGGCGTCCAGCGCCCGGTCCACCGGGGGCAGCTCGCCGAGCCGGGCCAGCCCCGCCCACCGGGGCACGGAGACCGACCGGGACCGCGGGGCCTCGAGCAGGTCGGTGATCGCGCCGGCGACCCGCTCGCTGCGGATCCCCCGGGACAGCCGCGGGCGTGCGTCGGCGTCCGACCGCGGCGGGGCGCCGTGGCCGCGGGCGAGCCACTCGGTGGCCACCGGCCCGGGGTGCACCGAGTGCACCCGCACGCCGCGGGAGGTCACCTCGCGGCGCAGCCCGCGGACGAAGCCGAGCAGGCCGGCCTTCGTCGCCGAGTAGACGGTGAGCGGCGGAACCTGCGACCAGGCCGCGACCGAGGAGACGGCGACGACGTCGGCCCGGCCGGCCCCCGCCGCCGCGGCGAGCAGGTGCGGCAGCGCGATCCGGGTCAGGTCGACGGCACCGGTCAGGTTCAGCCCGACCACGGCCTCCACCGCCTCCCCCGGCATGTCCTCGACCAGGCCGGCCCAGCCGAGCCCGGCGTTCAGGACCACCGCGTCGAGCCGGCCGTGCCGCTCGAGCACCGCGGCCACCAGCCGCGCCCGGTCGGCCGCGTCGGCGACGTCGGCCGGGACCCCCGTGACGCCGGGCAGGCCGGCGACGGCCCCGGCCAGCCGGTCGCCGTCCCGGGCGCAGGTGACGACGCGGCAGCCGCCGGCGGCCAGCCGGGCCACCGTGGCCCGGCCGATGCCGGCGCTGCCACCGGTGACGAGGACGACGCGGGCGGCGGGCGCGGGAGCTGCACACATGGGCCGCCTCCTACCCTCGGGCGATCTCCCTCACGTCAACGCATCGAGCACGACAGGAATGGGCATGGCCGATCGCATGCAGCTTCCCGAGCCACGGGGTCCGCTCAGCCGCGCCCTCTTCGCCGACCTGCCGACCGGTTCCCTGTCGGCCTCGACGACCGGCGTGGCGATCGAGTCGGCGGCGACCACCACCGATCCGCTGCTCGACGACGACCTGCAGATCGCCCTGGCCGTCTGCTACGAGCTGCACTACCGCGGCTTCGACGGGGTCGACGACGCGTGGGAGTGGGACCCGGCGCTGCTGGCCCTCCGGGCGCACCTGGAGCGGGCGCACACGGCGGCCCTGCGGGAGCTGGTCGGGCCGCTGGAGGTCACCGCCGAGCCGGTCGACCGGCAGCTGACCGCCCTGATCGCCGCCGACGACGGCCCCTCGCTGTCCCGGTACCTGGCCCGCTCGGGGTCGCTGCCCGAGTGGCGGGAGTACCTGACCCTGCGGTCGGTGTACCACCTCAAGGAGGGCGACCCGCACACCTTCGCCGTCCCGCGGCTGAGCGGGCGCACGAAGTCGGCCATGGTCGAGATCCAGGCCGACGAGTACGGCGGCGGCGCCCCGGCGCGCATGCACAGCGAGCTGTTCGCCGGGCTGCTGCGCGACCTCGGGCTCGACGACGGCTACGGCGCGCTGTGGGACGACGCCCCCGCGGCGGCGTTCACCTCGGTCAACACCATGTCCCTGTTCGGCCTGCACCGGCGCTGGCGCGCCGCGGCGCTGGGCCACCTGACCGCGGTCGAGATGACCTCGTCGGAGCCGAGCCGCCGCTACTCCGCGGGCCTGCGCCGGCTCGGGTTCGGGCCGCGCACCACGGTGTTCTACGACGAGCACGTGGAGGCCGACGCGGTGCACGAGCAGATCGCCGCCGTGGACATGTGCGGCTCGCTGGTGGCCGCGGAGCCCGAGCTGACCGCCGACGTCCTCTTCGGCGCCGCCTGCTCGCTGGCCCTGGACGGCCTGACCGCGCGGTCGCTGCTCGGCGCGTGGGAGGCGGGGCGCTCCGCGCTGCGCGGGGAGCGCCCGCTGGCCGCCTGAGCCGCGGCGCCGCCGGCGGCACCAGCTGAACGGCACGGTCTCGGGTGGAGATGCTGCGTGCACTGCCGAAAGGAGTGTGCCGTCTCTCGACCCCCGGAGGACCACCCGCCATGTGGCGACGCACCGACTCCGCCCCATCAGCCACCCCGGGGACGACGCCGATGCCCCGCGACGTCGAGGCGCTCGAGCAGGTGCTCGCCGCGCTGGACGAGGGCGTCACGAGCGAGGCCGACGCGCACGTCACGGTGACCACCACGATGGTCCGGGCCCTCGGGCTGGCCTACGGCGGCATCTGGATGCCGGCCGACGGCGGCTTCCGGCTCGTCGCCGAGCAGGGCGAGCTCGCCTCCGCGATGGGCGCCCGGTGGCGCCGCGAGGACGTGATGGCCCCCGAGGACGGCCTCGGCGGCCGGGCGGTGCGCGAGCGGCGTCCCGTGCTCGTGGACCCGACCACCGAGACGCGCACCTGCCGGCGCTGGGCCACCGCGGCCGCCGCCGGCGCGCGGCACGGCTGCGTGCTGCCGATCGTCGAGGACGACCGCGTCGTGGCGCTGCAGGAGTACTACTCCCGCAGCGAGCTGCCGTTCTTCGGCGGCCGCTCCGAGAAGTGGGCGGCGATCGGCCGGGTGGCCGCACACGCCCGGCGCTCCGCGCTGACCACCGCCCAGCTGCAGGAGACCCTGCACGACCGGGAGGCCGTCACCACCGTGGTCGGCCGGGTCGGCGACGCCACCGACGCCGAGTCGGCGATGCGCACCGCGCTGGACACCGTCCGCACCGCGTTCGGCTGGGCCTACGGCTCCTACTGGGCGCTGGACGAGGAGGCGGGCGTCCTCCGCTTCAGCGTCGAGTCCGGCTCGGCCGGTGAGGAGTTCCGGAAGGTGACGCTTTCCGCGAGCTTCGCCGAGGGCGTGGGGCTCTCCGGCCGGGCGTGGCGCGAGCGGGACCTCGTCTTCGTCCGCGACCTGGGCGAGGTGACCGACTGCGTGCGCCGGCCGGCCGCCCAGCGGGCCGGCGTCAAGTCCGGCGTCTGCTTCCCGGTCATGTCCGACGGGCGGGTCGTCGGGACCATGGACTTCTTCGTCACCGAGACCATCGACCTGTCCGAGTCACGCACCGCGGCCCTGCGCAACGTGCAGCAGCTGGTCTCGCAGCGGCTCGACGTCCTGCGCCGGGCCGAGGCCGACGCCGCGAACTCCCGCGCCCTGCTGGAGACGGTGTCGCTGCTGCGCGAGGCCGCCGACGAGGCCGGCCGGGTGGCCGAGGGCGCGGTCGCGCAGGCGTCGTCGATGACCGCCGAGGTGGAGGCCCTGGGCACCGCGTCGGCCGCGGTGGGCGACGTCATCCAGATCATCTCCGGCATCGCCGACCAGACGAACCTGCTCGCCCTGAACGCGACCATCGAGGCCGCCCGCGCCGGCGAGCTCGGCCGCGGGTTCGCCGTCGTCGCCAGCGAGGTCAAGGACCTCGCCCGGGAGACGGCCGCGGCCACCAAGAGGGTGTCCGAGCAGATCGCCGGGATCCAGGTCAGCAGCGAGCAGGTGTCGGCGGGCATCCTCGCCACCAGCGAGGTCATCTCCCAGCTCGACGCCGTGCAGAGCCGGATGGGCGAGGTGCTCGGGCAGCAGGAGCGGATGGCGCGGGCCTTCGAGGGCCGCGGCTAGTCCTCCGGGCGGTCCGCGGGCGGGTCCTCCGTGCGCGCTTCGCGGACCAGCTGCGCGGCCGGCCGCGGTCGGCTGGGTGCGCTGGGGGCGGAGAAGCCCGACCGCTTGTGGGTGCCGTCGCAGAAGGGCTTGATGCCCGACTTCCCGCAGCGGCACAGCGCCACCGTGTCGCGACCCGGGTCGATCTCCACGCCGTCGGGGTCGACCAGGCGGAAGTCGCCGCGCACGATCAGTGGGCCGTCGCGGTAGGGCGTGATCGTGGCCCCGCGCTCGTCGTCCGCCGCTGGGCCGGTCTGGGCATGCGTCACTGCTGCACCCTCCCCCCGCGGGGACCGGCTCACACGTGCAGGTCCACCGGACGGGTCACCGACGGCGCGCGGGCCGCCGTCCGTCCGGCTCGGCCGGCAGCTCCGCCCCGGTCCGGTCGACCACCCCGTCGCCCGCCGGGGCGCCCCGTTCGTCGTCGGGCCGCACGGCCGGTGTGGCCAGGACCCGTGCCACGGCCACCGCGGCGAGGGCGCCGAGCAGCGGGGCGAGAACGAACAGCCACACGTGCTCCAACGGCTCGCCGCCCGCGAACAGCGCGGGGCCGAGGGAGCGGGCCGGGTTGACCGACGTGCCGGTGAGCGGGATGCCCACCAGGTGGACGGCGGTCAGCGTCAGGCCGATCGCCAGGCCGGCGAACCCCGGGGCGGCGGCCCGGCCGGTGACCAGCAGGACCACGAACACCAGCACGAAGGTCAGCAGCACCTCGAGCACGAAGGCGCCGCCGCCGCTGATCGTGGCGCCCCAGTCGTTGCTGCCCAGCGCGCCGGTCTGGTCGGTGACGTCCCCGAAGTCGCTGGTCAGGAGCTCCAGCAACGCCGCGCCGGCGATGCCCCCGGCGAACTGGGCGATCCAGTACCCGGCGGCCTCCCGGACGGTCATCCCCCCGGACAGCAGCACCCCGAGCGTGACCGCCGGGTTGACGTGGCACCCGGAGACCGGGCCGATGGCGTAGGCGAGGGCGAGCAGGACGAAGCCGAACGCGAACGCGACCCCGACCGGGCCGAGCAGGTCGAAGCCCGCGACGGCCGAGCCGACGGCGAGGAGCACCAGCAGCACGGTGCCCAGGAACTCGGCAGCCAGCGAGCGCACGAACGTGGGTGGCACGACGGACCTCCGGGTCGCTGCGACTCCCCGGCCCCTCGGACCGGGCTCCCCGTGCGTCCGCCCAGCCTGGTCCCGGTCGACCGCGACACGCCAGTCCCGGAACTAGCCGTTCGGCGGGGTCCCGTAGAACACCTGCTCGACGACCGTGCGGGCGTGCCGCGTGGTGCGCCGGTAGTCGTCGAGGAACTGGCCGGGGTCGACGTCCGGCCCGGCGCCGCTGGCCCGCGCCACCCCGGCGAGCTCCACCCCCGGCCGCGGCAGCTGGTCGCTGGGCCGCCCCCGGACGAGGAACACGGCGTTGCGGGCCAGCGACGCCAGCTCCCAGGCCGCCCGCAGCGCCTCCCCCTGCTCGGTGTCCAGGTGCCCGGCGGCGACCAGCGCGTCCAGGGCCTCCACCGTCGAGGGGACCCGCAGCCGGTCGTCGCCCGCCGCGTGCTGCAGCTGCAGCAGCTGCACGGTCCACTCGACGTCGGCGAGCCCGCCCCGGCCGAGCTTGGTGTGGGTGGCCGGGTCGGCGCCCCGGGGCAGCCGCTCCCGCTCGACCCGGGCCTTGATCCGGC
This sequence comes from Blastococcus sp. SYSU D00813, assembly GCF_054050735.1. Classification (NCBI taxonomy): domain Bacteria; kingdom Bacillati; phylum Actinomycetota; class Actinomycetes; order Geodermatophilales; family Geodermatophilaceae; genus Blastococcus; species Blastococcus sp. SYSU D00813. Next base: position 28,780 of record NZ_JBJGZX010000030.1, read on the forward strand.
GGATCTCGGCGACCTGCTCGCCGGTGAGCCCCTCGGCCGGGTAGCGGATCGGCTCGACCATCTCCACGAACGCCGCGCCCAGCGCCTCGTCGCCGGCCACCGGCACCGCCCGCAGCAGCGCCTGGACCTCCCAGACCGACACCCACCGCTCGTAGTACTCGCGGAAGGCCTCCAGGCTCCGGACCAGCGCGCCCTGCCGCCCCTCGGGCCGCAGGTCGGCGTCCACCTCGAAGGCGGGGTCGGGCGCCGGCTGACCCAGCAGCCGGCGCAGGGTGTGGGCGATCGTGTTGGCCGCCGCGGTCGCCTTGGACTCGTCCGCGCCCGGGCGCGCCCGGGACACGAAGAGGACGTCGGCGTCCGAGCCGTAGCCCATCTCGCCGCCGCCGAGGCGCCCCATCCCGATGACCGCCATGTCGACCGGCAGGTCCTGCGGCGCGATGCCGGCCTGCGCGGCGTGCGCCCGCACGGCGACGTCGAGCCCGACGCGCAGGGTGGCGACGGCGACGTCGGTGAGCGCGCGGCCCACCCGGACGACGTCGAGGCGGCCGAGCAGGTCGGCCGACGACACCCGCAGCAGCTCCTGGCGGCGCAGCCCGCGCAGCACCCGGATGCCGGCCTCGGCGTCCGGCGCCCGCCCCGCCGCCTGCCGCCAGGCCGAGGTCAGCGCGGCGGCGGAGCGCGGCTCGAGCTCGTCGTCGTCGGCGAGCAGCCGCAGCGCCTCCGGCGCCCGGGACAGCAGTCCCGCCACGTACTGGCTGGACCCGAGCAGCTGGGCCAGCCGCTCGGCCACCTGGCCCTCGTCGCGCAGCAGCCGCAGGAACCACTGGTTGCCGCCGAGGGCCTCGCTGACCTGCCGGTAGGCCAGCAGGCCGGCGTCGGGGTTCGGGCAGGCGGCCAGCGTCTGCAGCACCACCGGCAGCAGGTACTTCTGCATCGATGCCGAGCGCGAGACCCCGCCGGTCAGCGCGCCCATGTGCCGCAGGGCGCCCTCGGGGTCGGCGAAGCCCAGCGCGCGCAGCCAGTCGCCGGCCGCCTTCGAGCCCAGCTGGGCCGCCTCGGCCGGCACCTTCGCCACCGCCGACAGCAGCGGGCGGTAGAAGAGCTTCTCGTGCAGCCGGCGCACCTCGCGGGTGTGCAGCGCCAGCTCGGCGTCGAGCACCGCGACCGCGTCGCCGCGGTGGTCGGGCTTGTAGCCCAGCGAGCGGGCCAGCCAGCGCAGCTGCTGCTCGTCGGTGGGCAGCAGGTGCGTCCGGCGCAGCCGCAGCAGCTGCAGCCGGTGCTCGACGGTGCGCAGGAAGCGGTACGAGGCGATCAACGTGGCCGCGTCGTCCCGGCCCACGTAGCCGCCGGCCGACAGCGCCCGCAGCGCCGGCAGCGTGCCGCCCACCCGCAGGGAGGCGTCGACCCGGCCGTGCACCAGCTGCAGCAGCTGGACGGCGAACTCGACGTCGCGCAGGCCGCCGCGGCCGAGCTTGAGCTCGCGGTCGGCCTGGCCGGCCGGGATGTTGGCCTCCACCCGCCGGCGCATGGCCTGCACCTCGGCGACGAAGCCGGGGCGGTCGCCGGCCTCCCACACCCGCGGCCACAGCTCCTCGACGTAGGCGCGGCCCAGGTCGGGGTCCCCGGCCACCGGCCGCATCTTCAGCAGCGCCTGGAACTCCCAGGTGTGCGCCCACTGCCGGTAGTAGGTGGTGTGCCCGTTGAGGGTGCGGACCAGCGCGCCGGCCTTGCCCTCGGGGCGCAGGGCGGCGTCGACCTCCCAGGCCGCCTCCCGGCACACGCGCATCAGGGCCGCGGCGACCCGGGTGGCGCTGCTGATCGCCGGCGCCTCGGGGTCGGCGGGGTCGACGGGCTCGGCCACGAAGACCACGTCGACGTCGCTGACGTAGTTGAGCTCGCGGCCGCCGGTCTTGCCCAGCGCGATGACCGCCAGCCGGCACGGGGCGGCCGACTCCGGCTGCTCGGCGACGGCGACGGCCAGGCCGGCGGTGAGGACGGCGGCGGCGATGTCGGCGAGCTCGGCCGCGGCCTCCTCGGCGGCCAGCCCGTCGCCGAGGTCGCGGCCGGCCAGCGAGAGGATCGCCCGGCGGTAGGCCAGCCGGAGCGCCGCGACCCGCTGCGGGCTGGCGTCCGGGGCGCCGCGGCCCAGGCGCACGCCCCACGGCGGGTCGTCGGGGTCGGCGCCGACCGCCTCGAGCATCTGCCGCTGCAGGCCCTGCGGGGTGGGCCGGGTGGCGCCGCGGCCCTCGCCGTCGCCGTCGTCGTCCAGCTCCTGCCAGTCGCCCGGGTGGGCGGCCAGGTGGTCGGCCAGCCCGGAGCTCGCGCCGAGCACCGCCAGCAGCCGGCTGCGCAGCTGAGCCGAGCCGCGGAGCCGGGCCAGCAGGGTGGCCGCGGCGCCGCCGGAGGGGTCGTCGCGGTCCAGCGACTCCACCAGCCGGCGCAGGGAGAACAGGGCGAGGTCCGGGTCCCCGGCGCGGGCCAGCGCCGAGACGACGGACCCGGCCTCGGGGTCGGCCGGCTCGTTGCGCTCCAGGTCCCAGAGACCCAGCGCCGGGTCGGACAGCAGCTCGGCGGCCTTCTCGCCGTCCTGGAAGCCGAAGCGGACCAGCCGGACGACGGCCCGCCGCGGGATCTCCCGCTCCTGCGCCGCGGTCACGAGACCTCCTCGCCGGCGCCCGCCGTCCTCGTGCCGGGGCGTGCTCTGCCCGTGCGTGACCCCGCGAGCCCGGTCACGAGCGGGCCTCCGCGACCGCGCGGACGAGCTCGGCGAAGCGGGCGGCGAACGGCTTCCAGACCGCGGCGAGGTCGTCGGCGGTCGCGGCGGCGCGGGCCTCGTGCTCGGCCGGGTCGTACGGCGAGGCGGCCACCCCGACCGGGTCGCTGTCGGCCCAGGCCCGCACCGTCTGCGGCGTCGTCTCGACGTGGAACTGCAGCCCGTAGCCGTGCCGGCCGACCCGGTAGGCCTGGTTCGGGTACTGCGGGCTGCTCGCCAGCAGGACCGCGCCGGCCGGCAGCTCGCTGATCTCGTCGTGGTGCCACTGGACGACGTCCGGCGACAGCGGCAGCGGCCCGAACAGCGGGTCGTGCTCGGCGGCGTCGCGCTTGGCGACCAGCGTGGCGCCCACCTCGGGGCCCTCGACGCCGACCCGGACCCGTCCGCCGCCGGCCATCGCCAGCATCTGGGCGCCCAGGCAGACGCCCAGCACGGGGAGGTCGGCCGCCACCGCCTGCGCGAGCAGGTGCCGGACGCCGACGAGCTCCGGCGAGGTCTCGTCGTCGTCCAGGGACGACTGCGGGCCGCCCATCACCAGCAGGCCGTCGTGGCCGGTCAGGTCGGCGGGCAGCCCGTCGCCCTCCCGCACCGACCGCTCGTCGAGCTCGAGGCCCGCCTCGCGCAGCCACTCCCCCAGCCGGGCCGGCGGGTCGGTCGGGCTCGGGACGACGACGAGCAGGCGCGCGGGGCGGTCGGACACGCGTCGAGGTTAGCCGCGGACCCCCGTCCGGCCGGGAGGACGAGACCGTGCGGGACCTCGGTCGGCCGCCCTACGATCGCGCTCCTGTCCGACCGCGGCCCGCCCGTGGTGTGGAGGAGGCAGCGGATGCCGGTGGCGACCGAGGACCGGGCCACCGTGCCTGCCCCGGAGGGCCCCGCCCGGCCGTCGGCCCGCTGGGTCCGCGACGCCGCCCTGGCCCTGGTCGCCGCCCAGGTGCTCGTCCGCTGGTGGCTGGTGGCCGGGCGCGACTGGTACGGGGACGACCTCCGGATGCTGCACCTGGCCGACGTCGGCTCGCTGCTGTCGCCGTCCTACCTGGCCACCGACTACGACGGGCACTTCATGCCCGGCGCGTTCCTGCTCGCCGGGGTGGTCGAACGCCTCGGGCCGCTGGAGTGGTGGGCGGCGACCCTCGTGCTGGTCGTGCTGCAGCTGCTCGCCTCGCTGGCGCTGTGGCGCCTGCTGCGGGTCCTGCTCGGCGACCGCCCGCTGCTGCTGGTCCCGCTGGCGGTCGGCCTGTTCACCCCGCTCACGCTGGGCTCGCTCACGTGGTGGGCCGCCTCGCTGAACTCGCTGCCCCTGCAGATCGGGCTGGCGTGCTTCCTCGCCGAGGCCGTGCAGCTGGTGCGCACGGGCTCCCGCTGGTACGCGCTGCGCGCGGCCCTGGTCTACGCGGGGACCCTGCTCTTCTACCTCAAGGCGCTCCTGCTGCCGTGGATCGGCGTCGGGGTGGTCGCCGTCGTCCTGGTGACCGAGGGCACGCGGTGGCCGGTCGTCGCGGCGCTGCGCCGCGGGTGGCTGCTGTGGACCGCCGCGCTCGCCGTGACCGGCGCCTGGGCCGCCGTCTACCTCGGCACCCGGACCGACCCGCCCGTGAGCGCCGGCGGCACGGACGACGTCGTGCGCACCGTCCGGACCGGCTTCCGCGTGCTGGCCGCCGCGGTGTCCGGCGGGCCGACGGAGTGGGACACCTTCCCGGGCGCCACCCCGCTGGCGGTGCTGCAGCCGGGGGTCGTCCGGGCCGGCGCGCTGGTCGTCCTGGCCGCGGCGCTCTGGACCTGCGCGCGCCGGCGGGGTGCGGTCCTGCTCTGGCTGCTGGCGCTCGGCACCTGCGCCGCGGGACTGGTCATGGCCGCCGCCGGCCGGGGCTCGCTGGGGCTGGGCGAGGTCCTGCCGCTCGCCGGCCGCTACTACCCGGTGGAGTCCGTCCTGCTCCCCGCCGCGGGGGCGATGCTCGCGGTGCTGCCCCTCCGCGGCCGTCGCGGCACCGCGGTTGCCGGCACGGACCGCGGCCCGGTGCGCCCTCCGGTGCGCCGGGCCGCGACGGCCGTCGCCTGGACCGCGGCCACGGCGGTGTTCGTGGTCAACGCGCTGACGGCGACGGTCTCCCACGGCCGGGCCTGGGAGGACGACCGGACGGGCGCCTGGCTCGCCGCCGCGCGCGTCTCACTCGCGGCCGCGGGCCCCGCCCCGCTGCTCGACCAGCCGGCCCCCGCCGACGTGCTCGGGCCCGACTTCCACCCGCACCACGTGCTCTCGCACGCGCTGTCGCCGTTGGAGGACCGGCCGCCGTTCGCCGCCTGGACCACGGAGCTGCGGATGCTCGACGACGCCGGGGTGCTGCGGCCGGCCGAGGTCGAGCCGGTGGTGACCGTCGTCCCCGGGCCGGTGCCGGTGTGCGGCTGGTCCGTCGTCCCCGGGGCGCCCACCGCGGTCGCGCTGGACGGCCCCGTGCCCGACGCGGAGTGGACGGCCCGGTTCGGCTACGTCGCCGACCGGGACGGCACCGTCGCCGTGGGACTGCCGGCCGGGGACCCGGTGCGCGCCCCGGTCGGGGAGGGCGTCGGCGTCCTCTACCTCCGGCTCACCGGCGGCGGCGGCGAGCTGCTCGTGGCGGTGCAGACCCCGGGACTCCGGCTGTGCGTCGGGGCCGGCGTCGTGGGGGACGCCGTCCTCCGCTGACCGGCCTCAGCCCCGCTGGTCCGGCCACGGCGTGCCGACGGCGACGCCGTCCACGCACACCGTGCCCGGCGCCACGCCCGTTCCCCGCACCTCGACCGGGCCCTGCTGCCCGGTGACGACGAAGCTCGCTCGCCCCAGACCCGGCGGCAGCTCGAGCTGCTGCTGGTCCCCGCCCACCGACAGGTGCAGCGTCGCCTCCGCCCCGCTCAGGTAGGCGACCTGGAGCACCGCGAGGTCCGGGTCGCCCCCGGCCAGCTCCCCCACCCGCTGCCAGCCCTGGCCCAGCCGCCACCCGCACCCGGCCACCGGCCCGGTCGCCTGCAGCCGGGGGGCGAGGAGCTGGACCGGCCAGAGCCGGCCCTCCCCGTCGAACATGCGGACGTCGGTGCCCGGCCGGTCGAACTCCCGCTCCACCCCGAGGGTCTGCAGCAGCTCGCGCACGTCGGCGGGCTCGGGGAAGAGGTTGATCCCGAACGGCAGATCGGTGTTCAGCACGGACGCCGCCGGGTCGCCGTCGATCGCGGCGACCACGCCCTCGACGTAGTCCCGGGAGTCGCGGTGCTGCACGTCCTCGGCCAGGGCCGCGGTGGAGAACAGGCAGCTGGCCACCAGCGCGGCGACGGCGGCCAGGGGCCCGGCAGCGGACCGGGCCGCGGACCGGGCCGCGGTCGCCCGCGGCTGCGCGCCCGGGCCCGCGGGCGGCCGGGCGAACGCGGCGCAGGTCCCGATCGCGACGACCGGCAGGGCGTCGGTGAGGTACCTCGGGTCACGGACGACGTGCTCGAGGAAGTCGGCGCGCCCGACCTGCACGAGCGCGAGGTCGACGGCGACGTAGCCGCACACCAGCACCCACGCCTGCACCGCCCGCCGGCCCCGCAGCCACACGCTGACCCCGACGACGGCCAGCACGACCAGGGCCGCGAGCAGGGCGCGCCGCGACCCGACGTCCGGGAACACCGTGTTCTCCGCGCCGCCGGTCCAGGGACCGCCGAGCACCCCGGGGAGCAGCAGCCGCGAGACCGTCTCGCCGGCCGCCGACAGCGCCCGCCCCGGGTCGACGTCCAGCGACGCGGTGGAGTCCACGACGGAGAGGTACAGCGGGACGTACGCCGCCGTGAGGAGCACGTGCGGCAGCAGCAGGGCCCGGCTGCCGACCAGGAGCCGCAGCCGGGCGCCCGGCGGTTCGCCCGCCCACTCGACCAGCAGCAGGAAGGCCAGCAGCGCGGGGAGGACCAGCAGCGCCTTCTCGTAGAAGAGCAGCCCGAGCGCGTGCCCCGCGACGGCGACCGCGGTCCACCACCGCGACCCGCCGCGCAGCGCCCGGAGCAGGCCCAGCAGGGCGGTGAGCAGGGCGATGTGCAGCGGCAGCGCCTCCAGCCCGGCGGCCCACCACGTGGCGACCGGCAGGGCCAGCGGGGTGAACAGGTACCCGGCGAGGGGGACCAGCAGCCACGGGGACCGGCCGGCGACCTGCCGCAGCACCGCCAGCAGCAGGCAGGAGGCGACGAGCTGGAGGGTCAGCAGGCACAGCGCGGCCGGCAGGAACGACAGGCCGGCGTCGCGGCCGAGCAGCCAGACGACGAGGTTGAGCCCGATCTCCAGGTGCCCGTTGTGGTCCCGGACCAGGTATTCGGCGGACAGCCCCAGCTCGCGGGCCAGGAACATGTGGTGGAAGTCGTCCTGCGAGTAGTACGAGGGGACGACGACCAGGGCGCGCACGACGGTCTGCGCGACGACCAGGAGCGCGCCGGCGAGCAGCACGGGGTCCGGCCGCCGCGCCGTCCCCTTGCGATCGATCGCCACCTGCCCTCCCCGAGCGTCGCCGGGCCCGCGGAGCCTCGCACACGCGAGGCCCACGGGCACGGCCGCGACCGGGTCGGGTGACGCCGCCCGGGGTCAGAGGCCGGGCAGGTACCGCTTGAGCTCGAACGGCGTGACGTTCTGCCGGTAGGAGTTGAACTCCTCCCACTTGTTGCGGAGGAAGAACTCGAAGACGTGCTCGCCGAGGGTCTCGGCGACCAGCTCGCTGCCCTGCATCGCCGTCAGCGCCTCGCCCAGCGACACGGGCAGGTCCTCGTACCCCGCCGCGCGCCGCTCGGTGTCGGTCAGCGACCAGACGTCGTCCTCGGCCTCGGGCGGCAGCTCGTAGCCCTTCTCGATCCCGCGCAGGCCGGCGGCGAGCAGGACGGCGAAGGTGAGGTAGGGGTTGCAGGCCGAGTCCGGCGTCCGGACCTCCACCCGGGCCGACTGCGCCTTGCTCGGCTTGTAGCTGGGCAGCCGCACCATCGCCGACCGGTTGGCCCGCCCCCAGGTGGCGGCGGTGGGCGCCTCGGTGCCGGCCAGCAGCCGGCGGTAGGAGTTGACCGTCTGGTTGGTGACGGCGGTGACCTCGCGGGCATGGGCGAGCAGCCCGGCGATGAACTGCTTGCCGGTCGTCGACAGCTTCATCGGGTCGGCCGGGTCGTGGAAGGCGTTGCGGTCGCCCTCGAACAGCGACAGGTGCGTGTGCATCGCCGAGCCGGCCAGGTCGGTGAACGGCTTGGGCATGAACGTGGCGTACACGCCCTGGCCGAGCGCGACCTCCCGGACCACGTGCCGCAGGGTCATGATGTTGTCGGCCATCGACAGCGCGTCGGCGTAGCGCAGGTCGATCTCCTGCTGGCCCGGCGCGACCTCGTGGTGGCTGAACTCCACCGAGATCCCCATGGCCTCCAGCGCGAAGACCGCCTCCCGGCGGAAGTCGTGCGCCACGTTGTGCGTGGAGAGGTCGAAGTAGCCGCCGGTGTCGGCCGGCTCGGGCGGGCTGCCGTCGGTGGGCAGGTCCTTCAGCAGGAAGAACTCCACCTCGGGGTGGGTGTAGAAGGTGAAGCCCATGTCGGCGGCCTTGCCCAGCGCACGGCGCAGCACGTGCCGCGGATCGGCCCACGACGGCGACCCGTCGGGCAGCGTGATGTCGCAGAACATCCGCGCGGTGTCGCTGGCCCGGCCGGCGCGGGCGGGCATCACCTGGAACGTGCCGGGGTCGGGCTTGGCGAGCATGTCCGACTCGTAGACGCGGGCGAAGCCCTCGATCGCCGAGCCGTCGAAGCCGATGCCCTCGGCGAAGGCCGCCTCGATCTCGGCCGGCGCCACCGCCACCGCCTTGAGGTAGCCCGAGACGTCGGTGAACCACAGCCGCACGAAGCGGATGTCGCGTTCCTCGAGGGTGCGCAGGACGAACTCCTGCTGTCGGTCCATGCTGGCCATGATCCAGTCCGCTCGTTGCCCTTGTGTGAACCGCCGGGGTGTGTCGGCTCCCCCAGCCTGCCCGGTCCGCGCCGCGGGCACACGCCCCGGTACCCCGCGCGTCGGGGACGCCGGACTGAGACCGAGCTCACACCCCGGGGAGCCGGAAGGCCCTGGGGAGGCCGCCGCCGGCTCGGGAGGCTCCGAGGGCATGACCGCCGTACGCGACCTCGTCGCCGAGACCACCGACTCCCTGGCCCGTCAGCAGGCGCGCGTGGACGTCCGGCTGACCCGCGCCCTCGCCTGCGAGAGCTGGGACGCCCGCCTCTCCCCCGCCGCGCGCGCGGAGCTGCAGCGCCTCGGCCACTTCCCGGCGTACTCCGCGGAGCTCGACTGGACCCCGCGCGAGGTCGCCGGCCACCTGCGCGACAGCGCGCTGGTGTTCACCGAGCGCATCTACCGGCTGCGCACCGAGGACCGGCCGCTGCTGCCCGACTTCGTGCCCACCGACCCGGCCCGGCTGGCCGGCTACCGGGCGGTGCCGCCGGTGCAGCTGGTCGAGCACCTGCGGGCGGCCCAGGCGGCGCTGGTCCGCAGCGTGGCCGGGCTGCGGCCCGAGGAGCTGGACCGGGCCGGCGTGCACGAGACCGACGGACCCGTCACCGTGGCCGACCTCCTCGCCTTCCTCCCCGGCCACCAGCGCGACCACGCCGACCAGCTGGCGGCGCTGCTCGGCGGCTGAGTGCGTCACCCGGGACCCGCCTCGCCGCCCCCGGGAGCGCGGAGTTGGATGGGCGCGTGGGAGAACAGCTGCAGCTCAGAGTGGCCCTCGCCCAGGTGGACACCCGCGTCGGCGACGTCACCGGCAACGCCGGGCTAGTCGTCGACTGGACGGCGCGGGCGGCCGAGGCCGGCGCGCACGTCGTCGTCTTCCCCGAGATGACCCTGACCGGCTACCCGCCCGAGGACCTGGTGCTGCGCGAGTCCTTCGCCCGGGCCAGCGAGCGGGCGCTGGTGGAGCTGGCCGCCGAGCTCGGCCGCCGCGGGCTCGGGGACACCGCCGTGGTCGTCGGCTACCTGGCGCACACCGAGGGGCCCGGCCCGGCCGCCGTCGACGAGCCGCCCACGGCCGAGGAGGACCGGCCGGCCGACGCCAACCCGCGGCACGGCGCTCCGCGCAACGCGGCCGCGCTGCTGCACGGCGGCGAGGTCGTCGTCCGCTACTACAAGCGGCACCTGCCCAACTACGGGGTCTTCGACGAGGCCCGCTACTTCGTGCCCGGCACCGAGCTGCCGGTGGTCCGGCTGCACGGGGTGGACGTCGCCCTGACCATCTGCGAGGACCTGTGGGTCGAGGGCGGCCCGTGCGGGGTCGCCGGCCAGGCCGGGGTGGACGTCGTCCTCTCCCCCAACGCCTCGCCCTACGAGCGGGCCAAGGACGACCTGCGGCTGCCGCTGGTGCGCCGCCGGGCGGCCGAGGCGCGGGCCACCATCGTCTACTGCAACCAGGTGGGCGGGCAGGACGAGCTCGTCTTCGACGGCGACTCGATGGCGGTCTCCGCCGACGGCACGCTGCTGGCCCGCGCCCCGCAGTTCGTCGAGCACCTGGCGACCGTCGACCTGGCGATCGACCCGGCGTCGGTGCCCGAGCGGCGGGAGGGCCGGATCGGGCCGATGACCGTGACCCGGCACGTGGTCTCGACCGAGCCGGTGGCGCCGTTCGAGGCGCGGCCGGGGACGGTCGCCGAACCGCTGAGCGACTGCGAGGAGGTCTGGCGCGCGCTGGTCCTGGGGCTGAAGGACTTCATCGACAAGAACGGCATGCCCTCGGTCGTGCTGGGGCTGTCGGGCGGGATCGACTCGGCGGTCTGCGCCGCGCTCGCCGTCGACGCCCTGGGCGCCGACCGGGTGCACGGGGTGGGGCTGCCGTCGCGGTGGTCGACCGAGCACTCGCTGTCCGACGCCGAGGACCTGGCCCGGCGGACCGGGCTGCACTACTCCGTGGTGCCGATCAAGCCGATGGTCGACGCGTACGAGACGTCGGTGGAGCTGTCCGGCGTCGCCGCGGAGAACCTGCAGGCGCGGGTGCGGGGCACGCTGCTCATGGGGCTGTCCAACCAGCACGGGCACCTGCTCCTGACCACCGGGAACAAGAGCGAGGTCGCCGTCGGCTACTCGACGCTGTACGGCGACTCCGCCGGCGGCTTCGCGCCGATCAAGGACGTGCCCAAGACCCTGGTGTGGGAGCTGGCCCGCTGGCGCAACGCGTACGCCCGCGACCGCGGCGAGACCGAGCCCATCCCGCAGAACTCGATCGACAAGCCGCCGTCGGCCGAGCTCGCGCCCGGGCAGGTCGACACCGACTCGCTGCCCTCCTACGAGGAGCTCGACGCGGTGGTCGCCGACTACGTCGACCGCGACCTCGGCATGGCCCAGCTGCTCGAGCGCGGGCACGATCCCGAGGTCGTGGCGCGGGTGCTGCGGCTGGTCGACGCCGCGGAGTTCAAGCGCCGGCAGTCGGCCCCCGGCACCAAGATCAGCCTCAAGGCGTTCGGCCGGGACCGCCGGCTGCCGATCACCAACCGCTGGCGGGAGACCCTGCCGACCGTCCGCGAGGGAGCCCAGGCATGACCGAGTCGCCGCTGTACGGGGGGACGTCGACCGCGCGGGTGCGCGTCCACCACCTCCAGCAGGCCAAGGAGCGCGGCGAGAAGTGGGCGATGCTCACCGCCTACGACACCGTCAGCGCGTCGGTGTTCGAGGAGGCCGGCATCCCGGTGCTGCTCGTCGGCGATTCGGCGGGCAACGTCGTGCTCGGGCACACCTCCACCGTGCCGGTGACCGTCGAGGACATCCTGCTGCTCACCAAGGCCGTGACCCGCTCCACCTCGCGGGTGCTGGTCGTGGCCGACATGCCCTTCGGCAGCTACGAGGCCGGCCCGCAGCAGGCGCTGGAGAACGCCTTCCGGCTGATGAAGGAGGGCGGGGCGCAGGCGGTCAAGCTCGAGGGCGGGGTGCGGGTGGCCGCGCAGATCCGGGCGCTGGTCGACGCGGGGATCCCGGTCATGGCGCACATCGGGTTCACCCCGCAGAGCGAGCACGCCCTGGGCGGGTTCCGGGTGCAGGGCCGCGGCGCCGGCGCCGAGCAGCTGCGCGCCGACGCGCACGCGGTCGAGGAGGCCGGCGCGTTCTCCGTCGTCCTGGAGATGGTGCCCGCCGCGATCGCCGGCGAGGTGACCAAGGAGCTGCGGATCCCGACGATCGGCATCGGCGCGGGCGTCGACACCGACGCGCAGGTGCTGGTGTGGCCCGACATGGCCGGGTTCACCGGCGGGCGGGTGCCGCGCTTCGTCAAGAAGTACGCCGACCTGCGCGCCGAGCTGCTGCGCGCGGCCCGGGAGTACGCCGACGACGTCCGCGGCGGCACCTTCCCCGGCCCCGAGCACTCCTTCGAGTAGTCCCCGGTTCCCGGCCCCACTCTGCGGCGCCCGCCCGCCCCCACTCTGCGGGCGGTCTCGGGACGTTGCCGGCGGGATCGGACCCGCAACGTCCGGACACGCCGGCAGAGTCCCGTGTCAGGCGCGGCGGCGACGACCTCGTTCCAGGGCGCGGTGGACGCGCGGGCCGAGGACCTGCGGGGTCAGCTCGCGCCAGATCCAGCGGACGACGCCCAGGTCCCGGTCGCGGATGGCGTCCTCGCGGAGCTTCTCGTCGAAGACGGCGTCGCCGGGGTCCTGACCGGGCCGGAGCAACCCGCCGTACTTGACGCGGCCGTCGAACTCCCCGACCACCCGCTCGTCCTCCCACGCGAAGTCCGCGCGGCCCAGGCTGGTGCCCGCGGCGTCGGACACCTCGTACTGGATCGTCGACGGCATCATCCCGAGGTGGTGCAGGAGCACCCGGCTGCGGCTCTCGCCGACGCTCTCGCTGCGGCCGTCGGCGAACCGGACGGCGCGCGTGGCGGACCGGACCCCGGGCACCCGGCCCAGCTCGGCCAGCCCCTCCGCCAGCCGCACCGGGTCGAGCCGACGGCGGTGCAGTGCCGCGTCGAGAGTCACGACCGCCGCCTCGAACGGGAGGGTGCGGGCCAGGTCGAGGACGGTGCGCACGACGCCGGTCACGGCCACGCCGTCCACGACCACGACGTCGTCCTCGCGCAACCGGGCGACGTGGCAGTGCAGGGCACGGCCGACCTCCGCCGTCGCCGGCGGGATGCGGGTGACGTGCACCCGGCCCAGCGGGACACCCCACAGCGGCAGGCCGTGGACGACGGCCGCGGACTGGTGGCTCACCACGGCCGGCCGGCGGAGTGCTGCGAGAGTGGCGTCGACCAGCCGGCGGTGCCGTCGTCCGGCGTCCCGGGCGACGTCGGGCGGGACGTACGCACCAGGACGGAGCCGCGTCAGCTCACCGCGACGGATGCGCCTGTCCAGCTCCTCGTCCGACCAGCCCTCGGCGAGGGCGGCGCGGCGCAGGACGAGCTCGGACGGCTCCCAGGTCTCCATGGCCCGACCATCGCCCGCGCTCCGTGGCGAGGGGGCGCCACGGCGCCGACGGGGGACGGCCGCGCAGCGTGTGGACGGCCACTGTGCCGGTGGTCTCCGCACTCTGCCGGCGGGATCACACCGGCGGAGTGCGGACGTCGCCCGCAGAGTGCCCGGCGCGGCGGCGCGGCGGTCGCGCGGGCGGACGGGTCAGACGTCGGTGATGCGGACGCCGGCGTGCGCCTTGTAGCGGCGGTTGACCGACACGAGGTTGATCGTCAGGGCCTCGACCTGGAACGCGTTGCGCAGCCGGCCGGCGTAGATGCCGCGCATGCCCGGCAGCCGGCCGGCCAGCGCCTGCACCAGGTCGGTGGAGGCGCGGTCGTCGCCGACCACCATCACGTCGCCGTCGAGGGTGGGCTTCGAGAGGTCCTCGAGCAGGACGGCGGAGAGGTGGTGGAACGCCCCGACCACGTGCGAGTCGGGCAGCAGCCCGGCCGCCTGCTGGGCCACGGAACCCTCCGGCACCTCGAGCACGTAGGCGCCGAGCTCGTCGAAGCCCATCGGCACCACGCAGTCGACGACGACCTTGCCCGCCAGCGGCTCGGCCAGTTCCGCCAGCGTCGCGGCGTGCCCGGCGAACGGCACGGCGACGATCACCAGGTCCGCGGCGCCGGCGACGTCGGCGTTCCCGCCGCCCCGCACCGAGGCCTCCAGCCCGCCGGCGGTCGACGCGCGCTCGGCGACCTGGGTGGCGACCTCCGCGGCGCGGTCGCCGTCCCGCGAGCCGAGCAGCACCCGCTGCCCGGCGGCGGCCAGCCGCACGGCCAGGCCCCGCCCCTGCGGTCCGGTGCCCCCGAGCACCCCGACGACCAGTTCCTCCACGGCGCGTCCGTCCGACACGGTGCCTCCTCGCGACCCCGGACCCTCCGGCGCCCCCGGCCGATCATGCCGGGGGCGGTGAGGGGTCGTTCAGTCGCCCTCCCAGGCGCGGTCCTCCCGGGAGAGCTTCTCCTCCCGCTCGGCGACCGACTGCAGCGCGTGCTCGGCCTCCTGGCGGGTCGCGTACGGCCCGAGCCGGTGCCGCTCGGCGCAGCCGTCGCGGTCCTCCACGGTGTGGTGCTTGAGGCAGTAGAACCACGGACCCTCGGCCACGGACACCTCCATCTCGACGGCTCCCCGGAGCGGGAGCACCCCCTGCAACGGACCGTAGGACCTCAGCCCTTCCCGCGCCGGTCCTCCACCGGCCCGGGACGGTTCCCCGTGTAGTCCCACAGCGACACCAGGCCGATGCCGAGGCGCACCTGCAGGTCCTCGGTCAGCTCGACCGACTCGTCGGGCTCGGTGGCCTCCTCGGAGTCCGGCCCGAACGCCGCCGCCATCTCCGCCCGGTGGGCGGCGGTGTCGCGCAGCACGTAGCGGGGGCCGTCGTCCGTGGCCTCCACGACCACGGTCACCCGGTCGTTGAGCAGGTAGGCCTGCGGCTCAGACATCGACCATGACCTGGTCGTGCCGGGCGTAGAAGGCGGTCATCTCCTCCGGGCTCGGCGTCCGCCCGCTGCGGCGCAACTCGGCCATCTCGGCGAAGAAGGCCTCCCGGGCGATGCCCGGCGTGAACAGGATCAGGAAGGTCGCCGGCTCGTCGGAGTCGTTGCGGAAGCCGTGCACGCCGCGCTCGTGGGCCAGCGCGAAGTCCCCCGCCCGGCACGCCTGCCACCGGTCGCCGGCGAAGAGCGTGAGCTCGCCGGAGACGACGTAGAAGGACTCGGAGAACGTCTGGTGGTAGTGCGGGTCGGCGCCGCGGCTGTGCGGGGCCAGCCGGTACTCCACCAGCCCGAAGCGGCCGGCGGTGACCTTGCCGGGCGCGACCATGCGCAGGGCCGACGAGCCGGCCTCCCGCAGCGGGTGGTCGGCGAGGGTGCGGACGTCGACGAGGGCGGGGTCCAGGTGCGTCACCCCTCCAGCCTGGCCCCCGGTCAGGTGTCCTGCCCACCCGGTCGTGCGTCCCCGGCGACGGCGGCGTCCCGATCCGTCGGAGCCGTGCGGCATCCTGCACCGGTGCGAGGACGACGGGGCGCGGGGGCGTCGACGACCACAGCGGGGCCGGCGCGTGCCGACACCCGGATAGCGGCCCTGACCATCGCGGTGCTGCTGCTCAGCGGGGCCCTGATGGGCTCGGTCAACCTGCTGGTCGACGGCGTGATCCGGGAGGGCGCCCCGCGGGGGGTGTACGCCGCCACGATGGCGCTGCTGGTGGCCGTGGCGGTGCCGCTGGCGATCGGGCAGCGCACGGGGCGCTGGACGGTCTTCGGCCTGGTCCTGCTCGGTGACCTCGTCTACCTGGTGGTGGCGCTGTCGATCACCGACCCGGCTCGCTACGCGACACCGCTGATGATGCTCCTGGCCGCCTTCGTCGCGGCCTGGTTCCTCGACGGCTGGATGCTGGGCCTGCACCTGGTCGTCACGCCGGCGGTCCTGACCGGGGCGCTGTGGGGCAACTACGACAGCGTCAGCGGCCTGGTCGTGCAGGTCTGCGTCAACGCCGCGGTGCTCGACCTGGCCGCGGCCGGCGTCTACCTGCTGCGCCGGCGGGTCCAGCGGCTGCTGGCGGCGACCCAGCAGCTGTCCCTGCACGACCCGCTCACCGGGCTGAGCAACCGCCGCCACCTGGAGGAGCAGGCCGGCCGCGTCTGGCGGCAGGCCCGCCGCGAGGGCAGCCGGGTGGTCGCCCTGGTGCTCGACCTCGACCACTTCAAGCAGCTCAACGACACCCACGGGCACGCCGCCGGCGACGCCGTCCTGCGGGCCGTCGCCGCGGCGCTGTCGGCGAGCGTCCGCCCCGCCGACGTGCTGGCCCGGCTCGGCGGCGAGGAGCTCGCCGTGCTGGGCGTGGTCGGGGACGCGGCCGAGGCCAACCGGCTGGCCGAGCGGCTACGCGCCGCGGTCGCCGCCGCGCGCACCGACGACGGGCACGCGGTCACCGCCTCGATCGGCATCGCGCTGGTCCGCCCGGCCGACGGCGAGGACGCGACCGACGGGCTGTGGCGGCTGATCGACGGCGCGGACGCCGCCATGTACCAGGCCAAGCAGGCCGGCCGGGACCGCGTCGCCGCGATCCTCACGCCGCGTCCGCGCAGCGCGCCGGCCCGCACGACCGCCCCGGAGCCGGAGGCGCAGGCGGGCTGACCGGTTGCGGGACCTCGCCGTCCGGAAGGTGCGTTCGGCGGTTGTCTGCTTCCCTGTCTGCGTGGTCCTCGTCCGCACACCCGGGGTATCGCTCCAGGTCGCCGACCCGACGCGGGTGGTGCCGCTCCCGCTGCGGGAGCAGGCCGACGTCCGCGACCGGTGGCTGACCGAGCGGCTGCTCGACGTGCTGCCCGGGCTGATGGACGACGCCGGCATCGACCTCTGGCTGGTGGTCGGGCGCGAGAACGCGGAGGACCCGGTGCTCGGCACGTTGCTGCCCGCCACCTGGCTGTCGGCACGCCGCCGCACGATCCTGGTGCTGCACCGCAGCGACGACGGGGTCACCCCGGTCGCGGTCTCCCGCTACCCGGTCGGCCAGTTCCTGCCGGCGTGGTCGGACGACGAGCTGCCCGGCCTGCCCTACGAGTGCTCGCAGTGGGCCGCGGTGCGCCGGTTCGTCGAGCAGGCCGCGCCGCGGGCGATCGGGGTCGACGTCTCCGGGGCCTTCGCGGCCGCCGACGGGCTCTCGCACTCCGATCACGGCCTGCTCCTGGCGGCGCTCGGGCCGTGGGCCGACCGGCTGGTCCCCGCCGAGCCGCTCGCCGTCCGGTGGCTGGAGACGCGGCTGCCCGAGGAGACGGCGGTGCTGCGGGCCCTGGGCACCCGGCTGCAGGAGGTCGTCGGCGAGGCCTTCTCCCCCGCCGTCCTCCGGGTCGGCGAGACCACCGCCGCCGACCTGGCCTGGTGGCTGCGGCAGCGGCTCACCGATCTGGGCCTGGCCCCGTGGTTCCACCCCGTCGTCGACCTGCAGCGCGCGGGGGCGCCGCCGGCCGCCGAGCGCGGCACCCTGCTCCCGGCCGTGCCCTACGACGAGCCCGTCGCCCCCGGCGACCTGGTGCACTGCGACGTCGGCGCCACGACCCTCGGCCTGTCCGGTGACCTGCAGCGGACCGCCTACGTGCTGCGCACGGGCGAGGCGGCCGCGCCGGCGGGGCTGGCGCGGGCGTTCGCCCTGGGCACGCGGCTGCAGGACCTCACCACGGCGCAGATGCTGCCGGGTCGCACCGGTGACGAGGTGCTGGCCGCGACCCGGGCGGCGGCCGCGGCGGAGGGCATCGAGGGCGAGGTGTACTCGCACCCGATCGGGGTGCACGGGCACGGCGCCGGGCCGGCGATCGGGCTGTGGGACGAGCAGGACGGCGTCCCGGGGTCCGGCGCCGCCGTCCTGCACCCGGACACCGCGTTCGCCCTCGAGCTGTGCGTCCGCGCGCCGGTGCCCGAGTGGGGCGGGCAGGGCGTGCGGATGGGGCTGGAGGAGGGCGTCGTCCTCACCGCGGCGGGCGTGGAGTACCTCGGTGGCCGGCAGGAGGAGCTGCTGCTGGTCCCCACCGGCTGACCGGGCCTACTTCTTCTTCTTGCGGGCCTTCGCCGTCTCCTTGGTGTTCGCCTTCTGGATGGCGTCGACCAGTTCCTTCTTCTTCATCTTCGTGCGGCCGGAGATGTCCAACTCCTTGGCCAGCTCCAGCAGGTGGGCCTTGGGGGCGTTGGCGTCGACGCCGCCCTTGGTCTTTTTCTCGGTGTCCCGGCCGCCGGCGGCCTGCGCGTCGGAGGGGCCCTTCTTGCCGCCCGCCTTGGGCTGCCAGTGGTCGCCGACCTTCTCGTGGGTGTGCTTGACCGCCGCCCACGCGGTCTGGTTCGCGCGGCGCTCGTCGTCGTAGGAGTCCATCGCCGAGTCGTGGGCCTTGGCGAAGGTCCGCTGCGCCTTGGCGTCGGAGCGCTGCAGGGTGCTGGGGAGCTCGCTCTTCTTCGCCTTGCCGGCCTTGGTCGTCTTGGGCATGCCCGTGCCGTACCCCGGGTCGAGCCCCGCGATCACATGTCACCCAGGAAGGGGACGAGCGCGGCGACCAGGGCGTCCGGCGCCTCCTCGGCGACGTGGTGGCCGCTGTCGACCGGCCCGCCGCCGCGCAGGTCGTCGGTCCAGTGCGCCCAGATCGCGCGCGGGTCGCCGTGCAGCTCCTCGAGGTCGTCCCGGGCCGACCACAGCACGAGGGTCGGGCAGCGCACCCGCCGGCCGGCCGCGCGGTCGGCCTCCTCGTGGGCGCGGTCGACGGTGAGCCCGGCGCGGTAGTCCTCGAGCATCGCCCGCACCGTGTCGGGGTCCCGGACGGCGGCGACGACGTCGGCGTGGTTCTCCTCCCCCATCGCCTCCGCCGCGCCCGGGACGTCGAGCCCGTACCAGGCCACCGGGTCGGCACCGATGGCGCGCTCGGGCTTCTCCGGCTGGGCGAGGAAGAACCAGTGCCACCAGGCCGTGGCGAACCGCGCGTCGGCACGGTCGAGGTGCTCGACGATCGGGATGCAGTCGACCACCGCGAGGTGGCTGACCGCGGCGGGGTGGTCGAGCGCCAGGCGCAGCGCCACGTAGCTGCCCCGGTCGTGCCCGACGACGGCGAAGCGCTCGTGGCCCAGGGCGTGCATCAGCGCCAGCACGTCACCGGCCACCGCCCGCTTGGACTGCTGCCGGTGGTCGGGCTCCGGGGGCGGCGCCGTGGACCGGCCGTAGCCCCGCATGTCCGGGCAGACCACCGTGTGCCCGGCCGCGGCGAGCAGCGGCGCGACCCGGTGCCAGGTGGTGTGCGTGCGGGGGTGCCCGTGCAGGAGGACGACGGGCGGGCCCTCGCCGCCGACGCGCACCCGCAGGGTCACGTCGCCGGCGACGGCCACCCGGCGCTCCGCGAACCCGCTGGAGGACGTCACGCCTGGAAGCCGCTCCAGTACGCGCGCTCGGCCTCGGTCAGCGGCCGGCTCGCGTCGGTGGCGAAGTCGAAGAGCACGAGGACGGCGTCGGCCCGGATCGCCACCTCGCCGTCCTGCTCCAGCTCCTGCCGGACGGTGAGCGACTTCGTGCCCAGCCGCAGCACCCGGCTGCGGACGCACAGCCGCTCGCCCAGCCGGTAGCGCAGCTGACGCAGGTAGTCGACCTCGAGCCGGGCCAGGATGACGTCCGGCTCGCGGCCGTCCGCCGTCCCGGGGCTGCCGGCGGCCATCGCCAGCCGCGCGTCCTCCAGCGGGCCGAGCGCGCGGGCGTGGTTCACGTGCCCGTACGCGTCGGCGTCGCCCCAGCGCAGCTGGACCTCGTGCTCGTGCGGCCCGCTCAGGGCAGGTCCGCCGTCTCCTCGGAGCTGCGGTGGGCGCCCTGGGCGTCGTCGGGGTCGGTGTTGACCGTCCGCTCCTCCGACTCCGCGAGGATCACCTCGGCGGCGACCTCGGCCATCCCGCGGTCGCCGTCCGCGGCGCCGACCGACTGCTCCTCCGGGAGGAGCTGCGAGCGGGTGCGGACGTTGTCCTCCGTGACGTTCGCCAGCGCCTCCGGGCTGGGCTCCTTCATCGTGACCACGTCGTCCTCCTTCAGAACCGCTGCTGCTCGGTGCCCAGGCCCAGGGCCTCGGCGACCTCCTGCACGTTGCCGAACGTCTGCCCGGCCGGCAGCCGCTGCAGCTCGCCCAGCACCCGGTCGGGGGCGTTGCCCTCCTGCGCCTTGGCGAGCAGGGCGTCGCGGTCGGCGGGCCACACCTCCTTGCCGAGCGCCTCGGCGATGGCGGCGCGCCGCTCGATGCTGCCCTGGTCGGTGCCGGGCGAGGTCGCGGACTGATGCGGGTCGGTCACGGGGTCTCCTGGGTCCGGGGGGTACGGGTCGGGGGTGTGCCGGTCACTGCGGCGAGGGCGTGGAGTCGTCGGTGTAGCGGAGGATCGCCGCCACCGGGATGTCGCCGGGCATGGCCGACCGCGGGACGACGACGACGGCGGCCGAGCTGGCCACGGCGGCGGCCAGCAGCGCCCGCTCGGCCGGTACCCGGTGCGCCTCCTGGCTGCCCAGCGCGTCGATGTCGCCCTGGCTGACGCCGAGCTCGAGCGGCGAGCCGCCGACCAGCAGCTGCTCGTCGTCGGGCCGGTCGGCCAGCACGAGGGTCTCGACCTGGCCCTTGCGCAGCGCCTCGACGACCGACGCCGTCCCGGTGACCGCGAGCCCGTGCGCGCCGGCCGAGGCGATCTTCTCGACGGTCTCGGCCTCCTCGTGGGCCTCGTGCTCCGCGACGAGCTCGGCGGTGCGGCGCTCGACCGGCTCGCGGTCGGCGCCGGCGGCCCGGCCGCCCTCGTCCATCGAGACGATCAGGTCGTTCCACAGCTCGCTGGCCCGGTCGCTGAGGATCTGCCGCGCGCGCACGTCGCCGGCCAGCAGCACGAAGCGGGGCGAGAGCCGCCGCACCATCGAGCTGATGGTCTGCCCGACCTGCTCGGCGTTGTGGATCCACTTGTTCTCGGCGTTGTGCTGGTACCGGTGGTGGGCCCAGCCGCCGCCCTGGAACTTGCGGATCTGGAAGCTGTCGCCCTCGACCTGCTCCTCCTCGACGACCTGCCCGGGCAGCGCGAGGAAGGAGATGTCGGCGCCGACCCGGTCGACGATCGCGACGACGTGCGGCACCCGGCCGGGCAGCTGGCGCAGGACCGGCAGGAGGTCCGGGTAGGGCGACCACTCGGCGACCTCCGTCCGCGGCGCGTCGGCCAGGGCCTGGTCGAGGACGACGCTGCCGTCGGCGGCCACGACCAGCGCCCGGCCCCGGAGGGTGGCGACCTCGCCGCCGTCGTTGGCCTCCAGCAGCCGGCTGCGGACCGCCTCGACGACGGCCTCGGGCGCGCCCTGCTCCGTCAGCCGCTCGGCGACGGCCCGGACGCGGAGGTCGAGCTCCGTGTCGGCGTTCTCGGTCGTGTGGGTGACGTCGGCGCAGACCGTGGCGAAGGGCCCGCTCGCGGCGAACACCTGCTGCAGGAAGGACACGTCCATGACGGTGGGGCAACTCCTCGGTCGAGCTCGTGCAGGCGCCGCGGGGGCTGGGCGGCGCGAACTGTCGTGACCGCCGCCTACCCACCGACCCCCGCCTCACACCCGGCCCCGACACCCGCACCGGACACGGTGTCGGAACGCGGGGGCAGGGGTAGCGGGTGCGGCATGACCCAGCACGACGAGCTGCCGATCCCGGACTACGACCACCTCCAGACGGGGACGCTGGTCTCCCGCATCCGCACCCTGGACGCCACGGGTCTCGAGACGCTCCTGGCCTACGAGCGGGGGCACGCCAACCGCATCCAGGTGGTGACGGCGATGCAGCACCGGCTCAAGGGACTGCAGGAGGGCGCGCAGCCCTCCGGCGGCGACCCGGCCGCCACGGGCTCCGACGACCCGGTGGCCGCGAGCACCGGCTCGAAGGTGTCGGAGGCGACCAGCGGCCCGCCGGTGAACCCGCCGTCCCAGGGCGACCCCACCAACCCCGCCCAGCCGCGATGACCCCGCCGGCCTGACCGCCGGCCCACCTCCTCGACGGGTTCTGCACGCTCGTCGCCGTCAGCGGCCGGTGGCGACGAGCGTGCAGAACCCGACGCTCAGAAGTTGCGCATCATCTCCATGGCCGTGGGGCCGAGCAGGACGATGAACAGCGTCGGGAGGATGCACAGGATCAGCGGGAAGATGACCTTCACCGGGATCTGCATCGCCTTCTCCTCGGCCCGCTGCCGCCGCTTGAGCCGCATCTCCTGCGCCTGGGTGCGCAGCACGTCGGCGATCGAGACGCCGTAGGCGTCGGCCTGCACGATGGCCCGGATGAAGCGCGACAGGTCGTCGACGCCGGTGCGCTGCGCGAGGTCGAGGTAGGCGTCGCGGCGCGGGCGGCCGACGCCGATGTCCTGCAGCGTCCGCACCAGCTCCTCGGCCAGCGGGCCCCGGCCGTTGCGCCCGGCACGGGCGAGCGCGGACTCGAAGCCCAGGCCCGCCTCGACCGCGATGGTCATTTGGTCGAGGGTGTCGGCCAGCTCGCGGGCGATCTCCTCGCGCCGCTCCTGCGCGCGGCTGACCAGCAGCAGCTCCGGCACGAAGTACGCCACCACCGTGGCGACGAGCATGACGACGACGACCAGCGGCTGCGCGCCCGCGGCCAGCACCACCAGGAACAGGACGACGGCGATCGACGCGAGCACCAGCTTGGCCGCGACCACCCGGCCGACCGGCCACTCGGCGGGACGCCCGGCGCCACCGAGCAGCCGGTCGATGCGGGCGAACGTGCTCCGCGGCGTCAGGAGGCGGACGAGCCGCCGGCCGGCCGACGGGCGCGCGCGCCCCCCGGGCCCGGCCGCGTCGGGGGCGAGGCCGCGGGCGAGGTTGTCCCGGGCGGCGACCGTCGCCGCCGCGGGGCGGGCGAGCAGCGACCAGCCCAGCAGCGGCAGCGCGAGGGCGACCGCGACGGCGGCGGCCAGGACGGGGATCGGCAGCGTGTCCATCAGAACCTGATGCTCACGGTCTTCTTGAGCCAGACGGCGCCGGCGGTCAGCAGGACCGCGATCACGGCGATCATGACGTAGCCGGCGGTCGACTCGGTGAAGCGGCCCAGGTACCCCGGGTTGGTCAGCGCGATGAACCCGCCGACGCCGAAGGGCAGCGTCATGAGCACGATCGCCGACAGCTTCCCCTCCGCCGACAGCGCCTTCACCTGGCGGCGCAGGGCGTTGCGCTCGCGGATGGTGTGCCCGACGACGTCGAGCACCTCGGCCAGGTTGCCGCCGACCTCGCGGTGGATCGCGATGGCCTGGGCGACCCAGCGGAAGTCGTCGCTGTCCACCCGGGCGGAGACCTCGTCCAGCGCCTCCACCAGGTCCCGGCCCACCCGGGTCTCGTTGACGATCCGGGCGAACTCCACCGAGGTGGGCGCGGCGGCCTCGACGGCGACGGAGTCGACCGCGCGCAGCAGGCTGTGCCCGGCGCGCAGGCTGCTGGCCATGAGCTGCAGCGAGTCGTCGAGCTGGTCGGCGAAGGCCGACTGCCGGCGGCTGGTCCGCAGCGCGATGGACAGCCGGACGCCCAGCGGGGCGGCGAGGGCCAACAGCACCGCCAGCAGCGGCCCGCCGGCCACGGCGCCCAGCACCCCGAGCACCAGCGCGGCCAGGCCGGTGAGCAGCACGAGGTCGGGCAGCCGGACGGCCAGCCCCGCCCGCTCGAGCGCGAGCACCCCGGCGGCCATCCGCCCGCGGCGCACCAGCGCCCGCTGCACCGCCGCGCCGGCGGCGAGGCCGGCCCCGGCCAGCGCCGAGGCGGGCGCGGGCACCGTCGGGTCCAGCCGGGACAGCGGCACCCGCGCCGCACCGGCCGGGACGACGGCGAGCGCCAGCAGCACGAGCGCTCCTCCGGCCGCGGCCAGCCCGACGACGAGCAGTGCCGCGCTCACGACGCCCACCCGCGGCCGCGGACCGGCTCCGGCACGCCGAAGACGCGCGGGGACAGCGTGATGCCGAGCTCGGCGAACCGGTCGGAGAAGCGGGGCCGCACGCCGGTCGGCACCGGCCGGCCGAGGAACCGGCCGGCCGCGTCGACGCCCGCCGAGTAGTCGAACAGGAACGCGTCCTGCAGGGTGACCGTCTCCCCCTCCATGCCCTGCACCTCGGTGACGTGGGTGACCCGGCGGGTGCCGTCGCGCAGCCGGGTGAGCTGGACGACGACGTCGACCGCGGAGGCGATCTGCTCGCGGATGGCGCGCAGCGGCAGGTCCATGCCGGCCATGAGCACGAGCGTCTCCAGGCGGGCGACCGCGTCGCGCGGGGAGTTCGCGTGCACGGTGGACAGCGACCCGTCGTGGCCGGTGTTCATCGCCTGGAGCATGTCCAGGCTCTCGCCGCCGCGGCACTCGCCGACCACGATCCTGTCGGGCCGCATGCGCAGCGAGTTGCGCACCAGGTCGCGGATGGTGACCGCGCCGCGGCCCTCGATGTTGGGCGGGCGGGACTCCAGCCGCACCACGTGGTCCTGCTGGAGCTGCAGCTCCACGGCGTCCTCGATGGTGACGATCCGCTCGTCCTCGGGGATGAACGAGGACAGCACGTTGAGCAGCGTCGTCTTCCCGGTGCCGGTGCCGCCGGAGACGATGACGTTGAGCCGTGCCTCCACGCAGGCGTGCAGCAGCTCGGCCATCTCCGGGGTGAGGGTGCCGAAGCCGATCAGGTCGTCGACGGTGAACGGGTCCCGGGAGAACTTGCGGATGGTCAGCGTCGAGCCGCTGAAGGCCAGCGGCGGGATGATCGCGTTGACGCGGGAGCCGTCGGCCAGGCGGGCGTCGACCAGCGGCGAGGACTCGTCGATCCGCCGTCCCACCCGGGAGACGATCCGGTCGATGACCCGGCGCAGGTGCTCCTCGGAGGTGAACCGGGAGCCGGTGCGGACCAGCTTGCCGCCCTGCTCGACGTAGATCATCTCCGGCCCGTTGACCATGATCTCGCTGACGGTGTCGTCGTCGAGCAGGCGCTGCAGCGGGCCGAAGCCCAGCACGTCGTCGGCGAGCTCGGCGGTCAGCCGGGCCCGCTCGTCGGCCGACAGCGGGACGCGCTCCTCCTCGACCACCTCGTCGAGCTCGCCGAGGACGATCGCGCGCAGCTGGTCCTCGGCCAGGCTCGGGTCGTTCATCCGGCTGCCCATCCGCTCGAACAGCGCCTTGGCGACGCGGTCCTTGAGCCGGGCCAGGGCGTCGACCGGCGGCGGGGCGGCCGGCTGCGGGCGCGGCACCGCCCGCGGCGCGGGGACGGGGACGCCGGCGGGCGCGTCGGGCTCCGGCAGGGCGTGCCGGCCCCGGCCCGCGGCGGAGAGGCGGTCGGCGAGGTTCACGAGGCCCTCCGTCCGGTCGGAGTCGCTCGAGTGCGCGGAACGCGCTCGAGCGACTCCGCACGGGTGGTCACGACGCCGCCCGGTGCTTGGCCCGGTACCGGCCCGGGCGGACGATCGGCGTGGCGGCGAAGCGCGCCACCAGTCGGCGCAGCTCCTTGGTCATCGGGTCGCGGACGCCGCTCTGCAGCAGCGGCACGCCCTGGTTGGTGGACACGGGCACGGCGGCCGAGCGGGGCAGGACGACGTCCACCCCGGTGCCGATCGCCGTCTCCACGTCGCGCACCGACAGCCCGTTCTTCGGGTCGGCGAAGTTCATGACCACGTGCCGGCCGGCCGGGATCATGCACAGCTCGCGGAGCACGTCGAGCTCCTTGCGCAGCCCGCGGACGCCGGGCACGTCCATCGAGCTCAGCATCACCACGTCGGTGGCGCGGTCGAGCGCGGCCAGGGTCTGCTCGGACAGGCCCGGGGCGGTGTCGACGACGACGTAGCGGAACTCGCGGGCCAGCGCGGCGAGCAGCCGGCTGACGTCGTCGGCGGTCACCCGGTCGCCGGCGGCCGGGGACTCGGCGCCGCAGACCGCGTACAGGCCGGTCGGGTGCTGGGTGAGGAAGGTCTTGAGGACCATCGTGTCCTCGCTGGCCGGGCCGTGGACGGCGTCGGGCAGCGTGTGGTCCGGCGTCAGGCCGAGGGCGTAGGCCACGTCGCCGAACTGGACGTCGAGGTCGACCAGCACGGTCGACTGCGGCGCCGCCGCGGTGAGCCCGACGGCCAGGTTGGTGGCGACGGTGGTCTTGCCGACGCCGCCCTTGGGCGAGGCGACGGTCAGCACCCGCCCGGTGTAGCGGGCGGTCTCCTCGACCGGGCGCAGCACGCGGCGGCGTCCGGTCGCCGCCGCCCCGGCCCGGTCGATCGCCGTCCGCAGCTCGGCCGGGCCGGCCGCGGGCGACACCAGGTCGCGGATGCCGGCCCGCATGGCGGCCTGCCACAGCTCCGGTCCGGGGTCGGCGACCAGGACGACGCTGATGCCGGGGCACTGGACGTCGAGCCGCTGGGCCAGGCCGAGGACCTCGACGGCAGGGGCGTCCGGGCCGACGACCAGCACCTCGGGCAGCTCGCCGTCGACCAGCTGCTCGAACAGCCGCGCGGGGTCGGCGGGGAGCCGGCCGGGCGGCAGCTCGTGCACGTCGCCGTCGGCGGCGGCACGGACCCGGGCGGCGAGCTCCGGGTCGGCGGCGGCGAGCACGACGCGGCTCATCGGGGCGCCACCGGCTCGCCGTAGACGTTGCCCTGGGTCAGCACCTGGGTGCCGCCGACGTCGGCGCCCTCCGGCTCGAGCGAGAGCCACAGGGTGCCGTGCTCCTGGCCGAAGACGATCTGCTCGGCGTCCCGGGCGACCACCGCGAGGGTCACCATGAGCGCGGTGGCCCCGCCGGGGTCGGCCCCGCCGGACGCCGCCTGGGTCCCCTCCTCGCCCGCGGTCGTCGCCCCCTGCACGCGGGTGACCAGGACGAAGTGCTGCACGGCGTGCGTGGTCACCGTGCCGTCCTGGAACCGCAGCGAGAGGAAGACGCCGACGGTGTCGCCGGCGAGGAGGCGGCCGCCGACCACCCGCTGGGGCTCGAGCAGCACGCTGACCTCCTGCATGCCCTCGGGGACGGGGACGGTGCCCGGCGTCGCCAGCTGCTCGGGGTCGACGAACCGGGACGCGAGCAGCTGCTCGCCCGGCTGCAGGTCGACCTCGGCGACCTGTCCGCGCAGCTGGGCCAGGTCGGTGACCCGCCCGTCGACGGCGGTCTTGGCCGGCACCAGCGTGGTGCGCACGAGGTCGTCGAGCTCGTCGCCCGGCGTGCCGGCCGGGACCGGCTGGTCCACGACGAGCACCTCGACGGACTCCACACCCTCGAGGGCGCGCTCGTCGGCGTCGCGGACGTACGCGACGAGCACCACCGCACCGACGGCGGCGAGCAGCAGGGCGGCCAGGGCGGCCAGCAGTCGTCTCACTCAGGACACCTATCGGATGAGGCGGAGGATCTCCGCGCCCAGGTCGGGCGCGGTCGGGGAGGTCGTGAAGTCGTCGGAGAGCTCCACCCAGCGGGTGAAGTAGCCGGAGATGCACCGGTCGTTGCCGCTGCACGGGCGCGGCGTGGTGCCGAACTGGCCGCCGAGGAAGTAGCCGGTGATGCGGAAGGCCGCGTAGCCGTAGACGTGGTACCAGGCGTTGCTGCCCGTGCCGCCGAACTCGTCGAAGATCGGCAGCAGCACCGTGCGCCCCACGAGCGCCGAGAAGTCCGCCGGCGCGCAGTCCGACGACGGGGTGTTGCCCGTCGAGGAGTAGGACCTGCCGTTGACCGCGCTGGTGGCGCGGCAGTGGCCCGGGTCGGTCACCAGGTAGCCGAAGCCGCCCGGGACGATGTTGCGCGAGGGCCCGGTGCAGTCGACGGTGCCCGAGGTCTTGGTCAGCCGGATGGTCCGCACCGTCGTCCCCGAGGGCAGGCCTCCCCCGGTCTGCTGGGCGAACTCGCACCAGGAGAAGGTCAACGGCAGCCGCGCCGTCCCGGCGTTCGGCGCGCCCCACGTGACGGTCGCGCTGGCGGTGACCTGGGTGGCGTCGTAGCCGAGCACCGGCGCGAACCAGTGCTCGGTCGGCCGGTTGCCGGTCACCGTGACGCTGGTCGGGTTGCTGGTCAGCACCGGCGGGGCGGCGTCGGCGCCCGCGTCGTTGGCCGCGACGAGGGCGTCGGCCGTCGCCTGCATGTCCCCGCACGCGCCCCGGGCGCAGTCCTGGGCGACGGCGAGGGCGGCGGCGTCGGCGGCCACCTGCAGGCGGGCCCGCTCGGCGTAGACGGCGCCGACGTCCACGGCGATGGCGGCGAAGCCCATGATGGGCACCAGCAGGAGGGAGACCAGGACGGCCGCGGCGCCGCGCTCGTCGCCGGCCGGCAGGCGGCGCAGCCGGGCGGTCAGCCGCCGCATCGCATGACCCCGGTGCCGGAGAGGTCGACCGTGGCGCCGAACAGGCCGGTCATCAGCGGCAGGTCGTAGTCGATGGTGAGCCGCACCGTCGTCGTGCCGGCCCCCGTGGGGCAGGTGGCGGGCGTGATGGTGATCTGGGCGTTCGTGAGCGCCGGGTCCAGCGAGGAGGCGGCGGAGCGGACGGCGGCGCG
Organism: Blastococcus sp. SYSU D00813; assembly: GCF_054050735.1. Taxonomy (NCBI): domain Bacteria; kingdom Bacillati; phylum Actinomycetota; class Actinomycetes; order Geodermatophilales; family Geodermatophilaceae; genus Blastococcus; species Blastococcus sp. SYSU D00813. The sequence continues at coordinate 56,996 of NZ_JBJGZX010000030.1, forward strand.
GGCGGCGGCGGGGTCGTTCTGCAGCGCCATCACCCGCACGCCCTCGCGGGCGGCGGCCGAGAGCGTGCCCGAGACCTGGAAGCCGCGGCCGAACTCGACGATGCCGAGCACCACCAGCACCAGCAGCGGCAGGACCAGCGCGAACTCGACGGCGCTGGCGCCGCGCTCCTCCCGGAGTCGTGCCATGGGTGTCCCTCCCTCCTGTGGATCCGTTGCGGCCGGCGCGGCGGCCCGGGGGACGGCGACCCCCCGGGACTCCCGGATCGGCTTGCCGTTGTCCAGCGACTCCAGGACGGCGAACTCC
>NZ_JBJGZX010000031.1:0-52030 GCF_054050735.1 Blastococcus sp. SYSU D00813
CCGCCCCCCCCCCCCCCCCCCCCCCCCCCCCCCCCCCCCCCCCCCCCGGCCCCCCCCCCCCCCCCCCCCCCCCCCCCCCCCCCCCCCCCACTCCGTTCAGCCGGCGGGGGTGGGCTGGACCTCCGCCGCGTCCGGGTCCACGGGAGGGCCGGCGAACTGCGCCTCGTGCAGGCGGGCGTAGGCCCCGCCCCGCGCCAGGAGCTCCTCGTGCGTGCCCTGCTCCACGATCGCGCCGGCCTCCATGACCAGGATCAGGTCGGCGTCGCGGATGGTCGACAGCCGGTGGGCGATCACGAAGCTGGTGCGGCCCTCGCGCAGCGCGCTCATCGCCCGCTGCACCAGCAGCTCGGTGCGGGTGTCGACCGAGCTGGTGGCCTCGTCGAGGATGAGGACGGCGGGGCGGGCGAGGAACGCCCGGGCGATGGTGATCAGCTGCTTCTGGCCGACGCTGAGCGCGCCGCCGTCGTCACCGATCAGCGTGTCGTAGCCGTCGGGCAGCGTGTGCACGAAGTGGTCGACCAGCGCCGCCCGCGCGGCGTCCCGGACCTCCTCGTCGGTGGCGCCGGGCCGGCCGTAGGCGATGTTGTCGCGGATCGTGCCGGAGAACAGCCAGGTGTCCTGCAGGACCATGCCCATCCGCGAGCGCAGGTCGGCCCGGCTCATCATGGCGACGTCGACGCCGTCGAGGGTGATCCGGCCGCCGTCGAGCTCGTAGAACCGCTCGATCAGGTTCACCAGCGTGGTCTTGCCGGCACCGGTCGGGCCCACGATCGCGACCGTCTGGCCCGGCTCGACGGCCAGCGAGAGGTCCCGGATCAGCGGCTCCCCCGGTGAGTAGCCGAACGACACCGACTCGAACTCCAGCCGCCCGCGGGTCGGGCCGGACGACGGCGGGCCCACCGGCTCGGCCGACTCCTCCTCGGCGTCGAGCAGGTCGAAGACCCGTTCGGCGCTGGCCACCCCGGACTGCGCCACCGCGGCGATCGAGCCGAGCTGGCTCAGCGGCTGGGTGTACTGCCGGGAGTACTGGATGAACGCCTGCAGGTCGCCCAGCGACAGCGACCCGTTGAGCATCAGCAGCCCGCCGACGACGGCGATGCCGACGTAGACGAGGTTGCCCAGGAACATGGTCACCGGCATGAGGATCCCGCTGACGAACTGGGCGCCGAAGCCGGCGCGGAACAGCCGCTCGTTCTCCGCGGTGAACCGCGCCTCGACCTCCTCCTGCCGGCCGAAGACCTTGACGAGGGAGTGCCCGCTGAACGCCTCCTCGATCTGCCCGTTGAGCGAGCCGGTGCGCTGCCACTGCTCGCGGAACATCGGCTGCGACCGCCGCGCGACCAGCCGGGCGGCGAGCAGGCTCAGCGGCACCGCCACCAGGGCGACCACCGCGAGCAGCGGCGAGATGACGAACATGACCGCGACGATGCCGACCACGGTCAGCACCGACGTGACGGCCTGGTTGATCGTCTGCTGCAGGGCCTGGGAGACGTTGTCGATGTCGTTGGTGACCCGGCTCAGCAGCTCGCCCCGCGGCCGCCGGTCGAAGTAGCTCAGCGGCAGCCGGTGGATCTTCGCCTCGGCGTCGGCCCGCAGCCGGGAGACCGTCCGCTGGGTGACCCCGTTGAGCACGTGGGCCTGGGCCAGGGACAGCAGGGAGGCGGTCACGTAGATCGCCAGGACCAGCAGCAGCACGCGCGCCAGCGCGCCGGTGTCGATCCCGTCGCCGGGACGGAAGTCGACCGGCCGGAGCAGGTCGGCGGTGGTCTCCTCCCCGCGGGCCTCCAGAGCGGCGATCGCCTCCTCCTTGCCGATCCCCGCCGGCAGGTCCCGGGTGAGGGCGCCCTGGAACACGATGTCGGTGGCCCGGCCGAGCACCTTGGGTCCGATGACCATGAGGACGACGCTGCCCACGGCGAGGGTGAGCACGAGCGCCACCCACAGCCGCTCCGGCCGCAGCCGGCCGAGCAGCCGCCGGGCCGAGGGGAGGAACGCCTTGGGCTTCTCCACCGGGGCACCGGAGCCGAACGGTCCGCCGCCGGGCCGGCCGCCGGGTGCCGGCCGGGCGGCCGCGGGCGCGGGTCGGGGTGCGCTCATGCCGGCTGCTCCTCGGGCAGGGCCTGGCTGGTCACGATCTCGGCGTACTCGGGGCAGGTCTCCAGCAGCTCGGCGTGGGTGCCGCGGCCGACCACGCCGCCGTCGTCCAGGACGACGATCAGGTCGGCGTCGACGATGGTCGCGATCCGCTGGGCGACCACGACCACCGTCGCGCCGGCGACCTCGCGGGCCAGCGCCGCCCGTAGCCGGGCGTCGGTGGCGGTGTCGAGGGCGGAGAAGGCGTCGTCGAACAGGTACACCTGCGGCCGGGCCACCAGCGCCCGGGCGATGCTGAGCCGCTGGCGCTGCCCGCCGGAGAGGTTCGTGCCGCCCTGGGTCACCGGCGCCTCCAGCTGTTCCGGCAGCGCCCGGACGAAGTCCGCCGCCTGCGCGATCTCGAGCGCCGCCCACAGGTCCTCGTCCGGGGCGTCGGGCCGGCCGTAGCGCAGGTTGGAGGCCACCGTCCCGCTGAACAGGAACGCCTTCTGCTCCACCAGCCCGACCCGCGACCACAGGTGGACCGGGGCGAGGTCGCGGACGTCGACGCCGTCGACCAGGACCGCGCCCGCGGTCACGTCGACCAGCCGGGGGACCAGCCCGACCAGCGTCGTCTTCCCCGCGCCGGTGCTGCCCACGATGGCCGTCGTCCGCCCCGGCTCCGCGGTGAAGGAGACGTCGCGGAGCACGGGCCGCTCGGCGCCCGGGTAGGCGAAGGTCGCGCCGCGCAGCTCGACGGTGCCGGTCGGCTCGGCCGGGACGATCGGGCTCGCCGGCGGCAGGACGGTCGGCTCGGTGTCGAGCACCTCGGTGATCCGGCCGGCGGAGACGGCGGCCCGGGGGAGCATCAGCGCCAGCAGCGAGGCCAGCATGACCGCGGTCAGGATCTGCACCAGGTAGCTCAGGAAGGCGATCAGCGAGCCGACCTGCAGGTCGCCGTCCTGTACGCGGGCCGCGCCGAACCACACCACGGCGACGCTGGTGACGTTCAGGACGAGCGTGACCAGCGGGAAGATGCCGGCGAACAGCCGCCCGGCGCGCAGCGCCGAGTCGGTCACCGCGGCGTTGGCCTCGGCGAAGCGCGCGGTCTCCTGCGGCTCACGGACGAAGGCCCGGATCACCCGGATGCCGGTCAGCTGCTCGCGCAGCACCCGGTTGACGGTGTCGATCCGCACCTGGAGCCGCTCGAAGTGCGGCCGCATGCGCGAGGTGACCAGCAGGACGGCGGCGAGCATCACCGGGACCGCGACGGCGATCACCCAGGACAGGCCCGGGTCCTCGCGGACGGCGAAGACCACGCCGCCGATCGCCAGGATCGGGGTCGGCACGAGCATCGTGCAGGCCATCAGCACGAGCATCTGCACCTGCTGGACGTCGTTGGTCGAGCGGGTGATCAGCGACGGCGCCCCGAAGGTCGCCATCTCGCGGCTGGAGAACGACCCGACGCGGCGGAACAGCGCCAGCCGGACGTCGCGGCCGAGCAGCATCGCCGTCCGGGCGCCGAACCACGTGGCCGCCACCGCCGCGGCGATCTGCAGCACGGTGACGCCGAGCATCACGCCGCCGAGGGTGAGCACCCGGCCGATGTCCCCCGGGACGACGCCGTCGTCGATGATGTCGGCGTTGATGCTCGGCAGGTACAGGTTGGCCACCGCCTGGACCGCCTGGAAGGCGACGACCCCGGCGAGCAGGCCGCGGGAGGGGCGCAGGAACCGGCGCAGGAGCGCGATCAGCACGTCAGGCCCCGCCCTCGCCGGTCAGCACCCCGTGCGTGACGAGCCGGACGAGGTCGTCGGCGGTCAGGCCGGCGAACGTGCCGGCGAGGTGCGGCAGGGTGGTGCCCAGGGCGACCAGCAGCAGGAACTGGCCCACCGTCTCGGCGGGCACCGAGAGCCGGTCGGCGTCGGGTGCCAGCAGGTCGGCGAGGGGCTCCAGCCACCGGCGGTCCTCGCGGTCGACGGTGATCTCCGGGCCCGGCTGGTCCCCGACGGCGGCCAGGATGCCGACGACGCCGCGGAGGCGGTCCTGCACGGCCAGGAGGACGGCGCGCAGCTTCTCCTCGACCGGCAGGGTGCGGGGCACCGCGGCCAGGGCCTCGGCGAAGCGCTGCGGCTCGAAGTACCGCTCGATGGCGGCCTCGATCAGCGCCTCCTTGGTGCCGAACGCCCGGAAGATCGTGCCCTCGGCGACCCCGCAGGCCTCGGCGATCTGACGCGTCGAGATGGCGCGCCCGTGCGCCTGGAGGAGGGGGATGACGCCGTCCAGCAGGGCCGCGCGGCGCTCGTCGGGGGAGAGGCGGGCTGCCCGGACCCGGGGCGGCGCGCTGGGGGGAGATGCCACGGGACGCAGCCTAATGAGTGAATGCTCATCATTGCCAGCGTCGCGCCGCCGTGTCCCCCTTGTGCCCGTCGCTACGCTCGCCAGCGGCCACCCGGTGTGATCCACGTCTCAGGTCGCGACCGGCGCGGGTGGGCAGGTCGTGGCCCCGAGCGGAGGAGTCCGCCGCATGAGGATCCGGGTCGACGGTGAGATCTGCCAGGGGCACACGCTGTGCGCCATGTCGGCGCCCGACCTGTTCGTGCTGAGCGAGGAGGACGGGCACGCCTCCGCGATCTCCGAGGAGGTCCCCGCCGGGGCGGAGGAGCGCGCGCGGGAGGCCGTCCGTTCCTGCCCCGAGCAGGCCATCCTGGTCCTGAGCGACGAGCCGGCCGGGGCCGTGCGGTGAGCGTCGACGAACGGACGACGCAGCCGGCGGCCCGGACGCCCGAGGAGGACAAGGCGGCCCGGCGGATCGAGCTGAACCGGTACAGCCCCGACCTGCGGCTGCACTTCGAGGAGTGGGCGCGGAAGCTGCACGCCGGCCCCCGGATCGCCTGGAACGACACCCACGGCGGCTACTGGTTCGTCAACGGCGCACAGGAGGTCTTCGACGTCGCCCGTCGCGCCGACGTCCTGTCCAACGACGCGATCCGCTACGGCGGGATCGGCATCCCCGCCATGAACCCGGCCGCCCGCGGCGGCGTCATCGGTGGCTTCCTGGAGATGGACCCGCCGCGGCAGCGGTACCACCGCAACGCCCTCAACGCCTACCTCTCCCCGGCGGCCGTCGCCCGCTGGCAGCCGGTGATGGACGAGATCACCCGCGCCGCGATCGACGAGAGGATCGAGTCCGGCTCGATGGACTTCGTCGAGGACCTGGCCAACGTCGTCCCGGCGGTGCTGACCATGGGTCTGCTCGGCCTGCCGCTCGAGGACTGGGAGGTCTACAACGAGCCGTCGCACGCGGCCGTCTACACGCCGATCGACTCCCCGGACTGGCCCCGGGTCCAGGAGCTGAACGTGCAGATGGGCATGCGCACGTTCGAGCACATCCAGCGCGCACGGACCGACCCGCGGCCCGGCCTGCTGCAGGCCGTGATCGACGCCGACCTCGGTGACGGCCAGCGGGCCGACGACCTCGAGGTCGTCGGTGTGGTGGGCCTGCTCATCGGCGGCGGCTTCGACACCACCACGGCGCTCACAGCGCACGCCCTCGAGTGGCTCGGCGAGCACCCCGACCAGCGCGAGCGGTTGATCCGCGAGTGGGAGACGCTGCGCGACAGCGCGACCGAGGAGTTCCTGCGCTTCTACACCCCGGCCCAGGGCGACGGGCGCACGGTGACCAGGGACGAGGAGATCGACGGCGCCCTGCTCCGCGCGGGCGACCGGCTGTGGATCTCCTGGGCCATGGCCAACCGCGACGAGACCGTGTTCGAGGACGCGAACTCGATCAGGCTGGACCGCACCGGCAACCGGCACTCCAGCTTCGGCCTCGGCATCCACCGGTGCATCGGCTCCAACGTCGCGCGGGCGACGTTCAAGACGATGCTGAAGGCCGTGCTGGACCGGATGCCGGACTACGTCTGCGACCCGGCCGGCACGGTGCACTACGAGACCACCCAGGTGATCAACGGCATGCGCTTCCTGCCGGCCACCTTCACGCCCGGGAAGCGGCTCGGGCCCGGCGTGGCGGAGACGATCGCCGGGCTGCAGCGGGTCATCGACGAGCAGGGGCTCGCCGAGCCGGTCACCGCGCGCAGGGGGCGTCCCGCGACGGGGTGACCGCCGTCCCGGGCCCGCCACCGATGGCGAGGACGGGACAGGGTTAAGACAGGGGTCTTGATCGTGGTGCAGGTCACGCGCTAGCGTCCTGACCGCTTGGAAGGCAGCTGTCTTACGACGGGTGCATGCGTCTTGTCGCGCCTGCGTCCCACGGCTGCCCGCACCTCGCGGTGACCGCCGACCGGGACGCGTCCGACCCGGCCGGATCCTCGACCGGACCTGGAGTGGGTATGCGCAGCAGGGGCATGGCGATCGTGAGCACGGCGTGTGCGGTCGCCCTCGTGGTGTCGGCGTGCGGCAGCGACGACGAGGAGGGCGGCGGCACCGGCGGCGGCACCGGCGGCGGGGAGGGGGCGTCGGGCACCATCCCGGTCGGCCTGCTCACCTCGCTGAGCGGGCCCGGGGCCGCCGCGGCGCAGGACTCGGTCCGCGGGGCCGAGGCCCGCTTCGCTGCGTACGAGGACGCGGGGGAGGGCTGCGCCGGCGACCTCGACTTCGAGATCGTCGAGGCCGACGACACCACGAGTGCGCAGGGCGCGCTGTCGGGGGTGCAGAAGCTCGTCGAGCAGGACGACGTCTTCGGCGTGATCACCGTGAGCGCCTTCTTCTACGGCGCGGCGCCGTACATGACCACGCAGGCCGCCGACACCCCCGTCTTCGGAGGCGCCTGGGACGGCGCCCAGGAGTGGAGCGCCACGGACGACAACCTGTTCAACAGCGCACCCGTGCCGAACTACGAGGTGGTCTACGACCAGGCAGGCGAGTTCTTCAAGAGCCAGGGCGCCACGAAGGTCGCCGGGATCGCCGTCAACAGCCCGAGCTCGCAGGCCGGGCTCGAGAACGGCCTGCAGTCGATGGAGGCCGCCGGCCTGGAGCGCGCCTACGTCAACGACAGCGTGCCCTTCGGCAGCACCGACGTCGGGGCCATCGTGCTGGGCATCATCGACTCCGGCGCCGACGCGGTGTACACGACGCTGAACTTCGACACGTCCCTGGCGATCGTCGGCGGCCTCAAGCAGGCCGACTACCCGGTCGAGATCTTCTACTCGCCGACCGGGTACGGGGCCGACCTCCTCCAGTCGGAGCCCGCGGTCCAGGCCGGGCAGGGCGTCACCTTCGGCACGTCGTTCACCCCCGTCGAGCTCGACACCCCGGCGACCCAGGAGCTCAGCCGGGCGCTGACCGAGTACACCGACAACGAGTCGGGGATCCCGGGCTTCTACGAGAGCCAGGGCTGGTTCGGCGCCGACCTCCTCCTGCACGGCCTGGAGCAGGCCGGTTGCGACGCCACGCGCGAGGAGGTCATCGCCGCCCTGCAGGGCGACGACGCCTGGGACGCCGGCGGCCTCTACCCCCGCCCGATCCCGCAGACGACGGTCGACTACGACGAGCAGTGCTCCTACTACCTGACCCTCGAGGGCGACGCCTTCGTGCCGGTCGAGGGCGCCGACCCGTTCTGCGGCGAGCCGGTCGACGGCTGAGCAGCAGGCCCCCAGACGCCCGGCGCCCGCTCCCACTGGCGGGCGCCGGGTCCGGGCCGTGGGAGGGCGCCGCCGTGCCGCCCCGGCCCGTCCACCAGCGCGGCCGCCCGGAGCGGCCGCCCCACCCAGGAGGTCCCCGTGGCACGACTCGAGGGCAGGGTCGCCTTCATCACCGGCATCGGCCGCGGCCAGGGCCGCAGCCACGCCGTCCGCCTCGCGCAGGAGGGCGCCGACGTCATCGGCGTCGACGTGTGCGCCGACTTCGCCACCGTGGCCTACCCGATGGCGACGGAGGAGGACCTCGCCGAGACCGTCCGGCAGGTCGAGGCGCTGGACCGGCGGATCGTCGCCCGGGTCGCCGACACCCGCGACCGGGCGGCCCTGCAGGCGGTCGTCGACGAGGGCGTGGCGCAGTTCGGCCGGCTCGACTTCGTGGTGGCCAACGCCGGCATCAGCCCCGGCCTGTTCCGGCTCACCACCCCGGAGGAGGAGCAGCAGGCCTGGGACGAGGGGATCGGGGTCAACCTCACCGGCGTCTGGAACACCACCCAGGTGGCGATCCCGCACATCGTCGCCGGCGGCCGGGGCGGGGCCATCGTGCTCACCGGCTCCACCGCGGGGCTGCGCGGCATGGGCGGTGGCGCCTACGGCGTCGCCAAGCACGGCGTCGTCGGCATCATGCGCGGCCTGGCCAACGACCTCGCCGACCAGAGCATCCGCGTCAACGTGGTCCACCCGACGGCGGTGAACACCCTCATGGCCACCAACGAGGCGATGCAGGCGTTCCTCGCGACCCAGGTCGACAAGGGCGTGCACCTGCGCAACGCCCTGCCGGTCGACATGATCGAGCCGGCCGACGTGAGCAACGCCGTGGCGTTCCTGTGCTCCGACGAGGGCCGCTACATCACGGGCACGAACCTCCCGGTCGACGCCGGCTTCGTGAACCGCATCGGCTGATGACCGCACCGCCCACCCGGTCCCTGCCCGTCGGGCGCCCGGCCACCGTGCCGGACGCGCTCAGCGCCATGGCGCACCCGGTCCGGCGCCACCTGCTGTGCCTGCTCGTCGGGCGGGACGAGGTGGAGGTCGCCGCCATCCGGCGCACGCTCGGGCTGTCGAAGCCGGCGGTCAACTACCACGCGCGGATCCTCGCCGACGCCGGGTTGATCGACGCGCGGCGGCGAGGGCGCACCCTCTCCTACGCGCTGCGCCCGGCGGCGGTGTCGCACGTCTGGTGCGAGCTCGGCGCCCTGGCGGCCGACCCGGCCTGACCGGCGTCCGGTACGACGAGACGGCGCCACCGGCGGGACCTCCCCGCCGGTGGCGCCGTCGTCGTGCCGCTCAGCGGATGGTGACGCCCGCGTCCACCTTCAGCTGCGTGCCGGTCACGTACCGGGCGTCGTCGGACACCAGGTGCAGGACGGCGTTGCTGATGTCGCGCGCCTCCACCATCGGCACGGGGAGCGCGTTCTCGTAGATCGGGCCGAGGTCGGTCCGGCCCTCGGTGAGCAGGCCGAACAGCGACATCGGGGCCATGCCGGTCGCCACGCCGGTCGGGTGCACCGTGTTGACCCGGATGCTGTGCACCGCGAGCTCGTTGGCCAGCGCCAGGCTCAGCCCCACGACGCCGTGCTTGGACGCGGTGTAGGGCGTCGTCAGCGGGCTGCCCTTGATCCCCGCGGCGGAGCTGATGTTCACCAGGCTGCCCCCGCCCGCCGCGATGAGGTGCGGGATCGCGGCGGCGCAGGTGTTCCAGGTGCCGATGAGGTTGACGTCAAGGACGGCGCGCCAGTCCTCCGGCGTGGTCGTGTCCCAGGTGCCGGCCGTGATGACGCCGGCGTTGGCCACCGACGCGTCCAGGCCGCCCAGCTCCTCGACCCCCTCGTCGACGGCCGCCTTGAGGGCGGCCGCGTCGCGGACGTCGACGACCTTCGGCACGGCCCGGCGGCCGAGCTCGCCGACCAGCCGGGCGGTCTCGGCCAGGTCGTCCTCGGTCGCCAGTGGGTACTCCAGCTCCGGCACGGGGCGGCAGAGGTCGACGAGGACGACGTCCGCACCCTCCTCCGCCAGCCGCAGGGCGTGGCTGCGGCCCATCCCGCGGGCGGCGCCGGTGACCAGGACCCGCTTGCCGGCCACGCGGCCGGACGCGGCAGCTCCCGCCACGGTCATCGGACCGTGAACCCGGCGTCGAGCGGCCAGGCGATGCCGGTGATGAACTTCGCCTGGTCGGAGACGAGGAACGCCACGGCGTTGGCGATGTCCTCCGGCTGCAGCATCTCGATCGGCAGCGCGTTCTGCATGCCCGCGATCATGTTGTCCCCGCTGGCCGCGGCCTGCTCGAACTGCTTGGCCATGGCCTCGTTCATGGTCATGCCGCTCATCACGCCGGTGGGGTGGATGGTGTTCACGCGGATCCACTCGGGCGCGAGGTGGCCAGCGAGCGACTGCGCGAGCCCGACGAGCCCGCGCTTGGACGCCATGTAGGCCAGGCCGCTGGCCTGGTCGGCGGGGGAGGACTTGAGCCCCGCGGTCGAGCTGGTGATCACGATCGAGCCGCCGCGGCCGGCCTCGCGCATGGCGGGCAGCGCCACGCGGATCGCGTGGTAGACGCCGGTGAGGTTCGTGTCGATGACGTCCTGCCACTCGGCGAGCAGGTCCTCCTCGTCACCGAGCCGGATGATGCCGGCGTTGGCGACGACGATGTCGACCCGCCCGAACTCGGCGAGCCCCTCGTCGAAGGCGGCCTTGAGCCCGGAATAGTCGCGGACGTCGGCCTTGCGGGCGACGATCCGCCGGTCCTCCTTCTCGACCAGGCGGACGGTCTCGGCCAGGTCGGCCTCGGAGGCGTTGGGGTAGGTCATCGTCGGGATGTCGGCGCAGATGTCGACCGCGATGATGTCGCAGCCCTCCTGGGCCAGGCGGACGGCGTGCGCGCGCCCCTGGCCGCGGGCGGCTCCGGTGATGAAGGCGACGCGTCCTTCGAGTCCGGGCATGGCGGTTCTCCTCTCCCGACGGGGTCCACCCGTCGGGTCGTCGGTGCGGGGTAGGGGTCCTGCGGAGGGATCAGCGGCCGGCGGCGAGCATCTGGCCGAGCAGGTCGTCCTCGACGGCCCTGCGCAGCTGCTCGCCCTTGACCGGGCCGGCGTAGGCGGTGAAGTGGCGGACGATCTCGTCCATCTCCGCCGGGGAGACGTCGCCGGAGTGCACCGCGGAGCCGGCGTGGCTCAGGATCGGCATGGGGGCCTCGGAGACGCCCACGCACGGCACCGTGATGAACCGCCGGTCACGGCGGGACAGCCCGGGGCGCTGCCACAGGTGGCCGAAGACGAAGTTGAGGATCCCCGCCTGCTGGTAGGGCGTGTTCCGGGCCGGCGCCGGGACCAGGTTGACGTCGCGGAACTCCTGCTCGCCGCGCTGGAGCCGCTTCTCCCAGTCGTTCTCGCCGAGGGTCTCGTTGGCCAGCAGCGGCCAGTCGACGACCTCCTCGCCGCGCTCCTGCCGGATGCGGGCCCACTGCTCGCGGACGACGCCCTCGACGCGAGAGGCCTTGGGCCAGCCGCAGTACACGGCGAAGTGGAGGATGAACTCGAGCATCTCCTCGAGCGAGACGTCGCCGCTGTTCAGGGCCGCGTAGACGTGGTCGTCCATGGCCTGCTGGTCGGTGTCGAAGCCGACGCAGACCAGCGTCACCCACCGCCGCTCGCGCCGTCCCAGGGCCGGCGAGGACCACAGGTCGCCGAAGAGCGACTCACGGCGCGCCCGGTCGGCGGGATCGGCCGTTGCGGGCGGGTCGACCGTCATGACCTCGCGGTAGACGTCGTCGGCAGTGGTGGTGGTCATCGGCCCTCGTCTCGTCGAATGTGATCCGCGCAACTCGTGCGAAACCTAAGGCATCTGTCTTGACGGTGTCCAGCGTGGTTCCATGCCCGCATGACAGGAGTGGTCCCCTCGACGCAGGAGCAGCTGGTCCGGGTGGGGGAGCGGCTGTTCGCCCGGCACGGGCTGGACGGCGTCTCCCTGCGGCAGATCGGGGTGGCGGCCGGCAACGCGAACAACAGCGCCGTCCAGTACCACTTCGGTTCCAAGGACCAGCTGGTCCGCGCGATCTTCGAGTACCGGCTCCCGCGGTTGCACGCGCGGCGGGCGATGCTCATCGAGCAGGCCCCGCCCGGCGACCTCCGCGCGTGGGTGGAGTGCCAGGCCCGCGCGATGCTGGAGCAGAGCGAGCTCGACGGCAGCCACTACGCCGGCTTCCTCACCGTGCTGCACCAGTACGGGCGCTCCGACGTCTTCGAGGGGCTGCCGGAGCCCTACGCGGGCAACTCGCGCGCCTACTTCGAGCACCTGCGCTCGCTGCTGCCGCACCTCGCCGACCCGCTGCGCGGCCACCGCATCTCCCGGGCGAGCAACCTCGTGGTGCACACGGCCGCCGACCGCGAGCGCGCCCGCGCGGAGGGTGCGCCGGTCCTGCCCTTCGCGCTGGAGCTGGAGAGCCTGGTCGACGGGCTGGTCGGGTTCCTGCAGGCGCCGGCGTCCGAGCGCACCCTGGCCGCGCTCGAGTCGGCGGGTGCCGCCGACGTCGTCTGGGCGGTGGGCATCTGAAGAAGGACCCCCCTGCCACCCACCGCTCGCGAGCTCGCGGCGGGCCCCTGCAGGGGGGCCGTTCCATCAGTTCCCGAGGGTGATCCGGGTGTTCTTCACCTGGGAGAACTCGTGCAGGCCCTCGATGCCGCCGAGGCGGCCGTAGCCGCTCTCCTTGTAGCCGCCGTAGGGGCCGCTGGGCTGGATGTCGCTGAAGGCGTTGATCCACACCGAGCCGGACTCCAGCCGGCCGGCCACGCGGTGCGCGCGCTCGAAGTCGGACGTGTGCGCGTACGCGACGAGCCCGAAGTCCGAGTCGTTGGCCAGGGCGACGGCCTCGTCCTCGGTGTCGAACGGCATGACCGACACGACGGGACCGAAGGTCTCGATGCGGGCCAGCGGGCTGGTGTTGGGGACGTCGGCGAAGACGGTGGGCTCGATGTAGTAGCCCGAGGCCAGGTCGCCGCCGAGTCGCCTGCCCCCGGTGAGCAGGCGCCCGGTGCCGGTGCGGACGGCCTCGTCGATGGTGCCGGTGATGCGGTCGGCGGCGGCCGCGCTCACGACCGGGCCCATGACCGTGCCCGGGTCGAACGGGTCGCCGATGGGCACGTGCGCGACGCCGGCGACCAGGCGCTCCTGGAACTCGGCGTAGATGCTGCGCTCGACGAGGATCCGGCTGCCGCAGGCGCAGCTCTGGCCGGACTGGGTGACCGGGCCCATGAAGGCGGCGATCATCGCCGCGCGGTCGAGGTCGGCGTCGGCGAACACGACGTTGGCCGACTTGCCGCCGAGCTCGAAGGACAGCGGCTTGAGCGTCTCTGCGGCCGCGACGGCGATCTTCTTCGCGGTGGCGCCGCTGCCGGTGAAGTGCAGCTTGCCGATGCCGCGGTGCCGGACCAGCGCGTCGCCGGCCTCCGGGCCGCCGGGGACCACGTTCACCAGCCCGGCCGGCAGGCCGACCTCGCGGCAGATCTCGCCGAAGCGGATCGGCGCCAGCGGGGCGAGCTCCGGGGGCTTGACGACGACGGCGTTGCCCGCGGCCAGCGCCGGGGCGACGGCCATCGCGATCCCGACGAGCGGTCCGTTCCACGGGACGATCACGCCGATGACCCCGTACGGCTCGCGGGTGATCATGTTGACGTCGCGCGAGCCCATGACCGGCGCGGTCTGGCCGGTCACCTTGTCGACCCAGCCGGCGTAGTAGTCGAAGAACCGGGACAGCAGCCCGACCTGGCCGGGCGCCATCATGATCGGCACGGCGTAGTCGTGGACGTTGAGCCGGGCGAGGTTCTCGGTGTCGGCGTCGATCGCGCGGGCCAGCGCGATCAGCAGGTCGCGACGCCGGTCGACCGGTAGCGCCGCCCACTCGCGCTGCGCCGCGGCCGCGGCGCGCACCGCCCGGTCGATCTCCTCCGGGCCGGCCATCGGGATGGTCGCGTTGACCTCGCCCGTACCCGGGAAGACGTGGTCGTACGTGCCGCCGGAGGCCTCCGCGAGGCGCTCCTCCCCGATGAGCAGTGCGGGCGCCGTATCGATCGTGGGTGTCGCCGTCGCTGTCATGAACTCGAAACCTCCGTCGTGGATCTGTGCACCGTGTCACAGTCGTGACTAGACTAAGACAGCTGACTCAACGACGGGAAGACCCGACGCCGTACGACCGACTCTGGAGGCCGGCCGTGGACACCGACCAGGCACGCACCGCACGCGAGCGGGCGCCCCGCATCGAGCTGGACCGGCACGGCCCGGTCTACCGCACCGACTTCGTCCGGCTGGCCGAGGAGTTCCACGCCACCAAGCCGATCGCCTGGAACGACACGCACGGCGGCTACTGGTTCGTCAGCGGCAACCAGGAGCTCATGGACGTCGCCCGGCGGTCCGACGTGCTGTCCAACGACAACGACATCAAGGGCGAGCGGCGCGGCTACTGGGGCGTGCAGATCCCGCCGTCCCCCCGCGAGGGGCACGAGACCATCGCCGGCTTCCTGGAGATGGACCCCCCCGAGCAGCGCTACTACCGCAACGCGCTCAACCCGTACCTGTCCCCGGCGGCGGTCGCCCGCTGGCAGCCGGTGCTCGACGAGATCACCCGCGCCTGCCTCGACGAGCGCATCGAGAGCGGGCGGATCGACCTCGTCGACGACCTGGCGAACATCGTCCCCGCGGTGCTGACCATGGCCATGCTGGGCCTGCCGCTGACCGACTGGGTCCTCTACGCCGAGCCCATCCACGCGCAGGTGTACACGCATCCCGACGACCCGGACATGGCCCGGGTCCAGGAGATCACCATGCAGATGGGGATCTCCCTGTTCGGCCGCATCGGCGAGATCCGGGCGAACCCGCGGCCCGGTCTGGTCGACGCCCTGATCACCGCCGACATCGGCGGGCACAGCCCCGACGACCTCGAGGTGCTCTCGGCGGTCCTGCTGCTCATCGGCGGCGGCTTCGACACCACGACGGCGCTCACGGGCAAGTCGCTGGAGTGGTTGTCGCAGCACCCGGACCAGCGCGAGCGGCTCATCCGCGAGTGGGACGAGCTGCGGGACACCGCCACCGAGGAGTTCCTGCGGTTCTTCAGCCCGCTGCAGGGCGACGGCCGGACCATCGCGCAGGACGCCGAGATCGACGGCGTGCAGTTCCGCGAGGGGGAGCGGCTGTGGCTGTCGTTCGCCATGGCCAACCGGGACGCCTCGGTGTTCGAGGACCCGCACGAGATCAAGCTCGACCGCAAGGGCAACCGGCACGCCAGCTTCGGCCTGGGCGTGCACCGCTGCATCGGGTCCAACGTCGCGCGGGCCACGTACAAGACCATGCTGAAGGCGGTCCTGGACCGGATGCCGGACTACGTGTGCGACCCGGCCGGGACGGTCCACTACGAGACGATCGGCATGAACAACGGCATGCGCCACCTGCCCGCGACCTTCGCGCCGGGCCGGCCGCTGGGGCCGGGGCTGGACGAGACGATCGCCCGGTTGCAGCGCGTGGTGGACGAGCAGCGGCTGGCCGAGCCGGTCACCTCCCGCCGGGACCGGACCCGCTCGGACAGCTGACACGCGGTGGCGGGGCCGGGGCGTCGTCGAGCCCCGTCAGGCGGCGCGGCAACAACCGGCAAGCCGTTGCCGGGATGGTCCGCTCGGTCGAGGGTCGGCCGACGGGCGGGGACGTCCCGGTCGCCGGAACCGCGGGGTCAGCTCCACAGGGAGCGGACCGCACGGTCGCCCGCGACCACCACAACGGCACGAGAGGAACCACCAGTGTCCGGGCAGCTCGCAGGGAAGGTCGCCGTCGTCACCGGCTCGGGACAGGGGGTCGGGCGAGGCATCGCCGTGCTGCTGGCCCGCGAAGGCGCCCGGGTGGTCACGAACGACCTGCGGCCCCGCGGCGGGTCGACCCGTGTGGAGTTCCGGGCGTCCGCGCTCGGTGGCGCGGCCCCGGAGCTGGACGGTGAGCTGGCGACCGAGGCGGCCGAACTGGTCGGCGACGCGGACTCCACGGCCGCGGCCATCGTCGCGGAGGGCGGCGAGGCCCTGGCCTGCTACGGCGACGTCTCCGACCCGGGCCAGGCCGCCGAGGTCATCCGGACGGCGGTCGACGGCTTCGGGCGCATCGACGTCCTCGTGAACAACGCGGCCGGCCTCGGTTTCGGGCCGTTCGCCGACGTCACCCCCGACGACTGGCGGTACCAGTTCGCCGCCAAGGTCGACGGCACCTTCCACTGCATGCGGCACGCGGTGCCGCACATGATCCGGCAGGGGTCCGGGCGGATCCTCAACGCCGCGTCGGACGCCTGGACCGGCATCGCCTCGCTGGGTCCGTACAGCGCGGCGAACGCCGCAGTCGTGGCGCTGACGAAGTCCACGGCCAAGGAACTGGCCGAGCACGGGATCACCGTCAACGCGTACTGCCCCCAGGCGGCCTCTCCGGGGCACCTGGGCTTCAAGGCGACGCTGAAGACGATGCTCGGCGAGGAGCGTTCAGCCGCGATGATGGCCTCCGACCGCATGCGCGAGTCCGAGCAGGCCCACGGGCCCGCTGAGGACCTCACCTTCCTCGCCTACCTGGCCTCCGAGCACGCTGCCGAGGTCAGCGGGGCGGTCTTCTCGGTCACCGCCGGCGGCACCGTCGCGTTGTACTCCGAGCCCGAGCACGTCAGCCGGATCCACAAGGACGGCGCCGCGTGGACGGTGGACGAGCTCGTGGCGGAGGTGCCGCGCACGCTGCTGCGCGACCACCGGTCCGTGGCACGCCGCCGGGAGTTCTGAGGACGTCCCCGCGGCGGTCCCTACGAGGCGGTCACCCCGCGCTGGGGGGCGTCCGCCTGACGCCGGAGTGGAGGAACCGCTGGCCGATCCGCGTGTCGCGGTACGGCGACACCACAACCGGGCCGATGAGGCCGGTCCGCTGCCAGCCGGGGGTCGAGTAGTTGCCGTTCCCGGTGGCGCGGACGGCGTTGAACATGGTGGTCGCGACACGGACCGTGAGCGTGTTCGCGCCCGGCACGAGCAGCCGGCCGAGGTCGATCCGGCCGCGGTCGGACTGGTCGACGGTCACCGGGGTGCCGTTGACCCACACCTGCACCGTGTCCACGACGTCGCCCAGGTCGAGGTACGCCCCGTCGTCGTCCTGCCAGGCGGCCGGCAGGTCGCACCGGGCCGTGTAGGTGCCGATGCCCGAGGCCGTGGTCAGGTCGACCGGGTCGGCGATCTCCCGCCAGGAGGGCAGCCGCCCGTCGTCGCCGGCCGTGAGCGGGAACGGGTCGACATCGGTCTTCCGGCTGGTCCACTGCTCGTCGCCGGGCGTCCAGCTCTGGGCCTGGAGCGTCCAGTCGGTGAGGCGGCGCGGCGGCGCGAGGCCGGCCACCTCGACGCGGACCCGTCGGCCGTCGGCGAGCTCGACCACCCAGGTGCCGTCCCGGTCGTGGCGGGCGACCAGCCGGCCGGCGTCGTCCACGAGGATCTCGGCGTCGGCGGCCACGGCGTGGACCTCCGGAGGCGGACCGAACCCGGCCGCCTCGCCGGCCAGGGCGACGACCACCGTGCCGTACGGGGCGATCCGCACGGGCAGCGTCACCCGGTCGCCGTCACGCACGTACCGCCCGGCGGGCGTGATCCGCCCGGTCCAGGTGTCCAGGAGGTACGGGACGCCGTCCCCGATCAGGGTCAGCTCCCCCTCGTACACCCCGGCCGACCGGTTGTAGACGAAGTCGTAGGTGACCCCGTCGGCCTCTCTGCGGAGCAGGCCGAGCACCGGCGTCGGCTCGTGGGGGCACACCCGCGGCCGGATGCCGGCGGCCGCGAGCGCGGCGGGGAGCCCGGCCTCGGTGGCGACCCACGTGACCGTCGGCCGGTCGAGCAGCTCCGCGACGACGGCGCGCAGCCGGGCGCCGTCGGGGTCTCCGGCCTCGAGGCCGGTGCTGCCGCTGGGTGGCTCTCCGACGAGGAAGACCCGCAGCCCCTGCCCGGCCAGCGACAGCAGCTGCTCGACGTCGCGCAGGGAGACCGTCCGCTGCTCGTTGAGCACGAGCGCGCGGTGGGCCGAGCGGTCGGCGAAGAGCCCGCCGTCGGCGTCCACCAGCGCGCCGTGCAGGAAGGCCGGCGCCACGTACTCGTAGGTGTAGCCGGCGCAGGAGGTCGCCGAGTCGGTGCCGAGCATGTGCCGCGGCTCCTGCTGGTCGCTGACGGCCTGCCCGGCCAGCCCGAGGTCCTCGTACCAGACCCCGAGGTCCACGACGGCCCGCCCCTGGCGCAGCACCAGCTGGGTGCGCGCCAGGTGGTCGTTCACGCCCCGCTTGTCCGGCCAGCTGGGCAGCCGGGGGCCGAAGTACTCCCCGGCGTTGAGGACGCCGAAGATGTCCCACGGGTGGTAGCCCGGCCAGGAGCCGCCGCGGCCGTTCGAGCCCTCCTCGGCCTCCGGTGCGTCGCGGTAGGGGAACCCGTGCCACACCACCTGGTTGACCCCGCCGGCGAACGCCTTGTGCACGCTGTCGAGCAGGCCCTGCGCGTACTTGCCGCCCGGGCCCGACCCGTCCCCGCCCTCGGCCCAGCCGCCCGGGACGTTGGGGCCGGCCACGGTCGACCGGTAGGCGCCGAAGAAGTTCGCGGCGAGTTCCGCGGACACGACGGGCCGGCCGCCGAGATGGGCGCCGGCGGCGAGGACCCGGTGGTCCTGCTCGGCGCCGAACGGGTTGGGGCTGCCGAAGTCCAGCGACTCGCCCTCGGGGATGCCGGCCGCGGCCGCGGCGACGCCCGAGGCCAGGGGCGGGCCGTAGACCTGCGCGCGGAACTGCAGGCCGTGGCCCTCCGCCCAGGCCTGCATCGGCGTCACGTAACGCTCGACGTAGAGGTCGCTGAGGGTCCGCCGGTAGTCCTCCCGCACCCGGGGGCCGACGCCGGGCAGCTCGAACGCGGGCAGCGCGGTGCCGTGGATCCCGGTCCCGAGCAGGGCCGGGAGGAGCGGCGTGGGGTCGTAGCCACGCCGTGCGGTGAACTGCTCGAGCAGGTCCCAGGTCCACTTCTGCGTCTCGCCGAGCTCGAGGGAGTCCTCGAAGACGGCGCCGCGCCCGATCCGGCGCAGGTCCGCCCGCACCGCCTCGGTGAGCACGTGCGCGTCCCAGAAGTCCAACTGGATGCGGACGCCGGCCTCGCTCCAGTGGTCGACCACGTAGTTGGGCTGCGTGGCGGTGAAGCCGTTGCGCTGGGCGACGAGACCCGAGGCGGTGTGCAGCACGTCGATCACCACCCAGGGCAGGCCGTCGTCCCCGGGGAACTGGTGCTCGAGCGCGCCGTCCACGACCCGGTCGGTGACGTCCTGCACCGAGGCGGGGTCGAGGACCACCGGCCCGTCGCCGTCCGCGGGGGGAGGCGCGGCGCGCCGGGCGACCAGCGTGCGGACCCGGGTCGTGCGGGCGACGTCGACCACCGGCTCGCCGGGGGAGTGGGCAGAGGCGAGGGGGGAGACGGCCAGCTCGGTGGGCTCCACGGTGCGGTCGCCGAGCCCGGTGACCGTGACCCGCTCGGCGCCGGGCCCCTCGCCGACGGTCACCGTGTCGCCCGCGGCGAACCCGCCGACGGTCCGCACCACCAGGGTGCTGTCGCCGGGCGACGCGGGCGCGCACAGCTCGGTGGCGACGGACGGCGGTTCCACGGTGGGCGCCGGGAGGGGGCCGGTGCGGGTGGTCCCCGGCGCGACCGTCTCCCAGCCGAACAGCAGCTGCTGCTCGGCCTCGGGCTGGTTGAAGCTGTTCAGCGTCGGCACCGTGGGCGGGTAGTGCGGCCCGAGGTTCAGGTCGACGGCCAGCCCGAGCTCGGCGGCCGTCGCGGTGATCACCTCCAGCCTGCGTGCCCACCGTGGGGTGCCCCAGCCGTACTCGGCGAGGAAGGCGTTGTCCTGGTGCCCGGCGCCGGCCACCACGAACGGCGCGACCTCGACGCCCCCGGCGCCGGCGTCGGCCAGCTGCCGGAGCTGCTCGCGCAGCACGTGGTCGTCGGTGTACGCCAGCGGCAGCCACCAGCGGTACAGCGGCCGCACCTCGGTGGGCGGCTGGGCGAAGCGCTCCTGGGTCAGCGGGGGACGGGAGGGGTGCGGGGAGTCCGCCATCGGAGCGCTCCTGGGGAGTGGTTCAGCGCGGCGGCATGCGGGACCCGCCGTCGAGGCGGATCACCTCGCCGTTCAGGTAGGTGTTCTCGATGACCGCCAGCGCCAGGTGGGCGAACTCCGCGGCGCGGCCGATCCGGTGCGGGAAGAGGATGTTCCGCGCCAGGTGCTGCACGGCCTCCGACGGGGCGTCGCCCATGATCGGCGTCTCGACCAGGCCGGGCGCGATCGTGCAGACGCGCACGCCGACCCCGGCGAGGTCGCGCGCGGCCGGGAGGGTCAGCGCGGTGACGCCGCCCTTGGACGCTGCGTAGGCGAGCTGGCCCATCGACCCGTCGTAAGCCGCGATCGAGGCGACGTTGAGGACGATCCCGCGCTCGCCGTCCGCCCCCGGCTCGGTGGCGGCCATCGCCGCCGAGGCCAGCCGCAGCACGTTGAAGGTGCCGGTCAGGTTGACCGCGAGCGTCCGGGTCCACAGGTCGAGGCCGTGCGGGGAGCCGTCCGGGTGCAGCGTGCCCTCGGCGCTCGCGATGCCGGCCGAGTTGACCGCGATGCGCAGCGGCCGCCCCTTGCCGGTGGCCTCCTCGACCGCGGCCCGCACCGACTCCTCGTCGGTGACGTCGGTGCGGACGAACGTGGTGGCGCCGCCGAGCTCGGCGGCGAGCGCGCTCCCGCGGGCCTCGTCGAGGTCGGCGACGGTGACCGCCGTCCCGCGGGCGGCCAGCGCCCGGACGGTGGCCTCGCCGAGGCCGGAGGCCCCACCGGTGACGACGGCGGCGACGTCGAGGTCCTTCACGGGCAGCTCCCTGGTCCGGCCGGCGCCCGGGTGACGCCCGCAGGGACCCTCGTCCCGGCGGGGGCCCCCGGCGACCGGTTGCCACGAGTTGCCATGCAGGTCGGCGGGCCCCGGCAACTCGCGGCAACGAGTTGCCGCCTCCCACGCGGGCATGGGCGACTGCCTGATCCATCCGGTGACCACGAGGAGCGACGCAGTGCTGCGACCCCAGGACGGCCCCACGCGGGAGAGCAAGACACTCGACGGGCTGTGGCGGTTCGCCGTAGACCCGGCCGGGGAGGGACGGGACGCGGGATGGTGGCGCGGGCTGCCCGACGGCTCGCTGGAGGTCCCCGTCCCCGCGAGCTACAACGACGTCTTCGCCGACGTCGCCATCCGGGACCACGTGGGCGACGCCTGGTACCAGACGACGGCACGGGTCCCCCGCGGCTGGGCCGGGCAGCGCGTCGTGCTCCGGTTCGACGCCGCCACCCACCGCGCCGTCGTGTGGGTCGACGACGTCGAGGTGGCCCGCCACGAGGGCGGCTACACGCCGTTCGAGGCCGACGTCACCGCGCACGTCCGGCCGGGCACCGAGGTCAGGATCACCGCGGTGGTGAACAACGAGCTGACCTGGCAGACCATCCCGCCGGGTGTGCTGATGGGCGAGGGCGGCGACCGGAAGCAGATCTACTTCCACGACTTCTTCAACTACGCCGGCCTCCACCGGTCGGTGCGGCTCTACAGCACGCCGGTGCCGCACGTCAGCGACGTCACCGTGGTCACCGGGCTCGAGGGTCCCACCGGCACCGTCGACTACCGGGTCGAGACCGTGGCCGCCGACGGGCTCGAGGTGCGCGCCGTGCTCTCCGACGGCGGGGTCGAGGTGGCCCGCGCGTCGGGCGCCGACGGGATCCTGACGGTGGCCGACGTGCACCCGTGGCGGCCGGGGGAGGGGCACCTCTACGACCTCGACGTCCAGCTGGTCGACGGGGGAGGCGAGGTCGCCGACACCTACCGGCTCGCGGTCGGCATCCGCACCGTGGCGGTGGACGGGACCCGGTTCCTCATCAACGGGGACCCCTTCCACTTCACCGGGTTCGGCAAGCACGAGGACCTCCCGGTCCGGGGCAAAGGACACGACGACGTCTTCCTGGTGCACGACTTCGCCCTCATGGAGTGGATCGGCGCCAACTCGTTCCGGACCGCGCACTACCCCTACGCCGAGGAGGTGCTCGACTACGCCGACCGGCGCGGCATCGTCGTTATCGACGAGACCGCCGCGGTCGGGCAGAACCTCGGGGTGATCGCCGGGCGCATGGGCGGGCAGGCCCGGCCGACCTTCTCTCCGGACGCGGTCGACGATGTCTCCCGGGAGGCCCACGCCCAGGCGATCCGGGAGCTGGTGGCCCGCGACAAGAACCACCCCTGCGTCGTGCTGTGGAGCATCGCCAACGAGCCGGAGGCGAACACCGACGCGGCCGCGGCGTACTTCGAGCCGCTGTTCGCGTTGACCCGGGAGCTCGACCCGACCCGGCCGGTCGGCTACGCCAACATGAAGCTGGCGCCGCCGGACCGGGACCTGGTGGGCGGGTTCGCCGACGTTGTCATGCTCAACCGCTACTACGGCTGGTACGACCAGACCGGCGACCTGGCGGCCGCGGAGCGCCTCCTGCGCGCGGAGCTGCAGGCGTGGGCGGGGAAGGGCAAGCCGATCCTCATGACGGAGTACGGCGCCGACACCGCCGCCGGCCTGCACTCGGTGCTCCCGCTGCCGTGGAGCGAGGAGTACCAGGTGGACCTCCTGGAGACCTACCACCGGGTCTTCGACGAGATCGACGCGGTCGTCGGCGAGCACGTGTGGAACTTCGCCGACTTCGCCACCCAGTCCGGCGTCTTCCGCGTCGACGGCAACAAGAAGGGCGTGTTCACCCGCGACCGCCGGCCCAAGGCGGCGGCCGCCGCACTGCGGCGCCGGTGGCGCGGACCGGGTCCGTGGCGGGCCTGATCCCGGGTCCACCCGCCCCGGTCGCCCGCCCGTTCCCGACGTACCGTCGACGCTCGACGGGGGCTGGGAGGACACCGTCCGCAGGTCCGGTCTGTGACCGGCACTACATCGGCGGCAACTCGTGGCAACCGATTCTCCGGCGGTTGCCCGGCTGCTTGTCTCGTCCTCGTCCGCCGGACACCTGCGTCGAGCGCGACGCCGTCGAGAAGGCGGCTTGAATCGATTCGATCCGGGACGGACCCCGAAACGGTCGGGCTCATCCGGGCATCACGAGGGAGTGGTCCATTGCTCACCCAGTCCACGCGTCGCCGGACGGCGATGCGGCGCATCACCGCGGTGCTGGGCGCCACGGCGATCCTCTCGACCGCGGCCTGCACCGGGGGGTCCGACTCGTCGGGCGGCTCCTCGAGCGGCGGCGGCGCGGGGGCCACTGACGCCGAGCTGGCCCTCGCCATCGGCGCGCAGCCCGCCTCCCTGGACCCGGCGCAGCTGCAGGAGGGGCAGCAGGCCTACGTCTGGGGCTCGCTCTACGACACCCTGCTGTTCGTCGACGCCGACGGGAACGTGCAGCCCAACGCCGCCGAGAGCTGGGAGTACTCCGACGACCAGCGCACCCTGACGCTCACGCTGCAGGAGGGCATGACGTTCAGCAGCGGCGCCCCGGTCAACGCCGAGGCGGTGCGCGCGACGCTCGAGCGCACCCGGGTCACGCCGGGTCCCCTGCAGGCCAGGCTCCAGTTCGTGGACTCGGTCGAGGCACCGGACGAGCGCACCGTCGTCATCAACCTGGTCGAGCCCGACGCGGCGCTGCTCACCGCCCTGGCCTTCGGGGCGGGCGTCATCGGCGACCCGGCCACCTTCGACGACCCGGCCACCGCCCTGGACCCGGTGGGCTCGGGCCCCTACGAGCTCGACGACTCGGCCACGTCCGCGGGGAGCACCTACGTGCTGCAGCGGCGCGACGACTACTGGAACGTCGACGACTATCCCTTCCAGACGATCACCGTGCGGGTGATCCAGGACCCGACCGCGCAGTTCAACGCGCTGCTGGCCGGCGAGCTCCAGGCCGGGCGGGTCAACCCCGACCAGGAGGCGCAGATCCAAGGAGCCGGGTACGCCGTCACCGACCTGATCCCCACCGCCAGCGCCAGCCTCCTGCTGCTCGACCGGGAGGGGGAGATCGCGCCGGCGCTGGCCGACGTGCGGGTGCGTCAGGCGATCAACATGGCCCTGGACCGGGAGGGGTTCATCCAGGCGCTGCTGCAGGGCAACGGCCTGCCCACCGAGCAGTTCTTCAGCCCGGACGGACCGGCGTACGTCGAGGACCTCGAGGGCACCTACGAGTACGACGTCGACGCCGCGAACGAGCTGATGGCTGAGGCCGGCTACGCCGACGGGTTCTCGCTGACCCTGCCCAGCACGGTCTTCTCGCAGTCGTTCGAGCCCGCCCTCACCCAGGCGTTCGGCGACATCGGGATCGACCTCACGTGGGAGCCGCAGCCGCCGCAGAGCAACCTGGCGTCGGTGCAGTCGGGGAGGTACCCGGTGGCGTTCTGGTTCGAGGGCCTGGACCCGGCGGCACGCCAGGTACAGGGCCACTACACGTCCAGCTCGACCATCAACCCGTTCGGCAACGAGTTCCCCGAGATCGAGGCGCTGCTGGCGGAGGCCGCGGCCACGAGCGACGTGGACCAGCAGTCGGAGATCTACCAGGAGATCGGCACGATCGCCGTGGAGCAGGCGCTGGACGCGCCCATCGCCTTCGTCACCACCAAGTGGGCCACCGCTCCGGGCGTCGAGTACATCGGCAACCCCTTCAGCACCATTCGGGCGTTCGGCGTCCCCCAGTAGGACCTGGTCCCGGGCGGCGGCCGGCGAGCGGCCGCCCGGGACGCCCTCCCCACCCGTCCCCGTCGGAGAGACCTGCGATGACCCTCTACGTGCTGCGGCGCCTGGCCACCGGGCTGGTTCTCGCGGTCCTGGTCACCTTCATCACCTTCCTGCTGCTGAGCCCGTCCTTCGACGACATCGTGGCCAACAAGCTCGGCCCGGCGGGCTCCACGCCGGAGGCGGTCGCCCAGGCCAAGGCCGAGCTGGGGCTCGACCGGCCGCTCGTGATCCAGTACCTCGACTGGCTCGGCGACGTCGTCCGTGGCGACTTCGGCGTGTCGTACTTCACCAGCCAGCCGGTCGCGGACGCCGTCACGTCCCGGCTCGCCGTGACGCTGTCGGTCGTCCTCGTCGCCCTGGGCATCAGCCTGGTGATCAGCGTGGTGCTGGGTGTCCTCGCCGCATACCGCGGCGGGGTGGTGGACCGGGTCGTGCAGAGCGTGTCGCTGATCGGTCACCTCGTCCCGTCGCTGCTCATCGCGATCGGACTCGTGTACCTCCTGTCCGTGCAGCTGGGCTGGCTGCCGGCCACCGGGTACACCCGGCTGTCGGACGACCCGGTCGGGTGGCTGAAGAGCATCACGATCCCGGTCATCGCCCTCGTCGTGGGCGGCATCGCCAACCTGACGGCCCAGATCCGCGGAGCGATGGTCGACGAACTGCACAAGGACTACGTCCGGACGCTGCGCACCCGCGGCATCGGCATCCGGCCGATCCTGCTCCGACACGTGCTCCGCAACGCCGCGGGCCCGGCACTGACGGTGCTGTCCCTGGAGTTCCTCACGATGCTCGGCGGCGCACTGATCATCGAGAACGTGTTCGCGCTCCCCGGCTACGGCCAGTTCGCGTTCGCCTCGTCGCTGCAGGGAGACATCCCCGTGATCATGGGCATTACGGCCTTCGGCGTGATCCTGCTGATCACCGTGAACCTGGTCACCGACCTCATCAACGGCTGGCTCAACCCGAAGGCGAGGGTCCTGTGACCGAGATCGGAGTCCTCGACACGGAGGTGGGGACGGCCCCGTCGCCGGCCGTTGCCGCGAGCCGCCGGTCCCCGTGGCGCCGGCTGCTCCGCGATCCGCAGGCGATCATCACCGGGGGCATCTTCCTGACCTTCGTGGTGCTCGGCCTGCTCGCCGACGTGATCCCCTCGCACGGCCCGAACGAGGCGTCGCTGCAGTCCTACAACGCGCCGGTCGGGACCGACGGCTACCCCCTCGGGGCGGACACCAGCGGTCGCGACATCCTGTCGCGGCTCCTGCACTCGATCAACACCGCGATGGTCTCCGGGCTCATCGGAGCCGGTGTCGCCCTGCTGGTGGGTGTCACCTTCGGCCTGATCGGCGGCTACTTCGGCCCCCGGCTGCGGTCCACCACCGAGTGGGTCTTCGCCCTCGTGCAGACCTTCCCCGGCCTGCTGCTGCTGATCATCCTGATGCCGGTGACCAAGGGCGACTTCCGCATCACCATGCTCGTCTTCGGCTTCCTCCTGGCGCCCGGCATCTACCGGATCGTCCGCAACCAGGTGCTCGGCGTGAAGAACGAGCTCTACGTCGATGCCGCCCGCGTCTCGGGCCTCACGACGAGGCGCATCCTCGGCCGGCACGTCCTGCTGGCGGTTCGCGGGCCGGTCGTCATCGCCGCCGCCTTCATGTTCGGCACGGCGATCGCCGTCCAGTCGGGCCTGGCCTTCCTCGGCGTCGGGACCACCGACGTGCCGAGCTTCGGCGCGATGATCTCCGCGGGCTTCCAGAACCTGTACTCCGACCCCGTGCAGTTCTTGTGGCCCAGCCTCGCGCTGGGGCTCCTGACCGCGGTCCTGGTGCTCTTCGGCAACTCGCTCCGGGATGCGCTGCAGGGCGCCCGTCCCAAGCCGGCGAAGATCGCCGCACCGAAGGTGGACAGGCGGGGGGCGGCGCCGCCCGTCCCCGGGACGAGCCGGGACGACGACGCCGTCCTGGTCGTCGAGGACCTGGCCATCGCCTACCCCACGGCGTCCGGCGGGCTGCACGAGGTGGTCGACGGCGTGTCCCTGCGGCTGACCGCGGGGGAGACGCTGGGCCTGGTCGGTGAGTCCGGGTCGGGCAAGACGCAGACGGCGTTCGCGACCCTGGGCGTGCTGCCACCCGAGGCGGTGATCACCCGCGGTTCCATCCGGCTGGCCGGCCGGGAGGTGCTGGGTCTGCGCGAGAACGACTTGCGCGCCCTGCGCGGCCGGTCGATCGCCTACGTGCCGCAGGAGCCCATGTCGAACCTCGACCCCTCGTCGACGGTCGGGGCGCAGCTGGTGGAGGGGCTCCGCGCCTCCTCCGGCGTCTCACGAGCCGAGGCGCGGGAACGGGTGCTCGCGCTGCTGGCGCGGGTCGGCATCCCCGACCCGCAGCGCACCTTCCGCTCCCACCCGCACCAGATCTCCGGCGGCATGGCGCAGCGGGTGCTCATCGCCGGCGCGGTGGCCAGCCGGCCTGCGGTGCTCATCGCGGATGAGCCGACCACCGCGCTCGACGTGACGGTGCAGGCGGAGATCCTCGACCTGCTGCGAGACCTGCAGGCCGAGCTCGGCATGGCCGTGCTGCTGGTGACGCACAACTTCGGCGTGGTCGCCGACATCTGCGACCGCATCGCGGTCATGCAGGAGGGGCGCGTCGTCGAGACCGGCAGGTCGACCGAGATCTTTCGGTCCCCGCAGCACCCGTACACCCAGATGCTGCTGGGAGCCATCCTCGACGAGGAGACGGTCCGGACCGACGGTCCCGGAGCCGTCGCCGTCCCGATCGGGAAGGACGTGCGATGACCGCCCCCCTGCTCGACGTGCGCGACCTGCGGGTCGCCTTCCCCGGCCGCGGGTTCCGCGCGAAACCGGTCGAGGTCCTGCACGGCGTCGACCTCAGCGTCGCCTCAGGCGAGTGCCTCGGCGTCGTCGGCGAGTCCGGCTCGGGGAAGACGACGATCGGCCGCGCCGTCCTCGGGCTCGTCGAGCCCAGCGGCGGCACGATCTCCTTCGGCGGCCAGGACATCACGCACGCCTCGGCCAAGGCGCGCCGGACCCTCGCCCGCGACATCCAGGTGGTCTTCCAGGACCCCTACACGTCGCTGAACCCGGCGATGGAGATCGGGGACATCCTCAGCGAGCCCCTCGTGATGCACGGCGCGACCGCCAAAGACGCCCGTTCCCGGGTGCGCACCCTGCTGGACCAGGTCGGGCTGCCCTCGGATGCCGTGCACCGGCTGCCCCGCGAGTTCAGCGGCGGCCAGCGCCAGCGGATCGCCATCGCCCGGGCGCTCGCCCCCGGACCGCGGCTCATCGTCTGCGACGAGCCGGTGTCGGCGCTGGACCTCTCCACCCAGGCGCGGGTGCTGGAGCTGTTCATCGAGATCCAGCAGCGCACCGGCGTCGCGTACGTGTTCATCTCCCACGACCTCGCCGTGGTGCGGCACGTCAGCCACCGGGTGAGCGTGCTCTACCGAGGGGACGTGGTGGAGACGGGCCCGGCCAACCGGGTGACCTCGACCCCCGAGCACCCCTACACGCAGAAGCTGCTGCTGGCCGCGCCGGTCTCCGACCCGGTCGCCCAGCGGGCCCGCCGCGAGGAGCGGCAGCGCCGGACGCGCCAGGAGGCCGAGCAGGCGGGCGTCCCGGCGGGGGTGGCCTGACCGCGTGGGCGACGTCCCGATCCTCCCCGGCTTCCACCCGGACCCCTCCATCTGCCGGGTGGGGGAGGACTTCTTCCTCGTCACCTCGAGCTTCGAGTACGCGCCGGGCGTCCCGCTGTTCACCAGCCACGACCTGGTCCGCTGGGACCAGGTCGGCAACGTCCTCGACCGGCCCGAGCAGCTGCGTGTCCGCCCCGGGCAGGCCGGGGCAGACGGCGGGGTCTACGCGCCGACCCTCCGCCACCACGACGGCCGGTTCTTCCTAACCACGACGAACATCGGCGACATCGGGCGGGGGCACTTGATCGTGCACGCCGAGCACCCGGGTGGGCCGTGGAGCGACCCGGTGTACACCGGCGGCGTCCTCGGCGTGGACCCCGACCTGGCGTGGGACGACGACGGGACCTGCTACCTCACGTACTCCGACCCGTTCGGCGGCATCGCGCAGGCGACCGTCGACCCGCTCACCGGCGAGCTGTCCTCGCCGCCCCGCCCGCTGTGGGAGGGCACCGGCCTGGCGCACCCCGAGGGCCCGCACCTGTACCGGCGTGGCCCGTGGTGGTACCTCGTCGTGGCCGAGGGCGGCACCGGCCCCGGCCACGCCGTCTCGGTCGCCCGGTCGGCCTCGCCCACCGGTCCCTTCGAGAGCTGCCCGGCCAACCCCGTCCTGTCGCACCGCAGCACCGGCTCCCCGGTGCAGAGCACCGGCCACGCCGACCTCGTCGAGCTCGCCGACGGCGGCTGGGCGATGGTGCACCTCGGCGTGCGCCCGCGCGGAAGCTTCCCGAAGTACCACGTCAACGGCCGCGAGACCTTCCTCGTCGGCGTGGACTGGGTCGACGACTGGCCGGTGGTGGTGGAGGACCGCTTCGCCGTGCCGCCGGCGGAGACGTCCTTCGCCGACACCTTCGGCGGACCGGCCCTGCACCCGCGGTGGATCGCCCCGGGCGTCCAGCCGCGGAGCTTCGTGCAGGCGGCCGAGGGCGGCGGGGCACACCTGCTGCCCGGCCGGGCCCCGGCCGACCGCGAGGCCGCCCGGTTGCTCGCTGTCCGGTGCCGGGACGCGGAGTGGACCGCCACGGCCACCGTCCCGCACGGGGACGTCGCGCTCGTCGTCCGCCTCGACGACCACCACTGGGCCGGGCTCGAACGGGTCGGCGGCCAGGTCGCGGTCCGGGTGGTCATCGGGCCGCTGGACCAGGTGTTGGCGCGGGAGGACGGTGTGCCGCTCGGTGCGGCGCTGGCCATCCGTGCGGTCGGTACCGACGGGCAGGCGGGCTTCCGCAAGGGCCCCGACCGACTCGAGCTCGGGCTGCTCGAGGGCGGCGACCTGCGGGTGCTCACCTCGGTCGACGGCCGCTACCTCTCCACGGAGGTGGCCGGCGGCTTCACCGGCCGGGTCGTCGGCGTCGAGGCGCTAGGCAGCGATGCGCTGCTCACCCGGTTCGCGTACACGGGCTCGGTCGCCGACCCGGCCTAGAGCGCGTGCGGGAACTGGTCCGGCGCCATTCCCCGACGGCCACCGCAGGTACGACGTGGGCAGACGGGAGGCC
Organism: Blastococcus sp. SYSU D00813; assembly: GCF_054050735.1. NCBI lineage: Bacteria > Bacillati > Actinomycetota > Actinomycetes > Geodermatophilales > Geodermatophilaceae > Blastococcus > Blastococcus sp. SYSU D00813. The sequence goes on from NZ_JBJGZX010000031.1 coordinate 29,728, forward strand.
GCGATCGGTCTCCGACGGTCGCCACCCCGGGTCTGCTGCCGGTGGCGGCCGTGGCCACCGCCGGTGAGCGAGTGGGCCGAGGTCGTGTCGATCAAGCCTCGGCTCCGCCCGGGTGACCGGCCGGCACGGTGGTCGCCGGCCGGTCACCCGACACGCTCGTGGGCATTGGGGCCGCCGCCCTCCCGCGGCTCACGTGCGCCGTGGCCCGTCAGCGGTCCTCGGTGTCCTGGTAGTCGAACCAGTCGAAGGCAGCGTCGCCACCGACGGCGTACAGGCCCAGGACCCTGCCGACGAACCCGCCGGTGACCTCGGTGGAGAGGTAGCGGCCGTCGAGCTCCGCCAGCACCCTGAACGCGCCAGCACCCTCCTCGAACCCGAGGACGACGGTGTCGGGGCCGTGGAAGCCCTTCGCCGTCTCGACGCGCAGGACGACGGGTCCGTCGGGGGCGGGTGCGGCGCCGAACTCGGTGCAGAATGGGCCGGTGCGGCCGGTGGCCACGACCCGGTCGCCGACGACGGCGACGCGGTAGTGGGACAGCTCGTCGTGGTAGACGGTCAGGCCGGCCTCGCCGGCGGTGCCGCGGTCGACGAGGGTGCGGGCGCGGCAGAGGTGGTGCTGCTGGCGGCGCCCGAGCAGCACCGGGTGATCGGCGTCGAGGGTGGCCTCGGTGCCGTGCAGCGTCAGCCAGCCCGGACGCTCGGTGGTGGAGGCGAACTCCGCGGGGGAGCGGCGGACCGCGGTCCAGCGGGGGTCGGGCCCGTCGCCGTCGAAGTCGTCGCGACCGGTCCACTCGACCGGGTTTGGGGTCGCCCGGCGGTCGCGTGGACACCTCCGGTTCGAGGGGCGCGACGACGGGCCAGCCGTCGACCCACTCGACCGGGGCCAGGAAGGTCTCCCGACCCAGCACGTGGAAGGAAGGGGAGATCCCGCGCGGCCGCACCCCGAGGACCACCAGCCACCAGCTGCCGTCCGTCGCCTCGACGAGGTCACCGTGCCCGACGTTTTGGATCGGCCGGCCGGTGCCGCGGTGGGTGAGGACCGGGTTGGCCGGGCAGCCCTCCACGGCCCGGCCGGAGAGGGGCCCCGGGCGACGGAGACGGCGTGCCCGTGGCGGGTCCCGCCCTCGGCGAGCAGCAGGTACCAGGTGCCGTCCCGCTGGAACGCGTGCAGCGCCTCCGGGTACTGGCCGCCCGAACCCGACCAGGTGCGCTCGGGCGCCGAGAGGATCTCGCCGGTGGTGTCGTCGATCCGGAACCGCTCGACGTGGTCGAAGACCGCGACGTGGACCCAGCAGTTGCCGTCGGCGTCCCAGGCCAGGTCCGGGTCGCCGCCGTCGTGGTCGATCCGCACCGGGTCGCTCCAGGGCCCGGCCGCGTCCTCGGCTGTCACGAACACCGTCTGGCTCCCGGTGGTCAGCACGACCTGCGCGACGACGAAGAAGCGGCCGTCGTGGTGGCGGATGGTGGGTGCGTAGACGCCCATAGAGGCCCATCCCCGGGTGGCGCCCAGGTCCAGCTGCGAGGGCCGGTCGAGGACGTGCCCGATCGGGTGCCAGTCCACCAGGTTCGTCTAGCGGAACAGCGGGATGCCCGGGAACCATGTGAAGCTCGAGGTGACGAGGAAGTACTCGTCGCCCACCCGGCACCCGCTGGGGTCGGGGTGGAAGCCGGGCAGGACGGGGTTGCGGTAGCCGCTCGACGGGCTCACCGGCTCGGCCCCGGTCACGCCGGGGTGAGGGGCTGCCGGGGCTGCATGCCCGCGGCGCGGTAGATCGCGTCGATGCCGCGCATGGTCGCCGTCGCCTCCCGCGCGCCGGTGACCACCGGGGCGCCGTCGGCCACGGCGTCCCGGAACGCCTCGAGCATGTACGAGTAGGTGGTCCGCTCCTCGGGGCCCTCGGTCTCGGTGCCGGCGTCGGTGGTGAGCACGAGCTCGCCGTACAGGTAGGGGTGGTAGGGCATGCGGACGGCGAGCGTGCCCGCCGTCCCGGTGACCCGCAGGTCGGCGCCCCAGTCGGCGCCCTCGGCCATGCTCGCGACGACCCGCCCCTTGACCCCGCCGGCGAAGACCAGGTCGGCGGTCATAGCGGCGTCGACCCCGTCGATGTCCTCGGCCACCGCCGATCGCACCTCCGGCTCCCCGAACAGGTGGCGCAGCAGCGTCACCGGGTAGACGCCGAGGTCCATGAGCGCACCGCCGCCGAGCGGGAGCTGCCAGCGGATGTCGCCGGCACGGTCGGCGTGCGGGGTGATGAACCGGGCCTCCGCCGTCCGGACCTCGCCGAGCGCACCTGAGCGCACGATCTCCGCCATCCGCGCCCAGCGCGGGGAGAAGCGCGAGTGCATGGCCTCCATGACCACCAGCCCGCTGCCCTCGGCCAGCCCGGCGATCTCCTCCGCCTCGTCGGCGTTGGCGGTGAAGGGCTTCTCGCAGAGCACGTGCTTGCCGGCCTCGATCGCCCGCCGGGTCCAGTGACCGTGCAGGGCGGCCGGGGTCGGCACGTAGACGGCGTCCACGGCGGGGTCCCCGAGGAGGGCGTCGTAGGAGTCGAGCACTCGGGGGATCCCGTGCTCGGCGGCATACTCCGCGGCCCGGCCGACGTCCCGGGCGGCGATCGCGACGACCTCCACGCCGTCGAGCGCGGCGGCCGGGTCGAGCAGGCCGCCCTTCACGATCTTGGCGGCGCCGAGGACGCCGAAGGAGACGGTCACCGGCCCAGCTCCGGCACGAGGCCGCCCAGGAAGGCGCGGATGGCTGCCGGCATGCTCACGGCCTCCCGGTCGAGCAGCCACTGCGTCTGCACGCCGTTGATCAGGGACACGGTCATGGTCGCGAGGGTCTCCGGGTCGGTCGAGGACGAGAGCAGGCCGCGCTCGGCGAGCCCGGCGAAGATGTCGCGGAAGAACCGGCGGAAGGCGCGCGAGCGCTCCACGTAGTAGCCGTGCGCGGGGTGGTCGGGGGAGGTCGCCTCGGCCGACAGCAGCGTGTGGAGCTCGACCAGGTCGGGCTGCCGCTCGTTGCGGTCGAGGACGGCGAGCATGCCGCGCAGGGCCTCCAGGGGGTGCTGCGCCGGGTCCAGGGCCGCGGCCGACCGCAGGTGCTCCGTGGCCTCGTCGGCGTGCAGCTGGAGGACGGCGACGAGCAGGTCCTCCTTGCGGCTGTAGTGGTGCAGCAGGCCGGTGTAGCTGGTCCCGGCACGCCGCGCGACGTCCTTCATGGTCACGCCGTAGTAGCCGGTCTCGCCGAGGGCGTCGGCGCACGCCTCGACGATCCGGCGGCGGATCTCCGCGGACTTCGCGTAGGGCCCGCGGGCCGATGGCATGGACAAGCGGACCCTCCCGACTGAATCCCGTATCGGAGTTCGGGTTTCATGTTAGCGTGATGCGGACCACGCGGGCCAGCGGCCCGGCGTCGGACTCCCTCTCCGCTCCGAGATCGAGGACTCCTCTCCCATGACCGCACTCCGGCCCGGCTTCCTCTGGGGGGCCGCCACTGCCCCGCACCAGATCGAGGGCAACAACGTCAACAGCGACTGGTGGGCCCGCGAGGGCTTCATGCCCGGCATGGAGCGCAGCGGCGACGCCGTCGACAGCTACCACCGCTACCGCGAGGACATGACGCTGCTGGCGGAGGCGGGGCTCAACTCCTACCGGTTCGGCATCGAGTGGGCCCGCATCGAGCCGATCCCCGGCGCCTTCTCGCGCGCGGAGTTGGCGCACTACCGCCGGATGATCGACACGGCGCTCGAGCTGGGCCTGACACCGGTGGTGACGCTCAACCACTTCACCCTGCCGCGCTGGTTCGCCGACGAGGGCGGCTGGCTGGGGGAGCAGGCGATCGACCGCTTCACCGCCTACGTCCGCGAGGCCACCACGATCCTGGGCGACGTCCCGTGGGTCGCCACGCTCAACGAGCCCAACATGCTCGCGATGATGATCACCGCGATGCGGGCGTTCATGTCCGGCGACCTGTCGGAGTGGCAGAGCCCCACCGTCGAGGGGGACGCCGCAGCGGACGCCCAGCCGCAGAACACGGGCAGGCCCTCGGTGCTGCCGCCGCCGGACCCTGAGATCGGCCGGCGGCTGGCCCAGGTCCACGCGGCCGCCCGCGAGGTCGTCCGCGAGCGCACTGACGCCGGGGTGGGCTGGACCGTGGCCAACGGCGCGTACTACGCCGTGCCCGGTGGCGAGAAGAAGCTCGAGGAGGTGCGCTACATCCGCGAGGACCTCTACCTAGAGGCCGCTCGGGGCGACGACTTCATCGGCGTGCAGTCGTACTCGAGCCAGGGCGTGGACGAGAACGGGCTGGTCCCGCACCCGCCGCACCCGGACAACACCCTCGTGGGCACCGCCTACCGCCCCGACTCCCTCGGCACCGCGATCCGGCACACGTGGGAGGTGACCGGCGGCGTGCCGGTCATCGTCACCGAGAACGGCATCGCCACCGGGGACGACGAGCGGCGGATCGCCTACACGGGCGAGGCGCTGCGCGGCCTGGTGGCCGCCGTCGAGGACGGGATCGACGTCCGCGGCTACCTGCACTGGACCGCGCTCGACAACTACGAGTGGGGCCACTGGGAGCCCACGTTCGGGCTCATCGCGGTCGACCGGGAGACCTTCGAGCGGAAGCCGAAGCCCAGCCTCGCCTGGCTCGGCGAGGTCGCCCGCCGCAACGGCCTGCCCGACTGACCGCCCACCCCTCACCGCAAGCAGGAGACCTCCCGTGCTCAAGCCCCGTCCCACCCCCACCCGCGAGCTGATCAACCTCGACGGCCTGTGGCGCTTCGGCATCGCCGGCCGGGTGCAGGAGGAGCCGTGGACCGGCGTCCTCGACACCCCGCTCGAGGCGCCGGTGCCGGCCAGCTACAACGACCTGTTCACCGACCAGTCGATCCGCGACCACGTCGGCTGGGCCTGGTACCAGCGCACCGTGCGCGTACCGCGCGGCTGGACCGGCGAGCGGGTGCTGCTGCGCTTCGACGCCGCCACGCACGCCGGGCGCGTCTACGTCGACGACCGGCTGGTGGCCGAGCACTCTGGGGGCTACACGCCGTTCGAGGCGGACATCACCGACGCCGTCCGCGCGGGGGCGGAGTTCCGGCTGACCGTCGGGGTTAGCAACGAGCTCACGAACGTGACGATCCCGCCGGGGAGCATCACGGTCGACCACGCCGGCCGGCGCAAGCAGACCTACCTGCACGACTTCTACAACTACGCCGGCCTCGCCCGGTCGGTCTGGCTGTACAGCCGCCCGGCGACGCACGTCGAGGACGTCACCATCGTCACCGGCGTCGACGGCGCAGCCGGCACGGTCGGCTACACCGTGCGCACCAGCGTCCCGGCCGACGTGCGGGTGCGCGCGCTGGACGCCACGGGGGCCGAGGTGGCGACGGCGACGGGTGCCGAGGGCAGCCTGCGCATCGACGACGTCACGCTGTGGCGGCCGGGCGCCGCCTACCTCTACGACCTCGTCGTCGAGCTGCTGGACGGCGACACGGTCGTCGACAGCTACACCGAGCCGTTCGGCGTCCGCACCGTCGAGGTGCGGGGCACGCAGTTCCTGATCAACGGCGAGCCGTTCTACTTCACCGGCTTTGGCAAGCACGAGGACACCCCGGTGCGCGGGAAGGGGCACGACGACGCCTACCTCGTGCACGACTTCCAGCTGATGGAGTGGACCGGCGCGAACTCCTTCCGCACCTCGCACTACCCGTACGCCGAGGAGGTGCTGGAGTTCGCCGACCGGCACGGCATCGTCGTCATCGACGAGACCGCCGCCGTGGGGCTGAACCTCGCGGTCCAGGGCGGCCTCACCGGCATCCCGCCGGAGCCGACGTTCTCGCCGACGACGTTCGGCGACGAGACCCGCGAGGCGCACGCCCAGCACCTGCGCGAGCTGGTCGCCCGGGACAAGAACCACCCGAGTGTCGTGATGTGGTCCATCGCCAACGAGCCGTCGTCCAACGAGGACGGCGCCCGCGAGTACTTCGAGCCGCTGGTCCGGCTGACCCGGGAGCTGGACGCCACCCGGCCGGTCACCTACTCGGTGGTCATGTTCGCCAACCCGGGCAACGACAAGATCGCCGACCTGTTCGACGTGCTGAGCATCAACCGCTACTACGGCTGGTACGTCTTCTCCGGCGACCTGGCCACGGCCGAGCACTACCTCGACATGGAGATGCGGGCCTGGGTCGACACGTTCGGCAAGCCCGTCATGATGAGCGAGTACGGCGCCGACACCATGCCCGGTGCGCACTCCGTGTGGGACGCCCCGTGGACCGAGGAGTACCAGGAGAACATCCTCGACACCTACCACCGGGTCTTCGACGGCATCGAGGGCTTCGTCGGCGAGCACGTCTGGAACTTCGCCGACTTCATGACCTCCAACGGCATCCACCGGGTCGAGGGGAACCGGAAGGGCGTGTTCACCCGCGACCGCAAGCCCAAGGCCGCCGCGCACGCGCTGCGCCGCCGGTGGCGCGGGCTGGAGGGACGCAAGCCCGGCACGCAGAAGTGAACCCCCGCCGGGCCGCCGCGATCGCGGCGGCCCAGCGGAGAGGACCTCAGCGGTGGGCGGGCGGCAGGGCCGCGGCCGCCACGCCCAGGGCCTCGACCAGCCCGGCGAGCCGGCCCCGGAGCCGGGTCGCGGCCGCCACCTCCGCGTCGCCGGGCACCACCGGCGGATCCTCGTCGACCGCGGGGACGAGCACCGCGGGCGCGTCCTCGAGGCGCGCGCTGTGGCCGAGGGCGTGGACGGCGAGGGCCGCCGCCCCGAGCGCGCCGCCCTCCGCGTCGGACCCGACGTGCAGCGGCCGGCCGAGCGCGGCGGCGACCGACGTCCGCCACAGCGGGGCCCGGAAAGCCCCGCCGGTGGCCCGCACCTGGCCGACCGGCGCGACGGTGTCGAGGACGTCGACGACGGCAGCGAGCTGTGCCGCCACCCCCTCGACCGCGGCCCGGACGAGGTGGGCGCGGGTGTGCCCGCGGCGCAGCCCGAGGTAGGCGCCGGGGACGTCGGGGTCCCACAGCGGCGCCCGCTCGGCGACCAGGTACGGGAGCATGACCAGCCCGTCGCTGCCGGGCGGAACGCTCCCGGCGAGCGCCAGCAGCGCCTCGTCGGCGTCCCCCGCCCCGCCCGCCAGGTCCGGCGCCAGGGCGTCGGCCGCCCACCGGACGACGTGCGCGCCGTTGCTGATCGCGCCGCCGACGACCCAGTGGTCGGCGGTCAGGGCGTAGCAGAACAGCCGCCCGAACGGATCGGTCGCCGGCCGGTCGACGACGGTCCGCACGGCGCCGCTGGTGCCCAGGTTGAGCCCGGCCGTCCCGCGCTCCATGGCGCCGGTGCCGAGGTTGCCGAGCGGGCCGTCGGCGGCGCCGGCCACCACGGGTGTCCCGGCGCGCAGGCCGGTGCGGTCGGCCAGGGCGGGGGAGGAGCTGAGGATGGCCGTGGTCGGCAGCACCTCCGGCAGCTGCCCCCGGTTCACCGCGGCCAGCTCCAGCGCGCCGTCGTACCAGTCGCCGGCGACGAGGTCGAGCATGCCGGTGCCCGACGCCGACGACAGCTCCGTGACGAGGAAGTCGGTGAGCGCCAGGAGCACGTACTCCTTGAGCCCGACCCACCAGCGCGCCTCGGCGCAGGTCCGCTCGTCGTTGGCGGCGAACCACATGAGCTTGGTCAGCGGCGACATGGGGTGCGCCGGGGTGCCGGTCACCCGGTGCAGCTCCGCGGCCAGGCCGGACGACCGCAGCCACCGGGCCTCGCCGGCGGCGCGGGAGTCCGCCCAGGTGAGCAGCGGCGTCACCGGGCGGCTGTCCCGGTCGAGGGCCAGGAGGCCGTGCATCGCGGTGCCGACCGAGACGGCGGTGACCGGCGCCCCCGCCGTCGCGGCCAGGCACTCGCGCAGCGCCTCGACCGTGGCGGCCACGACCGCGTCGGGGTCCTGCACCTGCCAGCCCGGCCGCGGCTCGGACAGCGGGTACTCGCGCAGCGCGGTGGCCCGCCAGGAGGTCCCGGGGGAGAAGGCGACGGCCTTGGCCGCGGTCGTGCCGACGTCCAGGCCGATGACCACGTCCCCCGGCGGAGGGGTGGTCACCGCCGGCCCGACAGGTCCGCCGCCCGGTTCCGGACGGCGGACACCAGCTCGCGGTCGTCGGCCAGCGCCGGGTCCAGCGCGGACAGCACCCGCGGCACCGCCCCGGCGCGCTCGCCGGCCGCCAGCCGGCCCAGGTCGTCGGCGCGGACGTCCCGCACCGGGAGCCCGACCCCGCGCAGGTGCAGCAACCACGCCGCCAGCACGGTCACGACGGGCTGGGGAAGGCGCCCCGCGGCTCGCTCCAGGCGCAGCACCGGCAGCAGCCGGACCGGGAGCTTCTGCGAGCCGTCCGTGGCGATCTGCGCCAGCGCGTGCCGCATCCGCGGGTTGGCGAACCGCTCCAGCAGGGCGGCGCCGTAGGCCTCCGCCTCGGGCGCCGGCACCGCGAGGTGGGGCGTGCAGAGCCCCCACCACTCCTGCAGCAGCGCCCGGCAGGAGTCGTCGGCCACGGCCTCGGCCACCGTCGCCCGGCCGCGCAGCCCGCCGGTGTAGGCCAGCAGCGAGTGCCCGCCGTTGAGCAGCCAGAGCTTGCGCTGCTCGAACGGCGTCACGTCGCCGGTGAGGACGGCGCCGGCGCGCTCCCACGCGGGCCGGCCGCCGGGGAAGTCCCCGGCCACGACCCACTCGCTGAACGGCTCGGTGACCACCGGAGCCCGGTCGTCGACGCCGGTGGCGGCCAGGACGGTGGCCCGGTCCTCCGCGGTGGGCTCGGGGGTGATCCGGTCGACCATCGTCGTGGCGGTGGAGACCCGGCCGGCGATCCAGCCGGTCAGCGTCGGGTCGACGGCCTCGGCGCAGTCGCGGACGACCTCGGCGAGCGCGGCGCCGTTGTCGGGCAGGTTGTCGCAGGGCACGAGCGTCAGCGGCCCGGCGTCGGCCGCGCGACGCGCCAGCAGGCCCGCCACGATCCGCGCCGGCACGGTCCCCACTGCCGCCCGCGGGTCCGCCCGCAGCGCGGCGACGTCCCGGGCCACCGCGGGGGCGTCCGCGTCGAGCCCGCCGCCGGGGCGGCGGTGGTAGCCGGCCTCGGTGACGGTGGTGGTCAGCACCCGCACCGCCGGGTCGGCGAGCAGGGTCAGCCAGGCGGTGGTGTCAGCGGCCGCGTGCGCCCGGACCAGTGAGCCGACGACGTCGAACCGGTCCCCGTCGGCGGAGCGGGTGACCAGCGTGTACAGGCCGTCCTGCGCGCTCAACGCCTCGGCGAGGTCCGGTCGCCGCCCGGTGAAGGCGGCGATGCCCCAGGGGTCGCCGTCGGCCGCGCGGTCGGTGTACCAGGCCTGGTGCGCGCGGGAGAAGGCGCCCAGCCCGAGGTGCACGGCCCGCACCGGGGGCGCCGCGCCCGGACCGCGGCGCAGCGGTGCCCCGGTCACAGCTTGAAGACCTCGCGCGGCCGCCGGTCGACCAGGTCGACGGCGATCTCCAGCGCCTCGTCCTCGGGCACCACGTGCTCGGTGACCAGGCGGGCCAGGTAGCCGCTGTCCAGCCGCCGGGACATGTCGTGCCGGGCGGGGATGGAGCAGAAGGCGCGGGTGTCGTCGATGAAGCCCGACGTCCGCCGGAAACCGGCCGACTCGGTGACCGCGCCGCGGAACCGGCGGACGGCGTCGGGCGCGTCGAGGAACCACCACGGGGCGCCGACGTACACCGACGGGTAGAAGCCGGCCAGCGGGCCCAGCTCCCGGGAGAACACCGTCTCGTCCAGGGTGAACAGCACCAGGTGCAGCGACGGGTGGGTGCCGAAGCGCTCCAGCAGCGGGCGCAGCGCGTCGGTGTACTCCACGCGCAGCGGGATGTCGTGCCCGGTGTCGGGGCCGTACGCGTCGAACGTGGGCCGGTGGTGGTTGCGGCGGACGCCGGGGTGGATCGTCATGACCAGGCCGTCGTCGCACGACATCCGCGCCATCTCCAGCAGCATGTGCCGGCGCAGGGCGACGCACTCGGTTACGGACGCCGTCCCGGCCAGCGCGGCCCGGTACACGCGCTCGGCCTCGGCCGGCTCCAGCGGCGCGGTGCCGACGTCCTCGTGGCTGTGGTCGGCCGAGGTCGTCCCGTGCGCACGGAAGTGCGCCCGGCGCCGCTCCATCGCCTCCACCCAGCCGACGAAGCTGCCCGTGTCCGCGCCGCTGACCTCGCCGAGCCGGGTCACCGCCGCGGCCCAGCCGGGGGCCGCCGCCTCCAGGTAGCGGTCGGGCCGGAAGGTCGGGACCACCCGGCCGCCGAACCCGGGGTCGGCGGCCAGCTGGGCGTGCGCGGACAGGTCGTCGCACGGGTCGTCGGTGGTGGCGAGCACCTCGATGCCGAAGCGCTCGAACAGCGCCCGGGGACGGTAGGCGTCCTTGGCCAGCCGCTCGGCGACCTGGTCGTAGATCGCGTCGGCGGTACCGGGGGATGGCCGGACGCCCACGTCGAACACCTCGGCGAGCTCGGCCTCCAGCCAGTAGCGGGTGGGGGTGCCGGCCAGCACCGGCCAGTGCTCGCACAGCCGCCGCCACACCGCCCGCGCCTGCGGCTCGCTGAGCGGGCCGCGGCCCACCCCCAGCTCGGCCAGCGGGATCCCGCTGGCGTGCAGCAGCCGCGTCACGTAGTGGTCCGGCGTCACGAACAGCGCCGCGGGGTCGGGGAAGGGGACGTCGTCGGCCAGGATCCGCGGGTCCACGTGCCCGTGCGGCGACAGGATCGGCAGCCCGCGCACCGCGTCGTACAACCGGCGGGCGACCGCACGGACGCCGGGCTCGGCGGGCAGCAGCCGGTCCGGGTGCCGGTCGAGGGCGTCGGGGGCGGGCATGGCGACCATGCTCTGGAGCGCGCTCCGTCGGCCGGAACGGGTTGCCACGAGTTGCCGCCCGGGCACCCGACCGGCTCCGCAGTTGGGCCCCGGCGGTTGCCCGCGTCACATCCCGCGGCGCATGGTGCGGCCATGACCCAGGTGTCCCTCCACCCCCGCACGGCCGCCGTCAGCACGGTCGGCGGCCCGGACGGCGTCCTCGACGACGCGCGGGTGGCCGGCTTCCTGGCCGACTGCCTGGCCGCCGAGGACCTCGAGGGGCGCAGCGTCTGCGTGGTGGTGCCCGACGCCACCCGCAGCTGCCCGCTGCCGCTGCTGCTGTCGGCGGTGCACGGCGCGCTGACCGGCCGGGTGAGCCGGCTGACCGTGCTCATCGCGCTCGGCACCCACGCGCCGATGAGCGAGGCGCAGCTCGCCCGCCACCTCGGGTACCCCGCCGGCGACCTCGCCGCCCGCTATCCCGGCACGACGGTGCTCAACCACGAGTGGGCCGACCCGGACACCTTCGTGTCGCTCGGGACCATCCCCGCGGAGCGGGTGGCCGAGCTGTCGGATGGGCGGCTGAGCGAGAGCGTGGACGTGCGGCTCAACCGGGCCGTCGTGGAGCACGACGTCGCGCTCGTGGTCGGGCCGGTGTTCCCGCACGAGGTCGTGGGCTTCTCCGGCGGCAACAAGTACTTCTTCCCGGGCGTCGCGGGCCAGGAGATCATCGACCTCTCCCACTGGCTCGGTGCGCTGATCAGCAGCGCGGAGATCATCGGCACCCGCGGCACCACGCCGGTGCGCGCGCTCATCGACGAGGCCGCGGCGATGGTCCCGGCGCAGCGGCTGGCCGCCTGCGTGGTGGCGCAGTCGGGCAGCGGCGCCCTGCACTCGGTCGCCTTCGGCGACCCGCAGGCCGCCTGGGCCGCCGCCGCGGACGTCTCCGCCCGGACCCACGTGCGCTACCTCGACGCGCCGGTGCGCCGGGTCGTCTCCGTCGTCCCGGAGAAGTACGACGACATGTGGACCGCGGCCAAGGGCTTCTACAAGGTCGAGCCGGTCGTGGCCGACGGCGGCGAGGTGCTGATCTACGCCCCGCACATCACCCGGATCTCGGAGATGCACCCCGAGATCGAGCAGATCGGCTACCACTGCCGCGACTACTTCGTGCAGCAGTGGGACCGCTTCTCCCACCTGCACTGGGGCGTGCTCGCGCACTCCACCCACCTGCGCGGCGCCGGCACCTACGACGCCGCCACGGGCGTCGAGCGGCCACGGGTGCGGGTCACCCTCGCCACCGGCATCCCGGAGGACGTCGTCCGTGCGGCGAACCTGGAGCACCTCGACCCGGCGGCGGTCGACCTCGCGGCCGCCGCGGCCGACCCGGACACCCTGCTGGTGCCCGAGGCCGGCGAGGTGCTGTTCCGGCTGGCCGCCCGGTGACCGCGGCGCCGCTGCGGCGGCTGGAGGAGGTCCTGGCGCAGCTGCCGCGGCGGGCGGTCGCCTGCAGCGGCGGGGTCGACAGCCTGCTGCTGGCCACCGTCGCGCACCGCGCCGACCCGGCCGGCACGCTCGTGGTGCACAGCGTCACCCCGGCGGTGCCGGCGGCGGCCACGGCACGGGTGCTGGAGGCGGCCTCCGCCGAGGGGTGGGCGCTGCGCATGGTCCGCTCGCGCGAGTTCGACGACCCGCGCTACCTCGCCAACCCCCGGGACCGCTGCTACGTCTGCAAGACGCACCTGTACGACGCGATGTCCGGCGTGGTTGCGGCGGTGGACGGCACGCACGTGCTGGTGTCGGGCGCCAACACCGACGACCTGGGGGAGTACCGGCCCGGGCTGCGTGCCGCCGCCGAGCACGGCGTCCGCCACCCCTACGTGGAGGCCGGCATCGGCAAGGCCGGCATCCGGGCGATCGCGGCCCGCCTCGGCCTCGGGTGGGCGGACCTGCCGGCCTCGCCGTGCCTGGCCAGCCGGCTGTACACCGGCACGGCGGTGACGCCGCTGCGGCTGCGGGCGGTCGAGGTGGGGGAGGCGCTGGTCACCCGGCACACCGGCGTCCGCGTGGTGCGCTGCCGCGTGCGCGACGACGAGGTGCGGATCGAGGTGGGCGAGTCCGACCGGCACCGGGTCGACGCCGCCGTGGTCAGCGCGGTGCTGTCGGGCATGCGCACCATCGACCCGTCGCTGCGGCGTGCCGAGCTCGACGAGCAGGCCTACCGGCCCGGCCGCGCCTTCGAGCTCACCCCGGTCGCCCGGTGACCGACCCCGCGCACGCCGACCACGGGTACGTCGACCTCGGCTTCGCCCGCGTCGACACCGACCGCCTGGCGCGCACCGGCGACCCCGAGGTCGTGTACGGCGCCGGCAAGACCACCGAGGAGGTCGTCGCGGTGGTCGCCACCCTCCGCGAGACCGCCCCCGGCCGGCCGGCGCTGGTGACCCGCGCGACCCCGGGGACGGTGGGAGCCCTGCGGGACCGGTGGCCCGACGCGACCGTCGACCGCTCCACGGTCGCGGTCGGCGAGCTGCCTCCACCGCGCGGCACCGTCGCCGTGGTCACCGCAGGCACGTCCGACGAGCCGGTGGCCGCCGAGGCCGCCCTCACGCTGCGCGCCTCGGGGGTCGGGGTCGTCCGGGTGACCGACGTCGGGGTGGCCGGGCTGCACCGGGTGCTCGACGCCCGGCCGGTGCTCGCCGCAGCCGACGCGCTCGTGGTCGTCGCCGGCATGGAGGGGGCGCTGCCCAGCGTCGTCGGCGGGCTGGTCGGCACGCCCGTGATCGCGGTGCCGACCAGCGTCGGCTACGGCGCGAGCTTCTCCGGGCTGTCGGCGCTGCTGGGGATGCTCAACTCCTGCGCGCCGGGCGTCGTCGTCTGCAACATCGACAACGGGTTCGGCGCGGGCGTCGCCGCCGCGCGGATCGCCCGCGGGCTGGCCGACGCCCGGGGGGACCGAGCGTGAGCCGGGTCGGCTGGCTCGACCTCTCAAACGGCGTCTCCGGCGACATGCTGCTGGGCGCGCTGGTCGACGCCGGCGTCGCCCTCGACGACCTCCGGGCGGCCCTCGCGCCGCTCGACGTGCCGGTGACGCTGCGCGCGGAGGAGGTGCGCCGCGGCGGCCTGCGCGCGGTGCGGGTGCACGTCGACGCGCCCGAGGCCGGCCAGCCGCACCGCACGTGGGCCGACGTCCGGCTGCTGCTCGACCGGCTGCCCGGGCCGCTGCGGACGTCGTCGTCGGCGGTGTTCCGGGCGCTGGCGCAGGCCGAGGCCGGGGTGCACGGGGTGCGGCCGGAGGAGGTGCACTTCCACGAGGTCGGCGCGCTCGACGCGGTCGCCGACGTGGTCGGGGTGTGCGCCGGGGTGGCCGCGCTGGGTCTCGACCGGCTGGTCGTCTCGCCGGTCGCGCTCGGCGGCGGCTCGGCGCGGACCGCGCACGGCCGGATCCCCGTCCCCGGCCCGGCCGTGCTGGCGCTGCTCGCGGCCGCCGGGGCGCCGGCGTCGGGCGGGCCGGACGACGAGGAGCTCGCCACGCCCACCGGCGTCGCGCTGGCCACCACGCTGGCCAGCGGCTTCGGGACGATGCCGCCGATGCGCCCCGAGCGGACCGGCGTCGGCGCCGGCGGCCGCGACCCCGCGCACCGGCCGAACGCGGCCCGCCTCGTGGTCGGCGAGCTCCTCGGCGCCGCCCCGGCCGAGGACCTGCTGCTCGTCGAGGCCACCGTCGACGACCTCGACCCGCGAGTGTGGCCGGCGGTGATCGCCGCCCTCCTGGCCGCGGGCGCGCGCGACGCCTGGCTCACGCCGGTCCTGGTGAAGAAGGGCCGCCCCGGCCACGTCGTCACCGCGCTCACCGGGCCCGCCGCCGCCGACGCTGTCCGCGCCGTCCTGTTCGCCGAGACCACCACCCTCGGCGTGCGCGAGACCCCCACCCGGCGGCACGCGCTGGCCCGGGCGTTCCGGACCGTCGACGTCGACGGCCAACCGGTGGCCGTCAAGCTGGGCCTGACGCCGGAGGGCCGCGTGCTCAACGCCATGCCCGAGTGGGACGACGTCGCCCGCGCCGCGGCCGCCCTCGGCCGCCCCGCCAAGCAGGTGCTCGCCCGGGCACTCGGCCTCGCCGAGCACCTGACCACCGCCGATCCCCCGGAGGACGACGATGACCACGCCTGACCCGATCGCCCCGGCCGACGCCGCCGCGCTGAGCAGCGGCGCCTCGTTCTGGACGACGACGGCCGTCGGCGACACCGCATCGTTCTGGCTGACCGACGGCCCGCACGGCGTCCGCCGCCAGGCCGGGTCGCCCGACCACCTCGGGCTGGCCGCCAGCGAGCCGGCGACCTGCTTCCCGCCCGCCGTCGGGCTGGCCCAGTCGTGGGACCCGGAGCTCGCCGGGGAGGTCGGCGCGGCGCTCGGGCGCGAGTGCCAGGCGCAGGGCGTCGGCGTGCTGCTCGGGCCCGGGGTCAACATCAAGCGGGATCCGCGCGGCGGCCGGAACTTCGAGTACCTGTCGGAGGACCCGGTGCTCACCGGCACCCTGGCGGCCGCGTGGGTGCGCGGCGTCCAGGGCGAGGGCGTGGGCACCTCCCTCAAGCACTTCGCCGGCAACGAGGCCGAGCACGACCGCATGCGGGCCAGCTCCGACGTCGACGAGCGGCCGCTGCGCGAGGTGTACCTGCGCGCCTTCCAGCGGGTCGTCGAGCAGGCGCGGCCGTGGACGGTCATGGCCGCCTACAACAAGGTCAACGGCGTGTACGCCACCGAGGACCGGTGGCTGCTCACCGACGTGCTGCGCAGCGAGTGGGGCTTCGACGGGGTGGTGGTCAGCGACTGGGGCGCGGTGTCCGACCGCGTCGCGGCCGTGGCGGCGGGGCTGGACCTGACCATGCCCGGCCCGGACCACGACGGCGACGCCGCCCTGGTGGCCGCCGTCGCCGACGGCCGGCTGGACCATGCCGCGCTGCAGCGGGCCGGGCGGGCCGTGGCCGACCTCGCCGCGCGGGTGGCCGCCGGGCGCCGTCCGGAGGCGACGTTCGACGCCGACGCCCACCACGAGTTGGCCCGCCGGGCCGCCGCCCGCTGCGTGGTGCTGCTGAGGAACGAGGACGCGGTCCTCCCGCTGGGCCCGCAGCGGTCCGTGGCCGTGGTCGGCGAGTTCGCCGAGCAGCCGCGCTACCAGGGCGGCG
Source organism: Blastococcus sp. SYSU D00813 (assembly GCF_054050735.1). Lineage (NCBI taxonomy): Bacteria > Bacillati > Actinomycetota > Actinomycetes > Geodermatophilales > Geodermatophilaceae > Blastococcus > Blastococcus sp. SYSU D00813. The sequence continues at coordinate 45,771 of NZ_JBJGZX010000031.1, forward strand.
GCAGCTCCCACGTGAACCCGACCCGGGTCGACGTCCCGCTGGAGGAGCTGCGCGCGCGGCTGGGCGAGGTCGCGTACGCCCGGGGCTTCACCACCGACGGCTCCGGCGACGCCGACGCGCTGCGCGCCGAGGCCGTGGAGACCGCCCGCGCCTCCGACGTCGCCGTCCTCTTCGTCGGGCTCGCCGCGAAGCAGGAGTCCGAGGGCTTCGACCGCGAGGACGTCGAGCTGCCCGCCGACCAGCTGCAGCTCGTCCGGGAGGTGGCCGCGGCGCAGCCGCGGACCGTCCTGGTGCTGTCCCACGGCGGCGTGGTCCGGCTCGCGCCCGTCGTGGACCTGGTGCCGGCGGTCGTCGACGGCGGCCTGCTCGGGCAGGGGGGCGGCGCGGCGCTGGCCGACGTCCTCACCGGCGCCGTCAACCCCTCCGGCAAGCTCGCCGAGACCGTGCCGCAGCGGCTGCAGGACGTGCCGGCCTACCTCGACTTCCCCGGCGGCTTCTCCCGGCACCGCTACAGCGAGGGCCTGTTCGTCGGTCACCGCTGGTACGACGCCCGCGGGATCGACGTGACCTTCCCGTTCGGCCACGGGCTCTCGTACACGACGTTCGAGGTGGGCGGTCTCCGGCTCACCGCCGCCGACGAGGGGGTCACCGCCACCGTCACCGTGACCAACACCGGCGACCGGGCCGGCCGGGAGGTCGTGCAATTCTACGTCGGGGTCCCCGGCTCCGCCGTGCAGCGCCCGGTCCGCGAGCTCAAGGGCTTCGCCGGCGTGACGCTGGAGCCCGGGGAGAGCCGCGAGGTGACGGTGCTGCTGCGCCGCGCGGACCTGGAGCACTGGCACCCGAAGGCGCAGCGGTGGGTGCTCGAGCCGGGGGAGTACGCGGTCTGGGCCGGCGTCTCCAGCCGGGACCTGCGCGCCACCGCGACCGTGGCGGTCGCCGGGGAGGAGGTCCGGCTGCCGGTCACCGACGAGACGACGCTCGGTGAGCTGATGGCCGACCCGGAGGCCGCGGCCTCGATCGCCCCGATGCTCGGGGCGTTCGGCCAGGCGGGGGACGGGGAGGTGCTCGGCATGGACATGGCGCGGATGCTCGGGTCGATCCCGCTGGGCCGGCTGCGCGCCTTCGGCGGCGCGCGGACGGCGGAGGACGCCTAGCGGGTCAGGCCTCGGCCGGCGCGGCCGCCGGGACGTTGCGGCGGCGGCCGCGCCGGCCGGTGGACCCGCGGACGACGAGCTTCACCGGCAGCACCGCCGACAGGCTGGTGCCGCGCTGGCCGCTGGCCACGAGCGTGAGCAGGTGGCGGGTCGCCGTCGCCCCCTCGGTGTAGAGCGGCGCGGCCACGGTGGTGAGCCCGGGCGTGATCAGGTCGGCGACCGGGATGTTGTCGAAGCCCACGACGCTGACGTCCCGCGGCACCCGCAGCCCGCGCGCGGTGAGCCCGCGGATCAGGCCGATCGCCACCTGGTCGTTGTAGGCGATGACCGCCGACGGGTAGCGCTCGCCGAACTCCTCCGCGGCGCGGACGCCGCCGGCCAGGTCGGGGGCGAAGGGGCCGGAGCGGCGGGCCCGCATCGACAGCCCGGCCGTCGCCTCCAGCACCGCCCGCCAGCGGGCGCCGTCGGCCCACGACGCCTCCGGACCCGACACGTAGGTCACCGACCGGTGGCCCAGCTCGGCCAGGTGCTCGACGGCCAGCCGGATCCCGCGCGCGTTGTCGGGCACGACGGAGGGGACGTCGACGATGGTCCGGTTGAGCACGATCACCGGCTTCTGCTTGGACAGCATCCGGATGGCCGAGTCCGACATCCGGGTGCCGGCGAGCAGGACCCCGTCGACGGAGGGCAGCGCCCGCTCGAGGGTCGCCCGCTCCAGCCGCTCGGACTCCTGCGCGTCGATGAGCAGCAGCGTGTAGCCGGCCGCGGTCGCCGCGGCCTGCGCGCCGTGGATGACCTCGGCGTAGAAGGGGTTGGCGACGTCGGACACGACCAGCGCCAGCAGGCGGGTCCGGGACGACGCCACGGCCCGGGCCGGGGGCGCGGTGCGGTAGCCGAGCTCGTCGGCCACCCGGCGGATCCGGGCGGCCGTCTCTGAGTTGACCCGCCCGGGCCGCGAGAAGGCGCGGGAGACGGTCGAGGGGGCCACCTCGGCGACGCGGGCGACGTCGTAGATGGTGACCGACGGCCGGTCGCGCTCGCCGTCGGTCATGGCGCGATGCTAGGCCGCTGGGCGGCCCCTCCCGGCCGCACCTCGCCCGGACGGGGGGCCCTGGTCAGGCCAGCCAGCGCGCCGGGTCGGCCAGCACCCCGGAGAGCGCCCGCAGCGCGGCCCCGGTGGCGGCGGGCGCGGCGTCGCCGCCGGCCGCCTCCACCCGCGGACGGCGCCACCGGGCGGACAGCACCCGGGCGGCCAGCTCGTCCTCCAGCTCGCGGCGGAACCCCTCGCCGAGGCCGCCGAGGAACCCGCCCAGGACGACCGTGGGGACGTCGAGCACGTTGAGCACCCCTGCCAGCGCGACCGCGAGACCGCGGCGCGCGCCGGCCAGCGCGCCGGCTGCCGCCGCGTCGCCGTCGGCCGCGCGGGCCAGGAGCTCGCCGGGGTCTCCGTCGGCGGGCAGCCCGGCGGCGGCCAGGACGGCGGAGCGTCCGGCGAAGCGCTCCAGGCAGCCGGTCGAGCCGCACGGGCAGGCGGGGCCGTCGGGGTCGACGCACACGTGCCCGACCTCGCCCGCCCAGCCGGCGCTGCCGCCCATCACCCGCCCGTCCAGCACGACCGCGCCGCCGACGCCGATCTGCCCGGACACGTACAGGAGGTCGCGGTGCGCCCCGGCCCGGCCGGGAGCCGACTCGGCGACGGTGCGGGCGGCGAGGTCGGCCTCGTTGCCGAGGACGGGGTCCAGCTCGGCGGGCAGGTGCGCGGCGAGGACGTCGGCCGGCCGGACGTCGCGCCAGCCGAGGTTGGGGGCGCGCAGCAGCACGCCGCGGTCGACGTCGACGATGCCCGGCAGCGCCAGCCCCGCGCCGACCAGCCGCACGCCCTCCGGCACCGTGCGCAGGACCCCGGCGGCCAGCCGGCCCACCTGCTCGAGCGTCGTCCGCGGGTCGCTGTCGACCCAGTCGCCGGGCACCAGCCGCTCGGCGAGGACCCGGCCGGCCAGGTCGACGACGCGGACGGCGAGCTGGCCGGCGTCCACCTGCAGGCCGAGCGCGGCCAGCCGCCCGCCGGGACGCAGCGGGGTGGCCGGGCGGCCGCGCCGCCCGGTGGCCCCGCGCTCGGCCTCGGCCAGCAGCCCGCCGGCGACCAGCTCGTCGGCCAGCCGGGCGGCGGTCGCCCGGGTCATCCCGGTGAGACCGGCGACGTCGGCGCGCGACGGCGGCTCGTCGGCGGCGCAGACCGTGCGCAGCACCAGCCCGAGGTTGCCGGTGCGCAGGGTCGACTGCCGCGCACCCTGCCGCGCGCCCTGCGCCGCGCCCTGAGCCGTCCCCGGATCGACCACGCCGACAGGCTAGTGCCCGGCGCCCTTTTGTTCTATGGTCGGACAAATCCGTGCCACCCGAGGGGACCACACATGAGCGCGACGCAGCCCACCCGCGAGGACAAGTTCACCTTCGGCCTCTGGACGGTCGGGTGGCAGGCCCGCGACCCGTTCGGCGACGCGACCCGCGCGGCCGTCGACCCGGTCGAGACCGTGCACCGGCTGGCCGACATGGGCGCCTACGGCGTGACCTTCCACGACGACGACCTGATCCCGTTCGGCAGCGACGCCGGCGAGCGGGAGCAGCACGTCAAGCGGTTCCGGGCGGCGCTGGAGGAGACCGGCCTCGTCGTGCCGATGGTGACCACCAACCTGTTCACCCACCCGGTGTTCAAGGAGGGCGCGCTCACCGCCAACGACCGCGACGTCCGCCGGTACGCCATGCGCAAGGTCATGCGGAACATGGACCTGGCCGCCGAGCTGGGGGCGCAGACCTACGTGCTGTGGGGCGGCCGCGAGGGCGCCGAGGTCGACGTGGCCAAGGACCTGGGCGCGGCGCTGGACCGCTACCGCGAGGGCATCGACACCCTCGCCCAGTACTCGATCGACCGCGGCTACGGGCTGCGGTTCGCGCTCGAGCCCAAGCCCAACGAGCCGCGCGGCGACATCTTCCTGCCCACCATCGGCCACGCGCTGGGCTTCATCTCCACGCTGCAGCACGCCGACCTGGTGGGGCTCAACCCCGAGGTCGGGCACGAGCAGATGGCCAACCTCAACTACACGCACGGCATCGCCCAGGCGCTGTGGCAGGGCAAGCTGTTCCACCTCGACCTGAACGGCCAGCACGGCCCGAAGTTCGACCAGGACCTGGTGTTCGGCCACGGCGACCTGCTCTCGGCGTTCGCCACGGTGGACCTGCTGGAGAACGGCTTCCCCTCCGGCGGCCCGCGCTACGAGGGCCCGCGGCACTTCGACTACAAGCCGCTGCGCACCGAGGACATGGACGGCGTGTGGCGCTCGGCCGCGGCCAACATGCGCACCTACCTGCTGCTCAAGGAGCGCGCGCAGGCGTTCCGCGCCGACCCGGAGGTCGCCGAGGCGCTGGCCGCGGCGCGGGTGCCGGAGCTCGCGCAGCCGACGCTGGCCGCGGGCGAGACGTACGAGGACCTGCTGGCCGACCGGTCGGCGTTCGAGGACTTCGACGTCGACGCCGCCGCGGCCCGCGGTGCCGGCGCGGTGCGGCTGTCGCAGCTGGCCGTCGAGCACGCCCTCGGCGCCCGCTGACCCGCCGATGGTGCTCGTCGCGGGGGTCGACACCTCGACCCAGGCGTGCAAGGTCGTCGTCCGGGACGCCGACACCGGCCGGCTGGTCCGCGAGGGCCGCGCGCCGCACCCCGACGGCACCGAGGTCGACCCCGCGGCGTGGGCGGCGGCGCTCGACGTCGCCGTCGCCGACGCCGGCGGGCTGGACGACGTCGCCGCCGTCTCCGTCGGCGGGCAGCAGCACGGGATGGTCTGCCTCGGCGAGGACGGCGAGGTGGTGCGCCCGGCGCTGCTGTGGAACGACACCCGCTCCGCCCGTGCCGCCACCGACCTGATCGCCGAGCTCGGCGGCGGGGAGATCGGCCGTCGCGCGTGGGCCGAGGCGGTCGGCCTGGTGCCGGTGGCGTCGTTCACGGTGACCAAGCTGCGCTGGCTGGCCGAGCACGAGCCGGACAACGCCGACCGGACGGCGGCCGTGTGCCTGCCGCACGACTGGCTGACCTGGCGGCTGGCGGGCTCTCCGGGGCTCGGGGCGCTCGTGACCGACCGCGGCGACGCCTCCGGCACCGGCTACTGGTCGGCGGCGACGGGCGAGTACCGCCCCGACCTGCTGGTGCGCGCCTTCTGGCGGACGCCGGTGCTGCCGCGGGTGCTCGGCCCGGCCGAGGCCGCGGGCACGACGCCGTCCGGTGCGGTGCTCGGCCCGGGCACGGGGGACAACGCCGCCGCCGCGCTGGCGCTGGCCGCCGAGCCCGGCGACGTCGTCGTCTCGATCGGCACCTCCGGGGTCGTGTCGATGGTGTCCTCGACCCCGGTCGCCGACCCGACCGGCACCGTGGCCGGGTTCGCCGACGCCACCGGCCACTACCTGCCGCTGATCGCCACCCTCAACGCCGCCCGCGTCCTCGACGCCACCGCGCGGCTGCTCGGGGTCGACCACGAGGAGCTCTCCCGGCTGGCGCTGTCGGCCCCGGCCGGCTCGGGCGGGCTGGTGCTCGTGCCCTACCTCGAGGGCGAGCGGACGCCGGACCGGCCCACCTCCACCGGCGCCCTGCACGGGCTGACCCTCACCACCGCGGAGCCGGCGCACCTGGCCCGCGCCGCGGTCGAGGGGCTGCTGTGCGGGCTGGCCGACGGGCTGGACGCCGTCGCCGCCGGGGGCACGCCGGTCCGCCGGGTGCTGCTGGTCGGCGGGGGCGCCCGGTCGGCGGCGGTGCGCGCGCTGGCCCCCGCCGTCCTGGGCGTGCCGGTGCTCGTGCCGCCGCCCGGGGAGTACGTGGCCGACGGGGCCGCGCGGCAGGCGGCCTGGGTGCTCTCCGGTGCGGAGGCGCCGCCGGACTGGCCGCGGCCGGGCACCGAGGTGCACGAGGCCGACCCGCTGCCCGGCGTCCGCGCCCGCTACGCCGAGGCCCGCGACCTCACCCTCGACCGGGCCTGAGCGGAGGGGGGGGGGGGGGGGGGGGGGGGGGGGGGGGGGGGGGGGGGGGGGGGGGGGGGGGGGGGGGGGGGGGGGGGGCGGCGG
>NZ_JBJGZX010000032.1:0-50405 GCF_054050735.1 Blastococcus sp. SYSU D00813
CAAAATTTCTTTCTGCCGGGGATCGGCCGGCTGCGGCGGCGTCGGCTGGGGCTGCCGCTGGGGCATCGGCGGCCGCGGGGGGGGCGGCCGCCGCGGCGAAGGCCGCGGCGGCCTCCTCCTCGGCGCGCCGGCGGTCGAGCTCGGCCTGGTCGGCGGCGGCCTGCACCTGCTGCGCGGCCGCCTCGGCCGACTCGCGCTCGCCGCGGCTGGCGGCGAGGTCCGACAGCGGCTGCAGGTCGGGCTCGGCCTGCGCCGGCGCGCTCTGCGCGGTGAGGCCGAGCGCCTGGGCGACGGCCACCGACTCCGACGTCCCGGCCTCGGCCTGCGCGGCCGGCTCGACGCCGACGAACACGTTGACCAACACCGCCCCCGCGGCGGCCACGCCGACGTAGAGGGCCGGACGGCGGCGCAGGGCCGCGGGCGTGCGGCGGGCCGCGGGGCGGGCGGGCAGGGCGACGGTCAGCGGCGCCGTCTCGGGCTCGGCCGGGCGGGTCGCCGCGGCGCGGTGGGATGCGGTCGTGCGGTGCTGCATGGGGAGAGGTGCTCCTGGGGTACGGGTGTCGCGCGGCGGCGGGCGCCGGCGGCAGGGGTGGCGGGCAGCGGAGGCGGCGGCGGGGCCGGGCTCCACGGGCGCACCGGACAGCGGCGGGGAGGCCGCCCGAGCGCAGGTGCTCGGCGGTGGTGGACCGGTGGAGCGGCGTCGGCTACCGACGGCCGCGGGCGCCTAGCTGCGCGGGTGGACCCTGCTCCGCGAGGACCGGGCGGAGCGGGATCGGGCTGCAGGGCAGGGGCACGCCATCCGGCGGCTCTCCGTTTCTTCCGTCGGCCGCCTACCGAGTTAGCTGACGGGTTCGGGCGGGAAGCGGCCCTACCCGGTCCGGACGCGGGTCCGGAGCGGGATTCACCCCAGTACTGCGGTGGGTCCCCGGCTCGTCACGAGGGGGCTCGTGGACGACTCGGCGGCGCCCGCCCGGACTCCCCGGGGCGGGGACGTGGCTACCGGACGGACGCGGTCACGGTAGACGCGTTATCGAGTCGTGACAATCCGGCACGCCCGGTTCGTCAGGTCCGCACCGGCGCGGCCGCCGCGCGCCGGGCGCCTGACCGTGTAGGACGCGACGCGCAACCGGCGCGGAGAAGTGGCGGATCACACACCGGAGCGGCTGTCGGGGGCCACGACCTGCGCCTGTAGACGTCCCAGACGACCTACAGGCCCCGGAAAGGCCGGGCGAACGGTCCTGGAACGGGTGGTCGGGGCCCCTCTGCCGTGAGACGGCCCCGGCAGGCTCGGTAAGTTCCCGACCCAGCGGGCCGCAGCGCGCACGTCGGGAGGCGCGATGAGTGGATGTCCCGCGAGGGAGAGGTGCAGTCGTGGCAGCCGTTGACGCCGTGCTCGACGAAGCAGGGGTGAAGAACAGTCGCGTCCGCGACTTCGTCCGCCAGTGGGCCGAGCACACCGGTGCCGCCCGCGTCGAGGTGGTCCACGCCTCCGACGACGCGCGCCTGATCCGGGAGGCGCTGGAGGCCGGCGAGCTCCTCCCCGCCGGGGAGGGCCGGTACTACTCCCGCAGTCATCCCAAGGACACCGCGCGCTCCGAGGAGCGCACCGTCGTCGCGACGAACGACGAGTCCGACAAGGGCGTCTACAACAACTGGAAGCCCGCCTCGGAAATGCGCTCGCTGCTCACCGAGCGCATGGAGGGCGCCTCCGCCGGCAAGACGATGTACGTCGTCCCCTACCTGATGGCCCCGCCCGGCTCGCCGCTGGAGGAGTACGCCACCGGTGTCGAGCTGACCGACACCCGCACCGTCGTGCTGCACATGAACCGCATGGCGCGCGTCGGCGTGGAGTTCGTCAACGACCTCGCCGACCAGGACAGCTTCGTCCGCGGCGTGCACGTCACCGGCGACCTGGACAACCTGGGGCACGGCACCCCCGACGACCAGCGCTACTTCGTCACCGTCGCCGACGAGCGCACGATCCTGCACTACGGCTCCTCCTACGGCGGGAACGCCCTGCTGGGCAAGATCGCCCACGGCCTGCGCCAGGGCGCCTACGACGGCTGGCGCTCCGGGGAGTTCCTCGCCGAGCAGTTCATGCTGCTGGGGATCACCGACAAGCAGACCGGCCGCAAGTACCACATCTGCGGCGGCATGCCGAGCGCGTCGGGCAAGACCAACCTGGCGATGACGCTGGCCCCCGACATCCTCGGCGACCGCTACCACGTGACGTTCTACGGCGACGACATCGCCTGGCTGCGCGTCGACCCCGAGGACGGGAAGATCTACGCGATCAACCCCGAGTACGGCGTGTTCGGTGTCGCCAAGGACACGAACGAGGCGACCAACCCCACCGCGGTCGAGGCGATCGCCGAGGGCACCGGCACGATCTTCACCAACGTCGCCTACAACGAGCAGACCGCCGACGTCTGGTGGGAGGGCAAGAGCCCCGAGCCGCCGGCCGACGTCACCGGGTGGCGCGACTGGCAGGGCACGCTGATCAGCGAGCGGTCCGAGGCGGAGCGGGACGCCCCCTGGGCCCACCCGAACAGCCGCTTCACCACCACGCTGGCCAACGTGCCAAACCTGGCACCGGACTTCGACACCCCCAAGGGCGTGCCGGTGGACGCGATCATCTTCGGTGGCCGCACCCGCGACCGCGAGCCGCTGATCCGCGCGATCACCGACCTCGCCGAGGGCGTCTACGACGGCCTGACCCTGGGCGCGGAGGCCACCTTCGCCGCCGAGGGCACCGAGGGCGTGCTGCGCTACGACCCGATGTCGATGCGCCCGTTCATGGCCACGCCCGAGGCCGCCTACGCCGCGCACTGGCTGAAGGTGATCGGCGCGGCGAGCGAGCAGCCGCTGTTCGCGCACGTGAACTGGTTCCAGCGCGACCCGCAGGACGGCCACTTCCTGTGGCCGGGGTACCGGGACAACCTGCGCCCGCTGCTGTGGCTCATGCAGCTCAAGAACGGCGAGGTCACCGGCCGCCAGACGCCGGTCGGGATCGTGCCGCTCGCCGAGGAGCTCGAGCTCGAGGGCGTCGACCTGCGCGACGGCGACCTGGAGAAGCTCCTCACCATCGACACCGAGCGCTGGTGCCAGGAGATGGGCCACCGGGAAGCCCACCTCCAGCTCTTCCCGGGCCTGCCCGAGGAGATCTGGGAGGCGCACCGCCGGGTGGCCGCCGCCCTGGACGCCGAGCGGGGACAGTGACCCGCCCGGCTCCGGCCACCGCCTGACCGCGACGAGGACCCCTGCAGCCACCCGGCTGCGGGGGTCCTCCCGCGTTCACCCGGCGTCGGCCCAGGAGCGGACGACGGCGACGTCGAGCGGGAAGTCCACGGGGAAGCTCCCGAACAGCAGCCGGCCGGCCGTCCCCGCCGCCGCACGCACCGCGTCGGCGACCGCCGGCGCGAGCTCCTCCGGGGTGTGCACGACCACCTCGTCGTGCAGGAAGAAGACCAGGTGCGGCCGCCGGTGCAGCGGCTCCTCCCCCAGCAGCTCCTCCCCCAGGCGCCAGAGCCGGTTGCGCAGGTCGGCCAGCCAGCACAGCGCCCACTCCGCGCCGGTCCCCTGGACGACGAAGTTGCGGGCGAACCGGCCCCACGCGCGGCGCTCGCGGTCGTGGTCCTCGCGGCGGCCCGCCGGCTGCGGCGCCTCGCCCAGGTCGGCCTCCCGCTCGGCCCACGCCCCGGACGGCCGCGGCGACCCGCGGCCCAGCAGCGTGTGCACGACCTCGCCGCGCTCGCCGGCCCGCGCCGCCTCCTCGACCAGACCGACCGCCCGCGGGTAGCGGCGGGCCAGCCGCGGCAGCATCCGGCCGCTCTCGCCGCGGGTGCCGCCGTACATCGCGCCGAGGATGCCGACCTTCGCCTCGGCCCGGGTGGCGACCGCGCCGCCGGCGACCATGCCCTCGTACAGGTCGGCCGCCCGGGCGGCCTCGGCCATCGCGGTGTCGCCGCTCATGGCCGCCAGCACCCGCGGCTCCAGCTGGGCGACGTCGGCCACGACCAGCCGCCACCCGTCGTCGGCGACCGCGGCTGGGCGCACCGCCGCCGGCACCGACAGCGCACCGCCGCCGTGCGAGGCCCAGCGCCCGGTGACCACCCCGCCCGGCAGGAAGGTGGGCCGGAAACGGCCGTCGCGCGCCCACGTGTCCAGCCAGGCCCAGCCGTTGGCGGTCATGAGCCGGGCCAGCCGACGGTACTCCAGCAGCGCCGGGACGACGGGGTGCTCGAGGCGCTCGATCGTCCACGACCGGGTGTCCTCGACCGGCAGCCCCGCCGTCCGCAGGGCCCGCAGCAGCTCGCCGGGCGAGTCGGGGTTGAGCTCCGGCGCCCGCAGGGCCGCCCGGACCTCCCCGGCCAGCCGCTCCAGCACGACCGGCCGCGCCCCCGCCGGGGGGCGTGGGCCGAGCGCGTCGGACAGCAGCCGCTCGTGCACGTCGGCGCGCCAGGGCAGCCCCGCGGCGGTCATCTCGGCGGCGACCAGCGCGCCCGAGCACTCCGCGGCGAGCAGCAGCGCCAGCCGGGCGCGGTGCGGCGAGGCGGCCAGCGCCGCCTGCTGCCGGTCGTCCTCCGCGGCCGCGTCGAGCGCGTCGGCGGGATCGGCGAGGGGGAACAGCGCGGCCTCGCCCGCCCCGGCCGGCGCGAGGGCGGCCCACCCCGCGCTGTCGGCGCCGGTGAGCAGGGCGCGGTCGACGAACGGCGACCGCCGCAGGACGGCGTGGCACAGCCGCAGGTCGGTGCAGCGCTCGACGCGCACGCCGGCTGCGAGCAGGGCCGGGTACCAGCGGGTCGTGTCGTCCCACACCCACCGGACGTCCCCGCCGCTCTCCCGCGCCCGGACGGCGGCGGGCAGCTCCTCCGCCGCGACCCGGGTGACCGCGGCCCCTGCCGTGCGGTCGAGCAGCTCCACGCGGCCGCCGTCCAGCCGCCGCAGCAGGACGCGGTGCACCGTCTCAGTCTCGCCCACGGCACCGGCACCGCCGGTCGGTGCTCCGACCCGATCCGGCGAACCCGCCGCCGGGCGTGCCGGGATCGGCCGGTCTCCGGGGTAGCGTCGGCGAGAACCCGAGGGGGCCCCATGGCGACACACCGCGGACTCTGCTCCGATGCCCACCTGGGCTGCCCCTGCAGGGGCGACGAGAGCCGGCACGAGGAACGCTCCCAGCACGTCGCCGAGGCGCGGGCGCAGGGGCCCGAGCCGGCGGAGTGCCCCGAGTGCGGCGGCCCGACCACGCCCCTGGCGCTGGTCGAGTGGGGCAACTGCCGGGCCTGCCGGACCGCCCAGTCCCGCCAGACGCACCCGTTGCGCTGGTGACTTCCCCCTCGTCCGGGGGTCGATCCGCGGCGAGCCGTCGACCGCGGGACCCGCATCCCCTACAGTGGGTGGCGGTCGCTGTCGTACCTCTGCTTCGTTCTCGGACGTCCGCAGTCGTCTCTGCCTGACGTTCCTCTCGGTCCTGCCGGTCGGTGCGGCGACCCCGGCCCGGCGCATCGCCGGCCCGGACACCTCCCAGCACGGAATGAGAACAGCATGGCCACCGGCACTGTGAAGTGGTTCAACGCGGAGAAGGGCTTCGGCTTCATCGCCCAGGACGGCGGCGGCGCCGACGTCTTCTGCCACTACTCCGCCATCAGCGGCACCGGCTACAAGTCCCTCGACGAGGGCCAGCAGGTCGAGTTCGACGTCACGCAGGGCCAGAAGGGCCCGCAGGCGGAGAACGTCCGCGCCGTCTGACCGACGGACGCACGGAGGGGCCACGGCGCACTGCGCCGTGGCCCCTCTGCCGTTCCCGGGCCCGAGTGCTCGTCCGGGGCTCAGCCGCGCAGGAGCCCGCGCACCCGCTCGGTCAGGCAGGCGCCCAGCCGGGCACCCAGGCGCAGCAGGTCGCCCCACTCCGCGGGACGCGGGGCGGCCGCCGGACGGGGAGCGCTGCGCCCGGCCCGCGACGGCTCCGCGGCGTCCACCGGGGCGACCGGGTCCACCAGGGCCGTGGGCTCGGCCGGAGGCACGAGCAGGTCGATGGCCGAGCGGCGTCGTGGTTCCCGCAGCGACTCGAAGGACGGTATCGGCGGCGCGACCGGGGCGTCGTCCCCACCGCCGGCTCCCTGGTCGATCACGGAACGGAACCTCCCTCGTCGTCCTCGGAGGACCTCGCCGGCAACTCGGACGACCCTATCCCGGCACCCGGACCGCCGCCCCGGCCGCCTAGGGTCGCGGCGTGGAGGTCTGGTTCAACCCCTCGTGCTCCAAGTGCCGCACGGCCAGGACGCGGCTCGACGAGGCCGGCGTCGCCTACCGCCTGCGCCGCTACCTCGACGAGCCGCCGACCGAGGACGAGCTGCGGGCCGCCCTCGCCGCGCTCGGCCTGCAGCCGTGGGACGTCACCCGCATGTCCGAGCCGCGGGCGAGGGAGCTCGGGCTCCGCGACGCCCCGCGCGACGCCGATGCGTGGATCCGGGTGCTCGTCGAGAACCCGCGGCTGATCCAGCGGCCCATCGTGCTCGGCGACGACGGCCGCGCCTGGGTGGCCCGGGACGACGAGACCCTGCGCGAGGTCGTCGCCGAGGGCACGGCGGCCGGCCCCCGCGACCAGGGCTGAGGCCGGCGGCTCAGCCGGCGGCGGTCCACCACCGGGCGGGCCGGACGTCCTCGAGGGCGTCGTCGACCTCGCGCCGTGCCTGCTCCCGGCGCCGCGCGATGGACGCGGCGGCCCCGAGCCACAGCGCCGCCAGCGTCGACAGCAGCACCCAGCCGACCAGCCACGCCCACCACGGCATCGCGCACCTCCTCCGGTACGCCACGCTCGCCCAGGACGACCGGGACCCACAACACCCTGTCCAGGGGGTCGCGTCGCTCCCGGGGGTCAGGAGAAGCGCGGATCGGGAGGCAGCCGCGGGTTCAGCAGGTGCGCGACCAGCGCCGTCCAGCCGGTCTGGTGCGAGGCGCCGAGCCCCTCGCCGGTGTCGCCGTCGAAGAACTCGCTGAACGTCGGGTGCTGCTGCCACAGCGGCGACTCGGTGGCCTCGATGCGCTTACCGTCGGCCGGGCGCTTGCCCTCCACCGGCCGGAACAGCGCGGTGAGGCTGTTGTCGACGAGGTCGGCGGCCTCGACCAGCGTGCGCCGCTGACCGGAACCGGTCGGGATCTCGATGGTGAACGAGTCGCCGTAGAAGCGGCCCAGCGTGCGCAGCTTGTCGGCCAGCAGCACGTTGACCGGGAACCAGACCGGGCCGCGCCAGTTGGAGTTGCCGCCGAAGAGCTTGGTGCGCGACTCGCCCGGCTCGTACTCGATCGAGACGTCCCGCCCGCCGACCTGCGCCACGACGTGCCCGGTGGCCTTGGACAGCGAGCGGATCCCGTAGGGCGACAGGAACTCGTTCGTGTCGAACATGCGGGTCAGCAGCCGCTCGAGCCGCTCGCGGTCGACCAGCGAGAGGAGCATCTTGCGGCCCTCGGGCGCCGACCGGCTCAGCAGCGGGCCCATCAGCTCCGGGCGGCGGCGCTGCAGCCAGCGCAGCTGGTTGGCCACGTCGGGGCACTCGGACTGGATCCACGCCGGCACCTCGGTGGCGCCGAGGATCGGCAGCAGCCCGACCATCGACCGGACCCGCAGCGGCTCGGCGGTGCCGTCCGGGGCGACGAGGACGTCGTAGAAGAAGCCGTCCTCCTCGTTCCACAGCGACTCCTCGTGCGAGCCGAAGTTGTTCATCGCCTGCGCGATCGACAGGAAGTGCTCGAGGAACTTCGTCGCCGTGGAGTCCCACGCCTGGTCGAACCGGGAGAGCTCCAGGGCGATCTTGAACATCTGCTGGCAGTAGAACGCCATCCAGCTCGTCGCGTCGGACTGCTCCAGCCGGTAGCCGGGCGGCAGCGGGGCGGAGCGGTCGAACAGCGCGATGTTGTCCATCCCGAGGAAGCCGCCCTCGAACAGGCCCGAGCCGGTGGAGTCCTTGCGGTTGACCCACCACGAGAAGTTCAGCAGCAGCTTGGTGAACACCCGGATGAGGAACTGCCGGTCGCGGTAGCCGTCGATCCGGTAGACGTGCCAGGCGGCCCACGCGTGCACGGGCGGGTTGACGTCGCCGAAGGCCCACTCGTAGGCCGGCAGCTGGCCGTTGGGGTGCATGGCCCACTCGCGGCACATGAGGACCAGCTGCTCCTTGGCGAAGTCCGGGTCCACGTGCGCGAGCGGGATGCAGTGGAAGGCGGTGTCCCACGCGGCGAACCACGGGTACTCCCACTCGTCCGGCATCGAGATGACGTCGGCCAGCGCCAGGTGCCGCCAGCCGGAGTTGCGCCGGCCGCGCCGGCGCCGGCTCTCGGGCGCGGAGAAGTCCGGGTCGCCGTCGAGCCACTGGGAGACGTCGAAGCGGTAGAGCTGCTTGGTCCACAGCAGGCCGGCGTAGGCGCGCCGGGCCACGTGCCGGTCCTCGTCGGACAGCCCCGGGTGGATCACCGTCCCGTAGAACTCGTCGGCCTCGGCCCGCCGGGTGGCCAGGACCGCGTCGAACTCCTCGCCGAAGACGGCGTCGTCCGGGTCGGCCTGCCGCAGCCGCAGCCGCACGCTCACCGTCTCCCCCGGCGCCACGGCGTCCCACCGGTACCAGAAGGCGGCCTTGGTGCCGGTGTCGGCGGGGTTGACCGCCGCCCGGTCGCCCTCGACGACGCGGCGGTTGATGCCGTCCTTGGGGTACTTCGTGGAGTTGCGCCGCTCGCCGAACAGGGCGACGGCGTTGGTCTCGTTCTCGCAGAACAGCACGTCGGGCGAGCCCTCGGCGGCGAGCACGTAGCGGCCCAGGTAGCCGTGCTCGGCCTCGACGGCCTCCAGCCCCGACACCGTGAGGGTCGGGGCCAGCAGCTGGTCGATCCGGCCCTGGCGCTTGTCGCCGCCCCACGACCAGGTGTTGCGGAACCACACCTGCGGCAGCAGGTGCAGCGGCGCGGCCTCGGGGCCGTGGTTGGTGGCGGAGACGACGATGCAGACGTCCTCCGGCCCGGCCTTGGCGTAGGTGACCTGGACGTCGAAGAAGCGGTCCTCGTCGAGGACGCCGGTGTCGGCGAGCTCGTACTCGCGCTCCAGCTTCGACCGGCGGGCGTTCTCCTCCCGCAGCTCGGCGTAGGGGTACTCGGCCTGCGGGTAGCGGTAGAGCCACTGCATCCAGGAGTGCGTCGGCGTGCCGTCGACGGCCCACCAGTACTCCTTGGCGTCCTCGCCGTGGTTGCCCTCCTCGTTGGTGAGCCCGAAGAGGCGCTCCTTGAGGATCGGGTCGCGGCCGTTCCAGAGGGCGACGGAGAAGTTGAGGAAGCCGAAGCGGTCGCAGATGCCGCCCAGCCCGTCCTCGCCCCACCGGTAGGCCCGCGCGTGCGCGTGGTCGAACGGGAACGAGTTCCAGGCGTCGCCGTCCTCGGAGTAGTCCTCGCGGACGGTCCCCCACTGGCGGCCGGCCAGGTAGGGCCCCCACGTGCGCCAGGGCGACGCCATGTCGGCCGACCCGGCCAGGCGGGCGTGCTCGGCGGTGCGCGGCGGGGTGGCGCTCGCGCGCGGGCCGTCCGGGACGCCGGGAGCTGCAGCGGTCACGGACCCACGGTGCCACGGGGACGGTGACGGGACGGGACGGTGCGGGTGCTCCCCGTGTCTCCTGTGGTCGGGGGGACCAGAGGGTCGAGTTGTGACGGGTCCGTCCGTCCGGGTCACGCGACGGGGCCGCCGGCTCGCGACCGGGGGGTGGGGTCGAAGCGGGCCACCTCGGCCAGCGCCTCGCCGAGGTAGGCCACCGCGTCGGCCGCCCGCCGCTCACCGGCCTCGGCGGTGGCCTCCCGCGCGTCGCCGACCACCCCGGCGGGGCCGAAGTCGTCCGACGTCCACCCGAAGGCCACCGAGCCGCCGAAGCGCACGTGCCGGTAACCGGCGAGGTGCTCGGGCACCCACCGGTCGGCCTGCGCCATGTCCACCAGGTCCGGGCGCAGGTGCAGCATCAGCGACGTCTCCTCGAAGCCGCCGTGCACGCCCATGCCCAGCTCCCCCGCCGGGCCCGCGCCGCCCTGGTCGGCGGGCAGCCGCGGGTGCAGCGTGAAGGTCCGCAGCCCCGTCTCCACCCGGATGTCGCGGGCGACGACCTGCAGCAGCGCCGAGTTGCCGCCGTGGCCGTTGAGGAACGCCAGCCGCCGGGCCGGGGTCGCGGCGACGCTGCGGCCCAAGTCGCGCAGCACCGCGGTCAGCGTCCGCGCCGACAGCCAGAACGTGCCCGCCGACCACGCGTGCTCGTTCGACTTCGTGTACGCCAGCGGCGGCAGCAGCCACAGGTCCAGCTCGTCGCCGAACCGCTCGACGGCCCGTTCGGCCAGCGACTGGGCGGTGATCAGGTCCGTCGCGACCGGCAGGTGCGGGCCGTGCTGCTCGATCGCGCCGGTCGGCAGCACCAGCACGCTGTCCGGGCCCAGGGCCGCGGTGAGCGCCGGTGCGGTCAGTTCGGTGAGCAGTCGGGTCGCCACCCGGCGCAGGCTAGGGACGCCGCGTTGCCGGGGGATGTCGCCCGCGGACGCCGCCGTCACGTGGCCGGAACACCCGGCTGCGAGGGTCCGCGGCGTGCTGATCGTCCGCGACGCCCTGACCGTGTGGACCGGGACCGGCGAGGAGGGGCCCGGCGACGTCGTCTGCGGCGACGACGGCCGGGTCGCCGCGGACGGCGGTGGCGACGGCGGCCACGACGACGGCGAGGTGCTGGACGCCTCGGGCTGCGTGGTCACCCCGGGGCTGGTCAACGCCCACGCCCACCTGCTGCAGACCGCGTTCCGCACGCTGCCCGGCACCCGCGGCGTCCCGATGGCGCGGTGGCTGCCCACCATGGCCGCCGCGTACGCCGCCGCCGGCGTCGACGGGGAGCTCGTGCACGCCGCGGCCTCGGTGGGACTGGCCGAGGCGCTGCTGTGCGGGGTGACCACCGTCGCCGACCACCACCTCACCTGGCCGCGCGACCCGGCGCCGGCCGACGGCGGCGTGGCGCTCGCCCGGGCCGCGGCGGACGCGGCCCGGGAGCTCGGCGCGCGGCTGGCCTTCGTGCGGGGCAGCGCCGGGGACGACCCGGAGACCGCCGCCGCCTCGGCCGACGCGGTCGCCGGCG
Source organism: Blastococcus sp. SYSU D00813 (assembly GCF_054050735.1). Taxonomy (NCBI): domain Bacteria; kingdom Bacillati; phylum Actinomycetota; class Actinomycetes; order Geodermatophilales; family Geodermatophilaceae; genus Blastococcus; species Blastococcus sp. SYSU D00813. The sequence goes on from NZ_JBJGZX010000032.1 coordinate 11,136, forward strand.
CGCTCGTGCCGCACGGCGGGGTGACCGCCGACGGCGGACTGCAGGTGGCCGTCGGCCCGGCGGGGGTGCACAGCGACGGCGCGGAGACGTTCCGCCTGCTCGCCGAGGTGGCCGCGCGGCACGGGCTGCGCCGGCGCACCCAGGCCGGCGAGGAGGTGGACGTCGTCGCGGCGCGGGAGCGGTACGGCCGCCGGCCGCTGGAGCTGCTCGCGGAGTGGGGCTGGCTCGCCCCCGACGTGACCCTGGCCCACCTCTGCGACGTGACCGACGCCGAGGTGGCCGCCGTGGCCGCCGCCGGGGTCTCCGCCACGCACGCCCCGGGCTGCGACCTGCCGATGGGGTGGGGCGTGGCGCCGATGGCCGCGCTCGCCGACGCCGGCGTCCCCGTCGGGCTGGGCACCAGCGGCGGCGGCTCCAACGACGCCGGGCACCTGCTCGCCGACGCCCGCCTGGCGATGCAGGTGGCACCGCTGGCCGGCCGGCCGGTGGCCGCGCGGGAGGTCCTCGGCTGGGCGACCCGCGGCTCGGCCGACGGGCTGGGCCGCCCCGACCTCGGGCGGCTGGCCGCCGGGACGCGCGCCGACCTCGTCTGCTGGGACGTCACGGGCGTGGCCGACGCCGGGGTGGCCGACCCGGTGGCCGGGCTCCTGTGGGCCTCCCCCGGCCGCCGGCCCCGGCACGTGGTCGTCGGCGGCCGGGTCGTCGTGCGCGACGGCGTGCTGCAGACCGCGGACGAGCCCGGCGTGGCGGGGCGGCTGCGGCGGGTGCTGGCGGCGCGCACGCCCCGGTGACGTGCGCGTCACCGCGCCGCAACGCGGGCCGGGCAGCGTGCGGGCGTGACCCGCCTCCTCGTGCGCGACGCCGTCCTGCTGACCATGGACCCCCAGCGGCCCGACCCCTTCCGCGGCTGGTTCACCGTGGACGACGGGGGCCGGATCGCCGCGATCGAGCCCGGCGACCCGCCCGCGGAGGTGGTGGCCGCCGCCGCGCGGGTCCTCGAGCTCCCCGGCCGGCTCGTCGGGCCCGGCTTCGTCTCCGCGCACAGCCACCTGTTCACCTCCGCCTCGCGTGGGCTGGGCACGGACGAGTCCCTGTACGGCTGGATCGAGGCGATGACCCGCTACACCGACGCGGCCGACGCCGACGACGTCTACTGGCTGACCCGGCACGGCGCGCAGGACTTCCTGCGCAACGGCGTCACCACCGCCTACGACTTCACCTCCGCCGGCCTGCCCTTCACCGCCGGCGGCGACGACGACCCCGCCCGGTACGAGGCCGCGCTGCCCGACACCGCCTTCACCCACGCCCAGCTGCGCGGCAAGGCCGACGCCGGCCTGCGGCACGTGCACAGCGTCATGCTCGGCCAGGGTGGCGTCGCCCCCGCCGAGGCGCTGGCGCAGCTCGACGAGGTGGTCGACGCCGCCGCGGACGCCGACCCGGCGCTGCACCTCGGGGTGGCGGTCAGCGGCACGGTGCAGTGGGCCGACGACCCGGCCGCCGCCGACCTGGAGGTGGCGGCGATGCGCCGGCACGGGCTGCTCAACCAGCCGCACTTCCTGGAGACCCCGCACGACGTGGCCGCCCAGCAGTCGCGGTTCGCCTGGTACGCCGCGGCCGGGGCGCTCGGGCCCGACCTGGTGTTCGGCCACTTCATCCAGACGACCGACGAGATCGTCACCGCGGCCGCCGCGGCCGGCTGCGGGATGAGCTGGCAGCCGATGAGCAACGGCCGGCTGGCCTCCGGGGTGGCGCGGATCCCGCGGATCCGGGAGCTCGGGATGCGCGTGGGCATGGGGCTGGACGACCAGTCCTGCACCGACGTCAGCGACCCGTTCGCCAACATGCGCACGGGGCTGGCGCTGGTCCGGGCGACGTCCCACGACCCCGCCGCCCTGCCGGTGCGCGACGTGCTCGACCTGCACACCCGCGGCTCGGCGGAGGTGCTCGGCATCGACGACCGGGTGGGCACGCTGCGGCCGGGCCGGTACGCCGACTTCCTCGTCGTCGACCCGCGCGACCCCGACACCGGCCCGGTCTGGGACCCGTACGGCACCTACGTGCTCGCCTGCTCGCTGCGCAACCTGCACCAGGTCTGGGTCGGCGGCGTGCAGGTCGCCGACGGCGCCCGGCTGTGCGACCCGGGGGCCGCGACGGTGGTCGACCAGGTGCACGAGCGGCTGACCCGGATCGCGGCGGGGGGAGGCCGTCGGGCGGGCTGAGACGGCGCGCCGTCCACGGATGCCGGGCGGCGCACGGCGGCCCTATCCTGCGGTCCTGGGGCACCTCCCCGTGCCCCGCTCGTTGTCGGAGGACCCGATGACCCTGCGCGTGCGACTCCACCGGTTCGAGGGCGACACCGCGCAGGCGGCGCCGCCGGCGCCCGCCGGGCCGGACGAGCCCGGCGCGCCCGACATCCTCGGCTTCCCCGCCGAACCCGACGACGAGGACGACGGGGACGACGGCCCGGGCGATCGGCGCGGTGCCCGGGCCGGTGCTGCCGCCGGCCCCCTGGTGGTCCTCCGCCGGCGCGACGTCGTCGCCGGCCTGGCGCTGCTCGGGTCCGCCGGCGCGGCCGTCGCGGGCCTGGTCCTGCCGTGGACCCGGGCCGACGGCGCGCTCGGCGCCTCGGCGGTGCGCGAGGGGTTCGAGGCGCCGGGCCTGGCGGCGCTGCTCGAGGGCGGCGGGTGGCCGCCGGTCGCCGTCGTGGCGAGCGGCGCCGCGCTGCTTCTGGTCGGCCTGCTGCCGTTCCGGCGGGCGCGCACCCACCGTGTCGCGGGGGTCCTGGCCCTGGCGGCGGCGGCACCGGCCGTCGCCGCCGTCCTCGTGCTCCTCGCGGACGCGGACTGGCAGGCCGGGCGCGTGGCCGCGGGTGCGTGGTGCGCCGTCGCGGTGGCCGGGCTCGGGCTGCTCGGGGCCCTGAAGGCGATGCTGACGCTGCCCCGGGTCGCCGCGGCGGGCAACGGGGACCTGCCCCCGCCGGGCTAGCGGGAGCGCTGCTGGCTGCGGGCGACGAGGACCAGGGCGCCGAGCACCAGCGCGAGGGGCGCCCACGCCGGCAGGGAGAACCCGCCGAGCAGCACCGAGGCCACGAAGAGCAGCACCTGGAAGGCGAGCCAGAAGCCCACCAGCAGGACGACCCAGAACAGCACCGGCCGCTCGTACTGCAGGCGCTTGAGGTAGTCCATCTCGTCTCCTCGCTCGTGCGCTCGGGCGAGCGCGTCGTCCGGACAACGCCGACCCCGGCGTCCGTCGTTCCCAGTCTCCCCCCGCGGGAGGAGGCCGGGCCGGACGCGCGGCCGCGCCGGCGCCCCAGGGGGCGGCCGGCGCGGCCGGTCGTGCGGGTCGCGGCAGGTCAGGCGGCCCCGATGGACATGTCGATGAACTCGTTGGTGGCGATGTCGGCCGGGGTGAGGCCCTCGGCCGGCGGGGTGCCCTGCTCGGTGAAGATCGGCGTCGTCTGCTCGATCAGCGTCTGCAGCCGGGCCTCGTCGAAGTCGCCGTGGGTCGCGTTCTCGCCGTTGCCCGAGATGCCGAGCTCCTCCATGGTCGTCGCGGAGTACTCGGCGACGCCCTCGCTGTACTGCCAGCCGGTGTCGTACTGCTCCACCAGCTCCAGGATCAGCTCGTTGGCGCCGGTCGGGTCGGTGATGTAGTCGAGGTCGGCCTGCTGCATGAGCGGCACCAGCTCGGTCAGGCAGCCCTCCAGCCCCTCGAGCTGGTCGGCGCGGACCGACAGCGACGAGGCGTAGACCTGGAAGCCGGCGTCGTGGACCAGCTGGTACTCCACCGGCTTGCCCCAGGCGTCGACCTCGTTCTCGTAGATGTAGGGCTCGGCGCTGGCGTAGCCCTGCTGGGCGTCGGCGCCGTCCGAGGCCACGAACGCCGCCGGCGTCCCGTCGTAGGAGCCGTCGAGCTGCTCCTCGCGGAGGATCCCGGCCCCGACCAGGTAGTCCATGTAGGCCGAGCCCTCGAAGTAGCGGACCGTGGCGTCGGTGCCGGCCAGGTCGGCGATCTCGTCGACGTCCGGGTAGGTCTCGGGGTCCCACATGATCATCTGCGGGGACTTCTCGAGCTGGGCGAGGACGCCGACGGTCGGCTGCTCGGCCGACAGCTGGATCGCCTCGTCGGTGTCGACGTAGCCGAGGGTGATCGCGTCGTCGGAGTACATCTGCGCGCTGACGGCCTGGAAGCCGATCGCCGGGCCGCCGGCGCGGACCTCGACGAGGACGCCGGTGCTGGCCCCCTCGCTGTCGACCAGGGTGCCGGTGACCGACTTGCCGCCGGCGTCGATGGAGTGGTCGTCGCCGACGAGCTGGTAGATGCCGCCGTGCTCGGCCTCGGGGTTCCAGTCGGTCTGGATGACGACGGTGTCGGGGCAGCCGGCCGCGGCCAGGTCGGTGTCGCCGACCTCGCCGCTGGGTCCGGCCGGGGCCGAGGAGTCGCCACCGCCGTCGTCGCTGCCGCAGGCGGAGAGGACGAGGGCGAGGCTCGCGGCTGCGGCGAGGCCGATCGAGGTGCGGGTCCTGCGCACGGGTCTCCTTCAGGGGTGGGGTGGGACGGCGTCCCCGCGGAGCGGGGCGCCGTACGGGAGGGGGTGGGTACGTCAGGCCCTGTCGCGGCCGGTGACGTACCAGCGGCCGACGGCGAGCTTCCCGAGCCAGCCGAAGACGACGAACGTGGCGATGCCGAGCAGCGCGGCGACGATGATCGTGGCGAACAGCTCCGGGCCCTGCAGCCGCGAGCGGAAGTTGTCGAGCAGGATGCCCAGCCCCGCCTCGCCCTGCCGGAAGAAGACGTCGCCGACGATCGCGCCGACCACCGACAGCCCGGCCGAGATCCGGAACCCCGCGAAGATCGCCGGCATGGCGGCCGGGAACTGCAGCTTCACGAGCCGGGTCAGCCGGCCGGCGCCGTGCAGGTCGAACAGCTCGTGCTGGCTGCGGTCGACCGACTGCAGGCCGAAGAGCGTGTTGGACACGATCGGGAACAGCGAGATCAGCACGCAGACGATGACCCGCGCCGGGAAGTCGTAGCCGAACCAGAAGCCGATCAGCGGGACCAGCGCCAGGATCGGGATGCACTGCAGCGCGACCGCGTAGGGGAACAGCGACCGCTCGGCGACCCTGGTCTGGCTCATGACGACCGCCCAGACCATGCCGATCACGATCGCGATGGCCAGGCCGGTGAAGGTGACCTCGACGGTGTTCCAGAGCGCGTCGCCGACCTTCTCCATGGTCGGCCCGTCGAGGAACGCCTCGGTGACCACGTCCTGCGGGGGCGGCATGAGGAAGCGGCGGCCGGGGTCGAGCAGCAGGTAGGTGATCGCGTACCAGAGCCCGATGAGAGCGGCGAAGACGGCGACCGGGGCGGCGACGTCCAGCAGCGCCCCGCCCCGCCGGCGCCTCCGGCGGACCAGCGGCGCGGGGCCGCCGGTGACCAGCTCCTCCGGCGCGGCGATGGTCTCCGTGCCCTGTTCGGTGGCCGTCACGTCGCTCTCCTGCCGGTCGGGGTGCAGCGCGGTCACGGTGTCTCCTCGCCGGCGCTCGTCGGCGCCGTGCCCGCCGGTGCTCCGTTCCTGGACGAGCTCACGGGCTCGCTCATCCGTGCCCCTCCCGCAGCGCGTGCGAGACCTCGCCGGACAGCGCGGCGAACTCGGGGGTGAACCGCAGCTCGGGGTCGCGGTCGGGGCCGAACGGGACGTCGAAGGAGGCCACGACGCGCCCGGGCCGGCCGCTCATCACCAGCACCCGGGTCGACATGTAGACGGCCTCGCTGACCGAGTGCGTGATGAACAGCGCGCCGAAGCGCCTGGCCCGGAAGAGGCTGAGCAGCTCGTCGTTCAGCCGCTCCCGGGTGATCTCGTCGAGCGCGCCGAAGGGCTCGTCGAAGAGGAACAGGTCCGGGTCGAGGGTCAGCGACCGCGCCAGGGAGGCGCGCATCCGCATGCCGCCGGACAGCTCGCGGGGCAGCTTCTTCTCGTGGCCGGTGAGCCCGACGAGGTCGATCGCGTCGCGGGAGGCCTGGTTCAGCGACGGCTTGCCCATGCCGTGCAGCTCGCCCAGCAGCTGCACGTTCCTGAGCACCGACCGCCAGGGCAGCAGCGTGGCGTCCTGGAACACGTAGCCGATGCGCTGCGCGTCGACCTGCACGTCCCCCGACGTCGCCGGGGAGAGGTCGGAGGCGATCCGCAGCAGCGTGCTCTTCCCGCAGCCGGAGGGGCCGACGACGGTGACGAACTCACCGCGCCGGATGTCGAGGTCGACGCCCTCGAGGGCGACCGTGCCGTCGGGGAACGTCTTGGCGACGTCCCGGAAGTGCAGGACCCGGGGATCGGTCGCGGCGGCCGGCCGGGTCCCGGCGGGCCTGCTCGGCGCGGTTGCTCTCACGGTCCTCACCCTCCGTGCTGCCTGTTTCGTGGGTGTGTTGCGGCGGTGAACGACGCGCGGCCCGCGTCACGACCCGGCCACGGCCGCTCCCGGGGAGCCCAGCGGGGCCACCGAGCGGCGCACCCGCGTCGTCGCGACGACCCGCCCGCCGGACAGCACGACCCGCTCGGTCCCGGCCCCGGCGACGGCGGCGTCCAGGCTCTCCGCGGCGATCGCGACGAACTCCGCGGCGGCCCCCTCGGCCACCGCCGGGACCGGCAGGCCCATGCAGCGCCGCGCGCCCGCGCTCACCGCCAGCCACGCCTCGCGGGTGGACAGGTGCCCGGCGGTCACCAGCAGCGAGGCGGCCTCGCAGGCGTCGGCGCGGCCCATCGGGTTGAACGGGTCGCGCAGGTTGTCCCCGCCGGCGCCGACGGTGGCGCCGGCGTCGAGCAGGGCCCGGACGGCGGTGAGCCCGCGCGGCGGCGCCACCGCGACGTCACGGCCCTGCAGGTACAGGTTGGTCTGCGGCAGCGCGACCACGCCGATGCCGGCGCGGGCGACCGCCGCCGCCGTGGCCCGGGCGACGTCGAGCGGGTGCACGCCCAGGCTCACGCAGTGGCTCGCCGTCACCCCGCGGTCGAAGCCGGTCGCGGCCACCCGCCGCGCCAGGTCGAGCAGCCCCTGCGCGGTCGGGTCGAGCGTCTCGTCGGTGTGCAGGTCCAGCGGCAGGCCGGCGCGGGCGGCCGCGTCGAACGACAGCGCCTGCCCGGCGTCGCGGTCGGCCCACAGGTGCGGCGCGCCGCCGACGACGTCCGCCCCGAGGTCGATCGCCTCGGCGAGCAGCCGCGGGGCCGCGGCGGCCTCCTCGGCCGTGGACGGCGCCGACACCAGCGCGACCACCTGCAGGTGGAGGACCCCGGCGAGGGCGTCGCGCACCCGCAGCAGCGCCCGCAGGTGCCGGGTGCCGGCGTGCACGCCGACGTCGGCGTGCGTGCGGATCGCCGTCGTCCCGTTGGCCAGGTACTCGTACGCGGCCCGGGTCGCCCGCTCGACGAGGTCCTCGTGGGTGAAGCCGGCGGCGACGGCACGGATCGCCTCGATCGCGCCGGCCAGGTCACCGGTGCGGTTGGGCACCCGGTGGCCGGTCAGCGCCTTGTCCAGGTGGGCGTGCGGCTCGGCCGGCGCGGGGAGCAGCCACGAGCCGGCGAGGTCGAGCACCTCCTCCCCCGGCAGCGGCGCCAGGACGGGGGCCACCGCGGCGACCCGCGGGCCCGCGACGCGCACGTCGACCCGGCGCCCGTCCATGTCCGTCGCGCCGGTCAGCAGGAGGCTCACAGGTCCAGCACCAGCCTGGGCCCGGCGGCGCGCGAGACGCAGAGCATCATCGCCGCGCCGTCGGCCTGCTCGGCCGGGGTGAGGACGGAGTCGCGGTGCTCGACCTCGCCCTCCAGCACCGGCGTCTCGCACGTGCCGCACGTGCCGACCCGGCAGGAGGAGAGGACGACGGCGCCCGCCCCGGTGACCGCGTCGAGCACCGACTCCCCCGGCTCGACGGTCACCGTGGCGCCCGACAGCGCCAGCTCGACCTCGAACGGGCCCGGCCACACCGGGTCGCCGAACTCCTTCGCCTCGAACCGCTCGAGGTGCAGCGCCTGCTCCGGCCAGCCGGCCATCGCCGCGGTGACGGCGTCGATCAGCCGGCCGGGTCCGCAGACGTGGACGGCGGTGTCGGTGCGCGGCGGCCCGATCGATGCCGCGACGTCGAGCCGCCCGCCCTCGTCGGCGACGTGCAGCCGCACTCGCTCCGGGTGTGCGGCGGCCAGCTCGGCGGCGAAGGCCATGGTGGCGCGCGAGCGACCCGCGTAGTCGAGCGCCCAGTCGGCGCCCGCCGCCGCGGCCTCGGCGACCATGGCCCGCAGCGGGGTGATGCCGATGCCGCCGGCCACGAACCGGTAGCGCGTTCCCGGGGTGACCTCGAACGCGAAGTGGTTGCGCGGGCCGCGGACCCGCAGCGTCTGCCCGACCCGGACGTCGTCGTGCAGGGCCAGCGACCCGCCCCCACCCTTCTCCTCGCGGAGGACGGCGATCCGCCACCGGGAGCGGTCGGCGCGGTCGCCGCACAGCGAGTACTGCCGCTCCAGCCCCGGCCCGAGGACGACGTCGACGTGCGAGCCCGGCGTCCAGGCGGGCAGGTCGCGGCCGTTGTGCGAGACGAGGTCCAGGGCGACGACGCCCTCGGCCAGGTCGGTGCGGGCGTCGACGAGCAGGTCCCGCTCGACGTCGGAGAAGAAGCTCACGCCGGCGATCCGAGCAGAGGCGCGTGCCGAACGTGTCCCACCGACGTGACACGGAGGTGACACGGGCGGAACCCCGCGCGGCTGGACTGGCCCGGTGACCGTCTCCCCCGTCCGCACCCCCGCCCCGTCGCCCGCCGCGCTGGCCGCGCTGGAGGCCGAGCTCGTCGCCCTGCTCGGCGCCCGCAACGTGACCGGCGACCTGCGCGCCCGGGAGCGGGCGTCGGTCGACGGCGCGCGGATGAGCCCGATCATCACCGAGCTGCTGCCGCTGGGGGTCGCCGACCTGGTCGCCTGGCCGACCACCGCCGAGGACGTCGGCCGGGCCGTCGCCGCGGCCGTGCGGCACGGCGTCCCGGTGACCCCGCGGGGCAAGGGCACCGGCAACTACGGCCAGGCGATCCCGATGGCCGGCGGGCTGGTGCTGGACCTGTCCCGGGCGCGGGCGGTGGTCGAGGTGGGCTCCGGCTGGGTCACCGCCGAGGCCGGCGCGCCGATGGTGGCCCTGGAGCGGGCCGCGGCCGAGACCGGGCAGCAGCTGTGGATGTACCCCTCCACCGCGCAGTCCTCGCTCGGCGGGTTCCTCGGCGGCGGCTCGGGCGGCACCGGCACCATCGCGCACGGCTCCAACGACATGGGGTTCGTGCTCGCCCTCGACGTCGTGCACGCGACCGGGTCGCCGGACCTGGTGCACGTCGAGGGCGAGGAGGCGCAGCGGTACGTGCACAACTACGGCACCGCCGGCGTCATCGCCCGGGCCACCGTGCGGCTCGAGCCGCTGCAGGACTGGCGCGGGGTGTACGCGAGCTTCCCCGACTTCCGCGGCGCGCTGTCGGTGCTGCGCGAGCTCGGCCGGCTGCAGCCGCTCCCCCGGCTGGTCTCGGCCGACACCCCGGAGGTCACCGCCACGCTGCCGCCGGACCCGGCGTTCCCCGCCGGCCGGGCCAGCCTGCGGGTGATCGCCGACGCCCGGACGGTCGCGGCGGCCACCGCGCTCGTCGAGGGGGCGGGCGGGCGGGTCGAGGACGTCCGCGAGGGCCCCCAGGTGGTGCTGTCGCTGAGCATGCTCAGCTACAACCACCCCGTCGAGTGGCTGCAGAAGTCGCGGCCGGGCGTGTACTTCCACGTCGAGGTGTCCGGCGACGCGCTGGTCGAGCGGATCGACGAGGTGCACGCCGTCTACGAGGGCGGGCTGCTGCACGTCGAGGCCGGGCACACCGTCCCGATCGGGATGCTCGCCGGCGTCTACCGCAGCCCCGAGCAGGTGCGCGCCGGCATCCGGGCGTTGAACGCGCTCGGCGTCGGGGTGCACGACCCGCACCAGTGGAACGTCGACTTCGAGCTCGGCCGCACGATCGAGACCGCCCGCAGCACCGACCCGCACGGGCTGCTCAACCCCGGCAAGCTCAACCCGGACTACGACGGCCCGACCAAGGGCGCGATCCGGTGACCCTCGTCGACCCGGTGCACGCCGACGGCGTTCCCCCGGCCGACCCGCTCGACCTCGCCCGTGCCTGGCTCCCGGCCGACGACGACCCCGACCGGCCGCGGGTCACGCTCTCGACGGTCGGCACCGACGGCTACCCCGACGCCCGGACGGTGCTGCTCAGCGCCTTCGACGAGACCGGTTTCGCCTTCCACACCGCCCGCGGCAGCCGGAAGGTCGCCGAGCTGGCCGCGGTGCCGCGGGCGAGCATCGTCGTCCTCTGGCCCGACTCCTCCCGGCAGCTGGTGGTGCGCGGCGACGTCGTGCCCGACGGCGCGGAGCAGGCGGAGGCCGCGTGGGCGGCACGCAGCGAGTACCTGCGGCGGCTGGCGGAGCTGAACACCGAGGAGCTCGCCGGGCTGCCGCTGGCCGAGCGGGTGGCCCGCTGGGCCGCGTTCTCGCCGGACGGCGACGGCCCGGCCGGCTCCTGGGTCGGCTACCGGCTGCGACCGCGGGAGATGACCTTCTGGGCGGCGTCGGCGCGGACCGCCAGCCGCCGGCTGCAGTACGTGCGCGCCGGCGACCGGTGGTCCTGCCGCGCCCTGCCCGGCTGACCGCCGTCAGCCGCCGTAGTTGGCGCGGATCCGCTCGAGGATGAAGTCGCCCGCGGTGATCGGCGGGTACGTGCCGGCCGGGCTCTCGATGACGACGTCGCGGTCGGCCTGGGCGAAGAAGGCGATGCTGTAGCGGGACCCCAGGGGGTCGCCGGGCCCGGGCGCCTTCACCCGGTGGAAGTTCGACGGGAGGACGCCGTCGCTCCACCGGGTCAGCATGTCGCCGATGTTGCAGGTGATCGCGTCGTCGGAGGGCTCCACCGGCGTCCACGCCTGGCCCTCGGCCTCGGCGCCGGGCAGCACCTGCAGGCCGCCCTGGCCGGCGCGCTGGAACAGCAGGGTCAGGCAGTCGAAGTCGGTGTGCGCGCCGGCCCGCCACAGGTCGGTCCGGGCGGCGGTCTCCGCCGAGACCGGGAAGTAGTGCAGCAGCCGCAGCGTGCTCTGGTAGCCCGGCGCCGACGGGTCGTGCGCCCGGTCGAAGAACTCCGCGTCGAACCCCAGCCGCAGCGCGAAGCAGGACAGCACGTCCATGGCCACCTGCCGGCAGCGGGCCTCGAAGGCGAGCATCGTCTCCTCGAACCCGGCCAGCTCCTCCGCCGTCGGCCAGCGGCCGGCCATGTGCGGGCGGGTGACCTGGAAGGACTCCTTCTCGTCGGGGGTGCCGATCGAGGGGCGCACCTGCGTCTTGGACTCCCAGCCCGCGTTGAGCGCCTTGTCCAGCGGCCGGCGGGCCTTGACCTCCGGAGGCAGGGCGAAGAACGCCTCGGCCGCGGCGAAGGCCCCGTCGACCTGCTCCTGCGCGATGCCGTGGTCGACGACCTGGAAGAAGCCGATGTCGGTGGCCGCGGCCCACAGCTCGTCGGCGATCTCCGCGCGGCGCGCGGGCAGGTCGGCGAGGCTGATCCGGCGGACCTCGCGGGTGCTGGTCTCGGTGCCGAGGGCGCCCATGCGGGCCTCGCGGTCGAGTTCGGTGAGGCGGCTGGTCATGGGGCTCAGGCAACCAGCGCGGTGTTTCGCCGAGGTACCGGAGGAGATCCGTCGGCGTGACGCCGACGGACCTCCTCCGGCGCGGGTCAGCGCAGCCGCAGGACCTCCCGGACCTGGGCGGCCATCGCGGCCTCGCCGAGCGCGTTCGGGTGCACGATCACCGGGTTGCTGCCGGCCAGCACCGGCTCGACCCAGCGGACGCCGATCGGCCGGCAGGCGTCGTGGCCCTCCGACACCCGGCTCATGTCCACGTACCGGACCCCGGTCTCCGCGGCCGCCCGCCGCACCGCGTCGTTGAGCGTCGCCTGCAGGCTGCGCAGGTAGGGCACGTCCCCCGACGCGACGGTCATGACCGGGTAGCAGCCGCCCGAGGCCGGGAGGATCCACGGGTAGCCGAGGATCGCGACGCGGGCGTTCGGCGCCGCCTCGCGCACCGCCGAGAGGGCCTGCACCAGCGCCGGGTAGGTCGTGGTCCGCACGGTGTCCTCGAAGGAGGAGCCGTACCGGTCGCGGCACGGGCTGCCCTGGCCGAGGGTCAGCAGCCCCGCGGCGCCGCACTGCAGGATCGAGTTGATGAAGACGCCGCTGTCGTTGCCGCCGATGGTCATGGTGACCAGATCGGTCTCCGCGCTCAGGGCCTCCAGCTGCGGTGGCACGCCCGGGTACTGGGCGGCCGCGAAGTCGCCGGTGTCGGCGCCGCCGCAGGTGACGTCGGTCAGCCGGGCGCCGATCTGCTCGGCGAGGACGTGCGGGTAGTTGCGGGTCGAGCGCAGGCACTGCGGCGCCGCGGTGGGGTCGGGCGGGAGCACGCCGGAGGCGGCGCTGTAGGAGTCGCCCAGGGCGACGTAGTCCAGCGGCTGCGGCGGCCGCGGGGTCGCCGAGGCGGGCACGGCGAGGCCGAGCAGGACCGCCAGGGCGGCGAGGACGGGGAGGACGAGACGGCGCACGGGCTACTCCGGTGGAGCCGGGGGCATGTCCCCCCGTACAACGCCCCACCCGCCCGGAGGTGACGCCTCCCTCTCCGGCCGCTCGGCCCCGGGTGGGTCGCGCGGTCAGCCGCCGGTCGCGGCGGTGCGCACCGTGACACCACCGAACACGGCGACGGCGCGCACGTGCACGGCCGGCCCGCCGGCCGGCCCGGACCCGCCCCGGGCCTTGACGTCGCGGCCGCCGAACAGCGAGAAGCCGGTCAGCTCGACGGTCGCACCCTCGGGCAGCACGAGATCGACCCCGCCGAAGACGGCGGTCGCCCGCACGTGCAGCGGTCCGGGCGGGAGGTCGGCCTCGCGGTAGTCCAGGACGACGCCGCCGAAGACGGCGGTCGCGCGCTGGCGGGTGGCCGGTCGCCACCGGCCGCGGCGCTCGGTGCCGCCGAAGACCGCGACGACCGGCCCGCTCCCGCTCCCGCCCGCGGGCCCGGGCCGCGGTGCCGGGGCCGCGGCGGCCGGCACCGGGAGGTCACCGGCCCGGGGGAGGTCCGCGGTGAGGGCCGCCAGCTCGCCGACGGTGACCGCGGCGTAGGCCGCCTCGCTGCGCGTGCGCAGCTCGTCGGGGTCGAGCCGGCCCTCCGCGCCGGCCGCGGTCAGGCGGTCGACCACCGCCTGTCGCTCGGCGTCGGAGGCGCGCACGCCCTGCTGCCCGGCTCCGGCGGTCCCCTCGGCGTCCATGCCCGCACGGTAGTTCGCCGCGGCGCACCGGGCCGGCGTCTACGGGCGGCCGGGGCGGGTAGGGCGTCGGCATGGACGTGAAGCGGATGGGCGAGGCGGGGCTGCAGGGGTGGCGCGGGAAGGTCGCCGACGCGGTGGCCGCGCCGGTGGCCCGCCGCTCCGGGCTGGACGACGACCAGGTCCGCGCCGCGATCGGCGCGCTGTTCTTCGTGCTGTCGGTCGTGTACGTCGTCCAGACCGTGCGGCAGGCCGCCGCGCGCGGCTGACGGTCAGCGCCGCCGGGACCCGGACAGCGCGCCGGCGAGGCGCACGTGCAGCCGCTCGACGAACGGGTCCAGCGGCGCGGGCGTGGCGCCGGGCGGCAGCGGAGCGGCCGGCAGGGCCACCCACAGCAGCGGGTAGACCAGCAGCCCGGCGCCGGTCAGCGCCAGGACGAGGAAGCCGACGCGCCAGAGGACGACGTCGATGCCGGTGGCGTCGGCGAGCCCGCGGCAGACGCCGCCGAGCATCGTGTCGGTGCGGCCGCGCTGCAGGGCCGGCCGGGCGGGGCCGGCGGACTCGTGGGCGGGCTGGGGGGCGGGCTGGTCGGCGGCCGGCGGGGCGGTGGGCGGAACGGTCGAGGTCATGGCACGAGCCTGTCCGCGTCCGGCGTCCGCGCCCATCCGGGAGCGCCCGGAACCGACCCCGGTTCCCCGGTGGGGGCAGACCCTGGCCGGGTGGCCGGGACCGCGCGGGAGACTGGGCGGGTGGCTCCCCGACGCTGCCCCTGCGGCACCGGCCTGACGTACGGCGAGTGCTGCGGGCGGCTGCACGACGGGACGGCGCCGGCGGCCACGGCCGAGCAGCTCATGCGCTCGCGCTACAGCGCCTTCGTCGTCGGGGACGCCGCCTACCTGCTGGCCACCTGGCACCCGCGGACCCGCCCGGCCTCGCTCGACCTCGACCCGGAGGTGCGCTGGCTCGGCCTGGAGGTGCTCGCGACCTCCGGCGGCGGGATGCTCGCGGCCGAGGGCACCGTCGAGTTCCGCGCCTCCTACGTGCGCGGGCGCCGCCCAGGCGCCCAGCACGAGGACAGCCGGTTCCGCCGCGAAGGCGGCCGCTGGACCTACCTCGACGGCGTCGCGCTGCCCTGAGCCCCGGCCACGGCCCGGCCGGCGCCCTCGAGGATCCGGTGCGGGTCGGTGGCCGCGGCCAGCGCCCGGAGCCTCGCCTGCACGGCCGGGGCGTGGTGCCGGGAGAGGACGTCGGGGGTCGCCGTCCACCCGTGCGCCGGCGGCCGCCCGCCGGTCGCCGGCCCGAGCAGCGCCGCCAGCTCGTCGGCGCAGGCCGCCGTCGCGGCGCGGTCCTCGGGCGCGTCGCCGCCGATGACCCGCACCGCCAGCGCGGCGTCGCGGGAGCCGACCGCGCTGGGCACCACCGGCGGCCAGCCGACGGCTCCGCCGAGGCGGCGCAGCTCCACCCAGCGGGGCAGCCCGCCGCCCAGCGCCCGCAGCACCCCGTCGGGGGCGCCCGCCGGCAGCCGGTCCAGCAGCAGCGAGGACTCCCGGCCGGCCGGCGGCCCGACCGGCGCCGGCCGCAGGTCCCCGCGCGGGCGCTGGCCGACCGACCGCACCCGGGGCGGCACACCCCGCAGCAGCGGGGCCAGCAGCTCGGCGCCCTCCTCTGGCTCGCCGGTCCAGGTGGCCGAGACCGTCACGGCCGGCGCGCCGGCCGGTGGCCGGGCCAGCACCAGCGAGGTGCCGGCGTCGGTCGGCAGGGCCGCCGCCCAGTCCTGCCACACCCGCAGCACCCACGCCGCCTCCGTCCCGGGCCAGCGCAGCACCGCGCTCCCCAGCGGCGCGCCGGCCAGCAGGTCGAGCTCGACGGCCGTGGGCACGCCCAGACCGGGGCCGCCACCACGCAGGCCCCAGAACAGCTCGGCGTCCTCGGTCGGGGTGACGCGCCGCAGGACGCCGTCCCCGGTGACCAGCTCGACGGCGCGGACCCGGTCCGAGGCCAGGCCGTAGGTGCGCGCCAGCGGGCCGACGCCGCCGCCGGTCACCGAGTCCACGACCCGGTCCTGCACCGAGGCCCCGGTGACCGGGACCAGGCCCTGCGCCGCGGCGGCGTCCAGCAGCGCCGACCAGCGGACGCCGGCGCCGACCCGGGCCCAGCCGGCCGGCGACACCGTCGTCCCGGACAGCGCGCCGACGTCGACGACGAGGGCCCGCGACCCCGCCGGCGCCGACCCCTCGCGCACCGCGACCCCGTGCCGGCCGGCCAGCCGCAGCACGGCCACGACGTCGTCGGCGGTCGCCACCCGGACGACGCCGCCGTCGAGCACGGCGGCGTCCGGCGAGAGGCGGGCCCGCAGCCGGGCGGTGAGGTCGGGGGGCAGGACGTGCGACACGGACGCTCCAGGGTGGTGCGGGGCGGGACGGGTCCCACCCTCGGCCCGCCCGCTTGCCCGGTCCTTGCCCGGCGCTTGCGCGGCTGGTCGCGGCCCGGTTCGTTGCCGAACCGTCACCTCGCGGCCCTAGGCTGCGCGGCGATGAGCGCCACCTCCTTCCGGGTCCTGGGTCCCGTCGAGATCCGGCGCGGGGAGTCCCTGCTGCCCGGGCAGACCGCCCGCCACCGGGCCACGCTGGCCGCGCTGCTGGTCGACGTCGGCCGCACCGTGCCGGTCGACGTGCTGGCCGACCGGGTCTGGAGCGGGCAGCCGCCGGCGTCGGCGTCGGGCACGCTGCAGGCCCTGATCTCGCGGCTGCGCCGCGAGCTCGAGCCCGACACCGCACCGGGCGGCTGGTCGCTGCTGCTCACCCGCGACCCCGGGTACGTGCTCGCCGCCGATCCCGAGGACGTCGACGCGGTGCGCTTCGTGCGGCTGCTGCGGTCGGCGCGCGAGCTGGCCGCCAGCGACGACGTCGAGGGCGCCCGGGCCGCGGTCGCCGAGGGCCTGGCGCTGTGGCGGGGCCCCGCCTACGCCGACGTGTCGGCCACCTTCGCCGTCGAGGAGTCCGAGCGCCTCGAGCAGCTGCGGCTCGACGCGCGGGAGCTGGCCGCCGAGCTGGACCTGCGGCTGGGCCGGCACGCCGGGATCGTCGACGACCTGCAGGAGCTGGTGCGGGCCAAGCCGCTGCGCGAGGGGCTGCGCGCCTCGCTGATGCTGGCCCTGTACCGCTGCGGCCGGCAGGCCGAGGCGCTGGAGTCCTACGCCGAGGGCCGCGCGCTGCTGGCCGACGAGCTCGGCGTCGACCCCGGCCGCGCGCTGCAGGAGCTGTACGCCCGGATCCTGCGGCAGGACGCCGACCTCGCGGCGCCGGAGCGGGCCGCCGCCGCGCCGCCGCCCCCGGCCGCGCCCGCCCCGGCCGTCCCGCCGGCGCCGGCCGCGCCGGCCGCCCTGCCGATCGCCCCGCTGCCGGTGCCGCTGACCGCCTTCGTCGGCCGGGAGGAGGAGCTCGCCACCCTCGCCCCGGCGCTGGCCGGGCAGCGCCTCGTCACGCTCGTCGGCCCGGGCGGCAGCGGCAAGACCCGGCTCGCCCTGGAGGCGGCCCGGCGGCGGCCGGCCGGCGCCCCTCCGGCGGCCCTGGTGGAGCTCGCCGGCGTCGAGGACCCGGAGCTCGTCGCCGCCGAGGTGGCCACGGTGCTCGGCGTCAGCCTGACCGCCGGCGACCCGGTCGGCGCGGTCGCCACCGCCGTGCAGGGCCGCCCCCTGCTGCTCCTGCTGGACAACTGCGAGCACGTGGTCGAGGCGGCCGCCGCCCTGTGCGCCGCGCTGCTCCCCCGCTGCGCCGACCTGCAGGTGCTGGCCACCTCCCGCGAGCCGCTGGGCGTGCCCGGCGAGGCCGTGCTGCCCTGCGGGCCCATGCCGGCCGGCGCACCCGGCAGCGACGCCGAGCGGCTGTTCCTCGACCGCGCCCGGCTGGCCGCGCCGCACCTGGCCACCCCCTCGGCGGAGGAGCTGCGGCAGGTGCGCGAGCTGTGCACCGCCCTCGACGGGCTGCCGCTGGCGGTGGAGCTGGCGGCCGCCTGCCTGACCACGCTGCCGCTGTCCGAGGTGGCCGCCCGCGTCGACGACC
This sequence comes from Blastococcus sp. SYSU D00813, assembly GCF_054050735.1. Taxonomy (NCBI): domain Bacteria; kingdom Bacillati; phylum Actinomycetota; class Actinomycetes; order Geodermatophilales; family Geodermatophilaceae; genus Blastococcus; species Blastococcus sp. SYSU D00813. The sequence goes on from NZ_JBJGZX010000032.1 coordinate 28,550, forward strand.
GCTTCGCCCTGCTGTCCGGCGGCTGGCGCACCGCCGCGCCGCACCAGCGCACCCTGGCGGCGACCGTGCAGTGGAGCGTCGACCTGCTGGCCCCCGCCGAGCTCGCCGTCTTCCGGGCCGTGTCGGTGCTGCCCGGCACCTTCGGCCCCGACGCCGTCGCCGCCGTGGCCGCGCCCGAGGTCGACGGCGCCACGCTGCCGCTGCTGCGGGAGCTGGTGGCCAAGTCGCTGGTCGAGCTCGACCACGAGACCGGCCGCTACCGGATGCTCGAGACGCTGCGCCAGTACGCCGAGCAGGGGCTGGGCGCCGAGGAGGACCGGCGCTTCCGCGACCGGCACGCCCGGTTCGTGCTGGCCCTCACCGAGGAGCTCGAGCCGACGCTGCGCCGGCCGGAGTGGACCGCGAGCGCCCGCCGCCTGGACGCCGAGCAGCCCGGCCTGCGCGCCGCGCTCACCCACGCGCTGGCCACCGGCCAGGGCGAGGTGGCCCTGCGGATCGGCTCGGCCGTGGCCTGGTGGTGGTACCGCCGCGGGCACGTGCAGGAGGGCCGCCGCTGGCTGTCCGCCGCACTCGAGGCCGCCCCGGACGCGCCGGCCGACGTGCGCAGCGGCGCGCTGCTCGGCGACGCGCTGCTGGCCTACCTCTCGGGCGACGTCGCCTCCATCTGGGCACGCACCAACGAGATCGTCTCGGCCGCCGGTGACGAGACCGATGGCGTCCTGGCGCTGGCGCTGGTCCTGCGCGCCTTCGTCGGGGCGCTGATCGGGCACGCCGACCCCGACGGCGGCACCGAGCGGGACATCGCCCGCGGCGTCGAGCTGGCCCGGGCCTCGGGCATCGAGTGGGTGCAGGCCGAGATCGCGATGACGCTGGGCCAGTTCGCCCGCGTGGCCGGCGACCCCGACGGCGCGCTCGAGCACCTGGACCGCGCCGCCGACCTGGCCGTCGGCCTGGGCCACTCGTGGGCGCACTCCTCGGTGCTGTGGATCCGCGCCAAGGTGCTCGCCGACGTCGGCCGGGCCCCGGAGGCCCTGCAGTCGCTGTGGCAGATGGTCGAGCTCACCCACCGGGAGGGCGACGCGACCGGCACGCTGGCCGGGCTGCTCACCGCCGTGGGGGCCGCCACCGCCGCGGGCGCCCCCCGGGACGGCGCGGTCCTGCTCGGCGCGGTGCAGACCTCGGCCCGCATGGTCGGCTACGACCCGCTGCGGATGGACCCCGTGGACGGGCAGCGGTACGTGGCCGCCACCGAGGCCGCCCTGCCCGCCGACGAGTACGCCGCCGCGCTCGCCGAGGGCGCGCGGCTGGACCTCGGCGGCGCCGTCGCGCTGGTGGGACAGCTCGCCACCGGTTGAGCCGCCCCGCCCTGCGTGGCGCGCCGCGGACGGGGGAACTCCCCGGGCATGGCGGTCTCCACCCCCCGGAGCTCCTCCTCCGGCCCACGGCAGGGCGCCGACGCGACCGGTCCGCACCGGCTCACCGCCGGCGACTGGCGGCGGGTGCTGCGGAGGACCGCCCGCCACGTGCTGAGCGACCGGCTGCAGGTGGCCAGCGCCGGCATCTCCTTCTTCGCGATCCTGTCGATCGCCCCGGTGCTGGTGACGGCGCTGTCGGTCTACGGCGCGCTGAACACCCCGGAGCAGGCGCTGGCGCAGCTGTCGGACCTGGCGGCGTCGCTGCCGGACGACCTGGAGCCGATCGTCGCCGACCAGCTGACCACGATCACCACGGCCTCCGGGCAGGTGCTCACCTGGCGCGGGATCAGCGGCCTGCTCGTCGCGCTGTGGACGGCGACCACCGCCGCGACCTACCTCGTGGACGCGCTGACCCTGGCCTACCACGAGGAGGAGACCCGCAGCTTCTGGCGCCGCAGCGGCATCGGCGTGCTGCTCGTGCTCGGCGGGGCACTCCTCGTGGGCGCCGTGATCGCCGGCCTCGGCCTCCTCTCCCGGGCACTGTCCGGGGCGCCCGACGCTGTCCGCACCGCCGTCGGCGTCCTCACCTGGCCGGCGCTGGCCGCGGTGATGGCCGCCGCGCTGGCGACGCTGTACCGCTACGCCCCCGACCGCCGGGACGCCCGCTGGCGGTGGATCAGCCCCGGCGCCGGCGTCGCCACGCTGCTGTGGCTGGGCGCCTCGATCGGGCTGTTCGCCTACGTGCAGAGCCTGGGCAACTACGAGTCGACCTACGGCTCGCTCGCCGGGGTCGCCATCAGCATGTTCTGGCTGTGGCTGACCGTGTTCCTCGTGATCGTCGGCGCGGCGGTGAACGCCGAGGCCGAGCGGGAGACCGTCCGCGACTCGACCGTCGGCCCCGAGCAGCCGGTCGGCGAGCGCGGCGCCGTCGTCGCCGACAGCACGCCGCCCTACCCCGACGAGCGGTCGCGGCCCTAGGCTGCCCGCGTTCCCGATCTCAGGCGGTGCGATGGACGTCGGTGAGCTGCGCGCGCTCGAGCTCTTCGACGGCACGAGCGACGACGAGCTCCGGGAGCTGCTCGCCGCCGGCGAGGAGGTCCGGTTCTCCCCCGGCGAGGTGCTCTTCACCGAGGGCCGGCCGGCCGACACCTGGCTGGTGCTGGTCGAGGGCCGGATCGACCTGGTCCGGCACGTCGGCCGCGAGGAGATGCTGCTCGGGGCGATGGACGAACCCGGCCGCTGGGCCGGGGGCTTCCGCGCCTGGGACGAGCACGGCGTCTACGTGGCCACCGGCCGGGCCGCCACCGCCGGCCGGGTGCTGCAGGTGCCCGCGCCGGCGCTGCGCGACTGGGCGGGCGCCCGGTTCCCGCTCGGCGTCCACCTGATCGACGGGCTGGTGCGCACCGCCCGCACGTTCGAGCTCGTCGCCCGGCAGCGGGAGTCCCTGGTCGCGCTCGGCACCCTGGCCGCCGGCCTCGCGCACGAGATCGACAACCCCGCCGCAGCGGCGACGCGGGCCGTCGACGACCTGGCCGGCGCCTGCGACGCGGTGCTGGCCGCCTCCGGCGGGCTGGCGACGGCGGCGGTGACCCCGGAGCAGTTCGCCGTGCTGGACGGCCTGCGCCGCGCCATCGAGCCGCCGGTCGCGCCGCCGGTCGCGCCGCTGGGCGCGCTGGCCGCGGCCGACCGCGAGGAGGAACTGGCGGACTGGCTGGCCGATCGCGCGGTCGACCGGGGCTGGCTCATCGCCCCGGCCCTCGCCGGCGCCGGCGCCGACGTCGCCTGGCTGGACCGGACCGCCGCGGCGCTGCCCGGCCCGGCGCTGGCCCCGGGGCTGGAGTGGGTGGCGGGCGCGCTGTCGGCGAGGGTGCTGCTGACCGAGGTGAAGGAGGCGACCGGCCGGATCTCCGCCCTGGTGGCGGCGGTCCGCTCGTACTCGCAGCTCGACCGGGCGGCGGTGCAGGAGACCGACGTCGCCGAGGGGCTGGAGAGCACGCTGGCGATGCTCGGCTCCCGCATCCCGCCGGGGGTGACCGTCGTCCGCGACCACGGCCGGGACGTGCCGCGGATCGAGGCGGTGGCCGGCGAGCTCAACCAGGTGTGGACCCACCTGATCGCCAACGCCCTCGACGCCATGGACGGCTCCGGCACGCTGCGGGTGTCGACCCGCGCGGACGGCGCCGGGGTGTGCGTGGAGATCGGCGACACCGGCGGCGGGATGACCCCGGAGACCCAGAAGCGGGCCTTCGACCCCTTCTTCACCACCAAGGGCCCCGGTGAGGGCACGGGTCTGGGCCTGGACATCTCCCGTCGGATCGTCGACCGGCACGCCGGGCGGATCGAGATCGAGCTGCGACCGGCGGAGACGGTGCTGCGGGTCCGGTTGCCACCGGGCCGGGAGCGCGCCGTGCCACGCTGACGGCGTGCTGTTCGCCGAGGTCGTCGCCGCCTCCGCCGCGGTGGCGGCCACCCGTGCCCGCACCGCCAAGGCCGCCGCGCTCGCGGCCGCGCTGCGGGCCGCCGGGCCGGCCGAGGTCGAGGCGGTCGCCGCCTGGCTGGCCGGTGAGCCGCGGCAGGGGCGGCTGGGGCTGGGCTGGCGCACCCTGACCCGGGCGGCGCACGCGGCGGCGCCGGAGCCCGGGCTGACCGTGGCCGGAGTCGACGCGGCGCTCACCGAGCTGGCCGGCACCTCCGGCGCGGGGTCGGTCGCCCGCCGCGACGCCGTCCTCGGCCGGCTGCTGGGTGCGGCCACCGCCGACGAGCAGCGCTTCCTCGTCCGGCTGCTCGCCGGGGAGCTGCGGCAGGGCGCGCTGGAGGGCGTGCTGGTCGAGGCGGTCGCCGCCGCGGCGGAGGTGCCGGCCGCCGCCGTCCGCCGTGCCGCGATGCTCACCGGCAGCGTGCCCGCCACCGCCGCCACGGCGCTGGCGGGAGGGGTCGCGGCGCTCGAGGCCGAGACGCTGCGGGTCGGCCGGCCGGTGCGGCCCATGCTGGCCTCCCCCGGCTCGTCGCTGGACGCGGCGCTGGCCGACCTCGGCACGGAGGTCACCGTCGAGTACAAGCTCGACGGCGCGCGGATCCAGGTGCACCGCGACGGGGACGACGTCCGGGTGTGGACCCGCACGCTGCGCGAGGTCACCGACGGCGTGCCGGAGCTGGTCGAGCGCATCCGGGCGCTGTCGTGCCGCACCGCCGTCCTCGACGGGGAGACCCTGGCCCTGGACGACGACGGCCGGCCGCGCGCCTTCCAGGACACGATGAGCCGGTTCGGCAGCGAGACCGCCGACCCCACGGTGCTGCTCTCCCCCTTCCTCTTCGACGTGCTGCACCTCGACGGCCGCGACCTGCTCGACGAGCCGCTGGCCGTGCGGCTGGACGCGCTGGCCGGGCTGCTGGCCGCCGACGGGCACGCGCCGCTGCGGATGCCCGGGGTCCGCTGCCCCACGCCCGGGCAGGCCGCCGCGGTGCTCGACGCCGCCCTGGCCGCCGGGCACGAGGGCGTCGTCGTCAAGGCGCTGGACGCCCCGTACGCCGCCGGCCGCCGCGGGCGGGCGTGGCAGAAGGTGAAGCCGGTGCACACCCTCGACCTCGTGGTCGTCGGCGCGGAGTGGGGCTACGGGCGGCGCACCGGCACGCTGTCGAACATCCACCTGGCCGCGCGCGATCCCGCAGGCGGCGAGCCGGTGATGGTGGGCAAGACGTTCAAGGGGATGACCGACGAGCTGCTCGCCTGGCAGACCGCGACCTTCCCCGGGTACGCGGTGGAGCGGCCCGACTGGGGCGTGCGGCTGCGCCCGGAGCTCGTCGTCGAGGTCGCCGTCGACGGCGCGCAGCGCAGCACCCGCTACCCCGGCGGGGTAGCGCTGCGGTTCGCCCGCGTGCTGCGGTACCGCCCGGACAAGGACGCGGCGGACGCCGACACCGTCGAGGCGATCCGCGCGCTGCTGCCCGGCTGACCGGACGACGCAACCCTCGTCGCCGGCCGGTCGACCCGGGGGCCGGTCCGGGGGTCGGCCCGGTCGGCGTCCTCGGTCTGCTCCCAGCGCGCCGTGGTCCCGCGGCCGAGGGCGATCACCATCGCCGTCGCGGCCAGGAAACCCATCGTGCTGACGGCCACCCACTCCATGTCGCCCCTGCCCGTCTGCTCGGGGTGCTGCGGCTTCCGTGCCTGCGCGGACACCGCGACCATCCCGGTGCGACCCGCCCGGCGGGCGGTTTCGTGGCCGAACCGTCACCGGACACGCCGGGGCGGGGAGCCACCGGCCCGGCGGTGTGGTCCGTGGCCGGCCGGGTAGGCCCCGGGCGCACGGGGGACGGACGGACAGGAGCTGCACATGGATCTCGGCGGACTCGGCGACAAGGCGAAGAAGGCCCTGGACAGCGAGAAGGGCGAGAAGACGAGCGACCAGGCCCTGGAGCGCGGCGAGCAGTTCGCCGACGACAGGACCGGCGGCAAGTACGACGCCCAGACCGACAAGGCCGGCGACAAGGCCGACGAGTTCCTCGGCCAGCGGGACCAGCGCGCCACCTGAGCCCGCCCGCCACCGCGCAGCGCCGTCCACGGTCCCCGGGCCGGCCCCGGCGCTGCGCGGTGGCAGCGGGACCGGACGGCGGCTCAGTCGCCGGCGACCCGCGGCGCGACCTCGGTGCCCAGCAGCTCGATGCCGCGCAGCAGGTCGGCGTGCCCCAGGCGCGGGTTGGTCATCTGGATCGACACCCGCTCCACCCCGCCGAGCTGCTCGGAGACCCGGCGCAGCTTGGTGGCCACGGTGTCGGGGTCGCCCATGAAGAAGGCGCCGTCGGGGCCGCTGGTGGCGTCGAACTGCCGCCGGCTGGGCGGGGCGAACCCGCGCTCGGCCGAGACCTTGGCGAACATCTCGTGCCAGCCCGGGTAGATCGTGTCGGCGGCCGCCTGCGTGCTCTCGGCGACGAAACCGAACACGTGCAGCCCCACGCGCAGGCGCTCCGGCGGGTGCCCGGCGTGCTCGCCGGCCCGGCGGTAGAGGTCGACCAGCGGCGCGAACTGCCGCGGCTCGCCGCCGATGATCGCGACCATGAGCGGCAGGCCGAGCAGGCCGGCCCGCACGAACGACTCCGGCGTGCCGCCGACGCCGACCCAGATCGGCAGCGGGTCCTGCAGCGGGCGCGGGTAGACCCCCTGGCCGGTCAACGGCGGCCGGTGCCGGCCGGACCAGGTGACGTGCTCGGACCCGCGGATGCGCAGCAGCAGGTCGAGCTTCTCCTCGAACAGCTCGTCGTAGTCGGCCAGCGAGAGCCCGAACAGCGGGAACGCCTCGGTGAAGGAGCCCCGGCCGACCACCAGGTCGATCCGCCCGCCCGAGACGAGGTCGAGCGTGGCGAACTGCTGGAACACCCGCACCGGGTCGGCGGCGGACAGGACGGCGACCGCGCTGCCCAGCCGGATGCGCCCGGTGCGCGCCGCAGCGGCGGCCAGGATGACCGGCGGCGCGGAGTCGTAGTACTCGGGCCGGTGGTGCTCGCCGATGCCGAAGGAGTGCAGGCCCACCCGGTCGGCGGTCTCGATCTCCTCGAGCAGGTGGGCCAGCCGCTCCGCCGGCCCGATCCGCCGGCCGGTGGCCGGGTCGGTCACCGCCGCCACGAAGCTGTCGATCCCGACGTGCACGGCGGTCCTCCGGGTCCGGGGGTGCGCCGGACGGTCGTCAAGCGCTCAACGACGAGTCAACCCGGTCAGGTCCAGCCGAGCCAGTCGGCGGCCGCGCGGGCGACCTCGGCCGGGACGACGTGCGGCCCGTCGAACTCGCGGTAGGTGACGTCGTACCCGTCGTCCTCCAGGCGCGGGACGATCTCGCGGCTGGTGCGGTCGATCGGCAGCACGTCGTCGCCGGTGCCGTGGGAGACGAACACCGCCGGCCGCCCGACGGTCGCGGCGCCGGGCACGAAGCCGGGCGAGAAGGCCGCCACCCGCCCGAACAGGTCGCCGTTGGCCAGACCGAGACCCAGGGCGTAGGAGGCGCCGTCGGAGAAGCCGGAGACGGCCACGCGGGCCGGGTCGACGGCGAACGCGGCGAGGACCGCGGCCAGCGCCCGGTCGACGACCTCGACGTCGGGCCCGTACCGGCCGCCGACGGCGTCCCACGTCGGCCCGCGCGACGCCGGGGCGAGCAGCAGGGCCCCGCGCTCGTCGGCGAGGCCCAGCAGCGGGGTCAGCCCGCCGCCGGCGTCCCCGCCGGCGCCGTGCAGGGTCACGGCGAGCGGTCCGCGCGGCACCGGCGGCACGTGCAGCAGGGTGTCGCGCTCCGGCTCCAGGCCCAGGGCGTGCGTGCCTGGGCCGGTGGGGACCCCGCCGGGCGACGGCCCGCCGGTCCCCGGGCGGGCGGCCAGCCGCGCGGCGGCGTCGTCCCGCCGGGCGGTGCCGGGGAGGTCCGCGCCGCAGGCCGCGGCGAGACCGGCGAGCGCGAGCCCGCCGAGGACCTGGCGCCGGGTCGGCGCCACGGCCGCTGCCTCACTCCTCGGGCGTGCCGCCCATCGCCTCGTCGGCCGTGGTCTCCCCCTCGGTCCGGCCGCCGCCGGGCGCGGCCACGTCGCCGCCGACGCTGGCGTGCGACCCGTCGTCCTCGGGGCCCTGCTGCGGGGTGCTCTCGGTCTCGCTCATCGGTGCCTCCTGCCGCGCGGCGGAGCCGCTCCGCCACGCCGGAGGGGTTCCCCGGACGGCGAGGCGGGACACCCGCGGCTCAGGTGCCGATCTCGGTGCGGACGGCGTACAGCTCCGGGAAGAACGTGAGGTCCAGCGCCCGGCGCAGGAAGCCGACGCCGGAGGAGCCGCCGGTGCCGGTGCGGAAGCCGATGGTCCGCTGCACCGTGCGCAGGTGCCGGAACCGCCAGAACTGCAAGGCGTCCTCGACGTCGACCAGGCTCTCGCAGGCCTCGTAGACGCCCCAGGGGGTGTCGTCGGACTCGTACACCCGGCGGAAGACCGGCACGAGCCCGGCCTGGTACGCCCACGGCTCGCGGACGTCGCGCTCCACCACCGCGGGCGGGACGGCGAACCCGAGGCGGGCCAGCAGCCGGAGGAACTCGTCGTAGAGGGTCGGCGCCGCCAGCAGCTCGCCGAGCAGGGCGGCGGCCGCCGCGTCGTGCGCGAACAGCGGCAGCACCGCGGCGTCCTTGTTGCCCAGGACGAACTCCACGGCCCGGTACTGCGCCGACTGGAAACCCGAGGCGCCGCCGAGCGCCCCGCGGAACTGCAGGTACTCGCGCGGGGTCAGCGTGGCCAGCACCGACCACTGCTCGGTGAGGGTGCGCTGCACGTTCTTGACGCGGGCCAGCGACTTCAGCGCGGGGCCGAGCTCGTCGGCGGCCAGGTAGGAGCAGGCCGCGCGCAGCTCGTGCAGGACGAGCTTGAACCACAGCTCGCTCGTCTGGTGCTGCACGATGAACAGCAGCTCGTCGTGGTGCTCCGGGCTGCTGCGCGGGTGCTGGGCGTCGAGCAGCCGGTCGAGCTCCAGGTAGCCGGCGTAGTCCAGCCGCCCGCCGAGGTCGGTGCGGATCGTCTCCTCCAGGGGCCGGACCGACCGCGCCTCGTCCTGCTCCTCCGGTGCCACGCCGAGACGGTAGCCCCGGCCCGGCGGCCGGGGCACCGCGTGCGAGCATCGGCGGCCGTGCGGCAGCGTGGAGCGGAGGACGGGCTGCCGCGAGAGGTGCGGGTGCTGGCGGTCGTGGCCTTCGTGGTGGCGCTGGGCTTCGGCGTCGTCGCGCCGGCCATCCCGCTGTTCGCCCGGGACTTCGGCGTCGGCACGACCGCGGTCGGGCTGGCCGTCAGCGCGTTCGCGTTCTTCCGGTTCGTCTCCGCCTTCGGCGGCGGCTCGCTGGTGGAGCGGTTCGGCGAGCGCACGGTGCTGGCCACCGGGCTGGTGGTCGTCGCCGTGACCACCGGGTTGGCCGGGCTGGCCGGCTCGTTCCCCGTGTTCCTGGCGCTGCGCGCGATCGGCGGGGTGGGCAGCGCGATGTTCACCGTCGCCGCGCTCGCCCTGCTGCTGCGGGTGTCGCCGCCGACGCACCGCGGCCGGGCGGCCGCCACCTGGCAGGGCGGGTTCATCCTCGGCGGCATCGCCGGCCCGGCCGCGGGCGGGGTGCTCACCGAGCTCTCCCCGCGGCTGCCGTTCCTGCTGTACGCCGGCACGCTGCTGGTGGCCGGCGCGGTGGCCATGACGATGCTGCGGCTGCCCGCCCGCCCGGCGCCGGCCGACGCGGGGCCCGACCTCGACGAGGGGCCGGTGCCGCTCGCCGCGGCGCTGCGGTCGCGGGTCTACGTGGCGGCGCTGGTCGCGAACCTCGGCGTCGGCTGGGTCCTGTTCGGCGTCCGCAACTCGCTGGTGCCGCTGTACGTGACCGAGGAGCTCGGCCGCGGCGCCGCCTGGGCCGGCGCCGGCCTGCTGGCCGGCTCGCTGGCCCAGGCGCTGGGCCTGCTGCGGTCCGGCCGGCTGGCCGACACCTGGGGACGGCGCCCGTCGCTGGTGCTGGGCGCGGCCCTGGGCACCGCCGCCCTCGCCCTGCTGGTGCTGCCGCCGGTGACCGGGCTGTTCCTGGTGTCGATGGCCGCCTACGGGCTGGCCGCGTCGCTGCTGGCCAGCGTGCCGGCGGCGCTGGTCGGCGACGTCAGCCCGGCCCGGGGCGGGCGGGTGGTCGCCGTCTTCCAGATGTCGGCCGACCTGGGCGCGGTCGTCGGGCCGCTGGCGGCCGGTTGGCTGACCGACGTGGCGTCCTACCAGGTGGCCTTCGCCGTCAGCACCGCGGTCGTGGCCGCCGGGCTGGCCACCGCGCTCGCGCTCCCCCGCCGCTGACCCGGCGGGTGGCGCGCGGATCGCCCCACGGACGACGGCCCGGGTGGCAGGCTGCGCGCCGCCCCACCCCCGACCCAGAGAGGAACCCCAGGTGGCCTTCCGCAACATGCTGGCGCGACTCGGCTCCGGCGGCGCGAGCGTCGAGACGGTGCTGGACTCCCCCGAGACGACCCCTGGCGGCACGGTGACCGGCACCGTGTCCGTCACCGGCGGCCAGGTCCCGCAGGAGATCGCCGAGATCCGCGTCGCCCTGGAGGCCACCGTCGAGGTGGAGAGCGGCGACAGCTCGTGGCACGAGAACGCCGTCTTCGGCACGACGGTGGTCGCGGGCGCCTCGACCATCGCCCCCGGCGAGCAGCGCAGCGGCCGGTTCTCCTTCGGCGTCCCGTGGCAGTGCCCGGTCACCAGCCTCGACGGCTGGCACCTGCGCGGCATGCGGGTGGGCCTGCGGACCCGCGTCGACATCCCCGGCGCCATCGACGCCGGCGACCTCGACCCGGTGACGGTGCTGCCGCTGCCGGTGCAGCGGACGGTGCTGCAGGCGCTGGACTCCCTGGGCTTCGCCTTCCGCGGCGCCGACGTCGAGAAGGGCCGCATCCGCGGCAGCGAGCTGCCCTTCTACCAGGAGGTGGAGTTCGCGCCGCCGCGGGACCTGCGCGGCCGGGTCAACGAGCTGGAGGTGACCTTCCTGGCCGACCCGTCGGGCGTCGAGGTCGTGCTCGAGGTGGACCGGCGCGGCGGGCTGCTCACCGAGGGCACCGACGCGTCCGGGCGGCTGCGGCTGTCGCACGCCGACACCGACGTCCGGGCGGTCGCCGGCCGGCTGGACGCCGCGGTCCGGCAGCTCGGCGCGCGGCGCGGCTGGCTGTGACGGTCGAGCGGACCGTCCGGCTGGCCTTCACCGCGGACTCCCGTCAGGCGCAGACGCACACCAACCTCTCCGCCGTCCGCAGCGACGGCGCCGTCCTCTGGGTGGCCGGGGACGAGACCGCGACGATCGAGCGGCTGGTCGCCGACGACCCCGCGCGCCCGCGCGCGTACGGCGGGCAGACGACGGTCCGGCTGGCCGACCTGGTCGACCTGCCCGGCCAGGACGCCGCGGAGGAGGCCGACGTCGAGGGCCTCGGGCGGGGCGGGCCGTGGCTGTGGGTGGTCGGCTCGCACAGCCTGCGGCGGCGGCAGGTCAAGGCCCGGCACGACGGCGAGAAGGCGCTGCGCCGGCTGGCGAGGGTGACCGGGCAGGCCAACCGGCAGCTGCTGGCGCGGATCCCGGTGACCGAGGTCGACGGCCTGCCGACCGCCGTGCGCGAGGCCACCGTGGACGGCAAGCGGCGCCGCGCCGCCGTCCTGGGGCCCGACCTGCGCGAGCTGCTCGCCGACGACGAGCACCTGGGCCCGTTCCTGCCCATCCCGGGCAAGGACAACGGCCTGGACGTCGAGGGCATCGCCGTCTCCGCCGACCGCGTGTACCTGGGTCTGCGCGGCCCGGTGCTGCGCGGCTGGGCGGTGGTGCTGGAGCTGCGGCCCGAGCCCGACCCGGACGACGACGCCCGGCTGCGGCTGCGCCCGTTCCCCGACGGCCCGGGCGACGGCGGGCGGGGCTACCGCAAGCACGTGCTGCGGCTGGACGGGCTCGGCGTGCGCGACCTCTGCCCGCACGGGGAGGACCTGCTCGTGCTCGCCGGGCCGACCATGGACCTCGACGGCCCGGTGCGGGTCTACCGCTGGCACGGCGCGTGCGCCGCCGAGACGCCGCAGGTCGTGCGCGGCGAGGCGCTGACCCGCGAGGTGGAGCTGCCCTACGGGGACGGCGACGACCACGCCGAGGGGATCGGCCTGCTCGGCACCGACGGCACGCGGCTGCTGGTGGTGTACGACAGCCCGGCGCCGGCCCGGCTGGACGACGGGGGCGGGGTCCTCGCCGACGTCGTCCGCCTGCCCGCCGGCTGACCGGCGGCGTTCGGCCCGGCGTCGCGCGGCCGTCACCTCGGCTGCCGAGGATGGAGGCGGCCGCGTCGCCCGACCGCGGCCCGGCCGCGGAGCCGCGACGCCCCGTCGCGGTCCCCGGTCGCCGCAGCCACCGGCGGGAGCAACCGTGGACCGGGTCGAGACGGCGGACCGCAGCAGGCTGGCGCTCGAGGTGCCGCTGGTCGAGGCGCTGGGCGCGCGGCCGCTGGTGCCGGGCGACCCGTCGGCCGGCGTCGTCGTCCCGGTCTCCGGGCTGGCGGGCGACGGCGTCGGTGGCGCGCACGCAGCCGCCCTGACAGCGGTGCTGGAGCTGGCCGCCCACCTCGCGCTCGTGCCGGCGCTGGACCCGGCCGAGCACGCGGTGTCGCACGCGCTGTCGGTGCAGCTGCTCGCGTCGGCGCCGGAGGGCAGCCGGGTCGAGGCCGTGGGGTGGCTCGAGCGGCGGGGACGGCGGCTGGCGTTCCTGACCGCGAGGGCCGAGGTGTCCGGTGTCCCGGTGGCGACCGCGCAGATCACCACGAGCATCGTCCCGTCCGGCTGAGCCACCCGGCGCGACACGTGCCCGCGGGGACGTCGCGACCGGCCGACGGACGAGGGCGAGGTCGGCGGGACCGGCGCCGTCGCGGGAGCGCGCCCCTCAGGGCCGCCACTCGGGGCGGTAGTCGGGGTGGCCGGCGTAGGGCAGGGCGAGCAGCGCCAGGGTGAGCGCGGCGAGCTGGTGGGCGTCGACGGGCGGCACCGGGAAGTCGGCCATCCCGCTCTGCCGGCGGCCCACGAAGCCGACCTCCGGACGCAACTCGCGGCACGCCAGCACCAGCCGCCAGCGCGCGGCGCAGTCGGCGAGCACCGTCTGCGGGTCGTGCCGGCCGACGTGCTCCCGGGCCGCGAGAGGCGCGCCTCCCCCGTCGGCGCCCCAGACGGCGGCGGCCGCCGCGGCGATCCGCTTGTCCTCGGCGATGCGGGCCAGCAGGAACTCGTCGAGCCGCGGCACCATGTCCGGCTCCAGCCCCGAGCCCTCCCCGCCTCCGACGTCCGCCGGCTCCACGGTCGGTCCTCCCCGGTACCGGTCAGCCGGCGGCAGCGGGCGCCGGCGCCGTCGTGCCGGTGCTCGACCCCTGCGGGGCCGTGCCGGTGCCGCTGCCGGTGTCGGTCGCCGGGGGCTCGCTGGTGCCACCGGTGGGCCCGGCCGGCTCGGTGGGCGCGGTCGGCTCCGGAGGAGCGGTCGGCCCGGTCGGCTCCGTCGGGGTCCCCGGGTCGGGTGCCGGCGCGGGGGACGTCCCCGGGTCGGTCGGCGGCGGAGCCGGGTCCTGCGACGTCGAGGGCGGTGCCGGGTCCGGCGACGTCGACGGGGCGCCGTCCGGGGTCGTCGTCCCCGCCCCGGTGTCCGGAGCCGGTGCGGTGTCCGTCGTCCCGTCGGACGCCGGGGGCTCGGCGACCGGCTCCTCCTCCACCGGGACCGATGCGCCGCCGACGGAACCGCCCGTCGTCTCGGGCACCAGCGGCAGGTCCTCCTCCGCCGGCGCGACGGCCACGGTGACGCGCACCTCGTCCCCGTCGTCCAGCCGGACGCCGGTCGGGCTGATCCCGGTCACCGTCCCGGCGGGGCGGTCGGCGGTGACCTGCTCGCTGCGCACCACGACCAGGCCCAGGGCCTCGAGCTGCGCGGCGACGTCCTCGTACGGGCGGCCCACGTGGTCGTCGGCAGCGAGGACCGTCCCCTGGTCGGCGGCCACGCTCGCGCCCGAGGCGGTGCCCTCGCCGTCGTCCCCGGCGCCCGGGCCGAGCACCAGCAGGAGCGCGCCGGCGAGCGCGCAGAGGGCCAGCAGCGGCAGCAGGACCGCCAGCGCCCGGCGGCGCGCCGGGGGCCGGGTCGCCGTCACCGGGCGCCCGGTCGCCGGCCCGCGCGCGGCGCCGGCCGCCGTGACCAGGCGCGCCGGGCGGGTGTCGGAGACCGGGTCGCCGTCCTGTCCCTCGCCGAGCGTCTCCTGCACGGCGTCGAAGAACGCGGCGCCGTCGGGGATCCGCTGCTGCGGGTCCTTGGCCAGCGCGGAGTCGATGAGGCCGCGGACCTGCTCGGGCAGGTCGGCGGGCAGCGGCTGGGGGTCGGCGACGACGTGCTGGAGGGCGACCGTCACCGGGTTGGTGCCCTCGAACGCGGCGTGCCCGGTCAGCGACTCGTAGCCGACCAGGCCGAGCGCGTACACGTCGCTGGCCGGGGTGGCCGGCTCCCCCTTGGCCTGCTCCGGCGACATGTACTGCGCCGTGCCGACCACCTGGCCGGTGCCGGTGAGCGGCACGCTGTCGGTCGAGCGGGCGATGCCGAAGTCGGTGAGCTTCACCGCGCCGTCGGGCCGCACGAGGATGTTGGCGGGCTTGACGTCGCGGTGGACGAGCCCGCGGCGGTGCGCCTCGGCCAGGGCGGAGGCGGTCTGCCGGAGCAGCACCAGCGTGTCGTGCGGGTCCATCGGGCCGTCGGCGGCCAGCCGCGCCGACAGCGGCGCGCCCTCGACCAGTTCCATGACGAGGTACGCCAGGTGCTCCCCCGCCTGCTCCTCCGGCGCCTCGCCGTAGTCGAGCACGCAGGCGATGTTCGGGTGGTTCAGCGCCGCGGCGTTGCGCGCCTCCGCGCGGAACCGGGCCACGAAGGTGGGGTCGTCGGCGTACTCGCTGCGCAGCACCTTGACCGCGACGGTCCGCTGCAGGACGACGTCGCGCCCCCGCCAGACCTCGCCCATGCCTCCCGTGGCGATGCGCTCCCGGAGCTCGTACCGCCCCCCGAGGAGCCTGGGTCCCCCATCGACGGTCGACACGTGTGATCACCCTCGTTCCGCTGCCGCGGGTCTGCTCCCGCACCCTCTGGGGTGCCCGCCCCAGCGGGCGTCACACCCGGATCGGCCGATCGCCTCCGGCGGCAGGCCGGCGAGGACTCAGCGCGACGGCTCGGGCACCCGGCGGCTGAGCTTGCGCCACAGCCAGCCCGAGGCCACCCGCCGTCCGTTCACCAGGTACTCGGGGACGGCGTCGTCGAGCAGCGTCGCCTCCAGCGCCCGGCGCACCGCCGGACGCCCGGCGAGCAGCAGTTCGTCCCCGGGCCCCAGCACGACGTCGTCCCCCGGCGCGAGCAGGTGGTCCTCCCCCTGCTTGACCACCAGCGGCACGGCCGCCAGCCGGCGGTCGCGGTCGACCGGGCTGCGCAGCAGGTCGCCCAGCCGCAGCCGGCCGGCGGCCAGCCAGGTGCCCAGCGACGGCGCCTCGGCGTCGTCCAGCCGCACCTTCCACAGCGGGTCCAGGTGCCGGCCGCACGTGTCGAGCAGCCGGTCGGTCACCTCCGCCGCCCAGGCGTCGTCGCGGTCGAGCAGCCCGCGCAGGAAGCGCCACAGCAGCGGGGTCGACAGCTGCGCGTAGGCCTCGTGCGCGACCACCGCGGTCGGCACCAGCAGCGCGTCGACCTCCAGCGCCGAGAACAGCGGGTCGCTGGTCGGGGTGTTCTGGCGGGCGGCCACGAAGATCCCGGGGGCGATCCGGCGCGCCTCGGCGACCAGCGACATGTTGGTGATGTCGTCGTCGGTGCCCGCCACGAAGCCGACCGCGCCGTCCACGCCCGCCCGGGCCAGCACGTCAGGGTCGGAGGCGTCGCCCAGCAGCGTCGGGTCCTCGCCGTCCTCGGTCGGGGTGGGGTCGATCGTCACGACCTCCAGCCCCTCGGCGCGCAGGTCGCCGGCGAAGTGCCGGCCGAAGGTGCCGTAGCCGGCGACCACCCACCGGCCGGGCGCGGGCGCCTCGCGCCGCTCGGGCAGCTCGGCGCCGGGGCCGCTCTCCAGCCACGTGGTGAGCTGGTAGGACGACGGCGCCCGCAGCGCCAGCCGCAGCCGGTCGCCGAAGCGGTCGAAGGGGTTGATGACCGTGGGCGTGCCGAACGCCCGCATCCGCTCGGCGACCACCGCCGACGTCGTCCGGGCCACCACGGGCAGGTCCGGGCGCAGGAGCGCGGTGCTCATGACCACGGCGAGGTTGGCCTGGTCGTCGTTGGTCAGCGCCACCACGCCCTCGCAGTAGGGGTGGTCGAGCCCGGCGACGACGAGCGCGTGCAGGTCGCGGGCGTCGCCGACCAGCCCCGGCACGTCGGCGTGCGAGGTGTTGAGCTCCAGCACGTCGATGCGTGCCTCGTCGCGGTCGACGACGGTGAACCGCCGGCCCAGCTCGTCGAAGGCCTCCCCCAGCCGCTCGCCGGTCTGCCCGTAGCCGGCCATGAGCAGGAAGGGCTCGCGCAGCCGCCGCACCTTGCGGGTCACGTGCCCGGTGGTCAGCGCGCGGCGGAAGGCGCGGTCCTGCAGCAGGGTCAGCACGGCGCCGATGGCGTAGGCCCAGCCCACGACGGTCAGGTAGATCGCCCCGGTCACCCACAGCCGCTGCGCGTAGGTGAAGGTGTTCGGCAGCTCGCCGAAGCCGATCGTCGTGGCCGTGTAGCTCATGAAGTAGAAGGCGTCGAAGACGCTCATCCGCGCCGGCCGGCCCTCGGCGTCCTGCCCGGGGACCAGCGCGAGGCCGACCACGCTGACGGTGAAGACGAGGATCAGCGTGATCAGCGGCGCCCGCAGCCGGCGGAGGACCACGAACACCGCCCCGGACTCCTGCCCTCGGGTGACCACGCGCTCCCGCCGGCGCATCCGCCGCGGCGCGGGGGCGCCGGGCGACGACGGTGCCGACGGCGACCCGGTGAGGAGCCGCCAGAACGCCCGGAGCACCCCGCCCACGACCGCCGCCTCCGTCAGCGCCGCTGGAACGAGACGGTCTCGACGATGAGCAGCACCAGGGAGACCACGTTCGCGACGAGCGCGCCGCCGGAGAGCGAGACGACGCTCGAGGTCGCCTCGGGGGTGAGCCCCGCGCTGCTCACGTGCTCGGCGTACACGAAGACGACCGTCGCGGCGATGAGCTGCAGGTCGGCGACGAGGCTGGTGGCCAGGTGGACGGCCCCGATCTGCGTCCGGTCGCCGAACTTCAGCACCGTGGCCACGAGGTTCACCACCACCGCGGCGTAGAGCTCCCAGCGGTTGTGCACGGCCGGGTCGTCGATGTCGCCGATGAAGAACCCGAAGTTGAGGGTCGCGGCGAGCAGGACGAAGAACCCGAACACCACCTTCTCGAGGTTCATGCGCGCGCGACTCCCGGGACCGACCTGGACCGACGCCGACCGTAGCGCCGCCGACGCGCACCCGCCGGTCGGCGGCCCTTCCCCCGGTCCGGCGGCCGGGCCACGCTGTGGGGGCATGACGACGGACGCGGTCTGGGTCGAGGACATGCCGGCGCTGTACGACCGGCTGCTGGGGCCGGCGCTGTTCGCCCCCTTCGCCGGGGAGCTGGCCGGCCGGGCCGCCCGGCTGGACGCGTCGACCGTCCTCGAGGTCGCCGCCGGCACCGGCGTGGTCACCCGGGCCCTGCGCGCGGCGCTGCCGCGGGCGCGGGTGGTGGCCACCGACCTCAACCCCGCGATGGTCGCCCGCGGCGCCGCCGCGGTGCCGGGCGCGCGGTGGGCCGTCGCCGACGCCCAGGCGCTGCCCGTGGCCGACGGCGCGGCCGACCTGCTGGTGTGCTCGTTCGCTGCGATGTTCTTCCCGGACCGCCGCGCGGCCTTCGCCGAGACGGCGCGGGTGCTGGCGCCCGGGGGGACGGCGCTGGTCACCGTCTGGGACGAGGTCGAGCGCTCGGCCTTCCCCGCGGCGCTGGTGCGCGCGCTGGCCGCCGTGCTCCCCCAGGACCCGCCGGACTTCGTCGTCCGGGTGCCGCACGGCTACGCCGACGTCGACCGGATCACCGCCGACCTCGCCGCCGGCGGCCTCGACGGCGACGTGGAGACCGTGCAGCTCACCGGCGGGACGCCGTCGGTGACCGCGCTGGCCGAGGGCTTCTGCCTCGGCACCCCGCTGCGGGCGGCACTGGCCCGGCGCGGCCCGCTGCCCGAGCTGGTGGCCGCGGTCGCCGCCGCCATGGCCGCCGAGCTCGGCGACGGTGCCGCGCGGGGCGCGCTGACGGCGCACGTGGTCACCGCCCGGCGCGCCTGACCCGCTGGCAGGAATTCGACGGACGGCGGCAGCCGCGCCACTGGGCGGGTGGCCCGGCGCTCGGCATGCTGCCCTCGTGGAGACGACGCTGGACCACCGGACCGCCCTGGCCGCCGAGCAGGACGCCTTCGCCGAGCTGGCCGCCGGTGCGCCCGCCGACCTGCCGGTGCCCGCCTGCGGCGAGTGGACCACCGGCGTCCTCGTGCGCCACCTCGCCACGGTCCACCGGTGGGCCGCGCTGGCCGCCCGCACCGGGCCCCGCGCGGAGCTGCCCGACGTGCGCCCGCTGTGGCGGACGACGACGGCGGGCGACTACCCGGCCGCCGCGGCCGAGCTGCGCGCGGCCCTGGCCGACCCCGGGCGCCCCTGCGTCACCCTCACCGGCCCCGGCACCGCCGCCTGGTGGGCCCGCCGGCAGGTGTCGGAGACGTTCGTGCACCGACTGGACCTCGCCGCCGCGGTGGGCGTGGCCGCCGACGCCGACCCCGCGGTGGCCGCCGACTGCGTCGCGGAGGTGGTCGACACCATGCAGCCGCGCCAGGAGGCGCTGGGCCGGATGGCGCCGCTGACCGGCGGCGTGCGCCTCACCGCACCCTCGGGCAGCTGGTCGCTCGGGCCCGCGCCGGTCGCGGAGGTGACCGGCCCCGAGGTCGCGCTGGCCCTGCTGCTGTGGCGGCGGACGGGCCTCGACGCCCCGGGGCTGACCGTCACCGGCGACCGCGCCGCGGCGGCCGCCGTCCTGGCCGGGCCGGTGGTCCCGTGACCGCCGGCCACCCGCTGCGCTCGGTCGCCGCCGTCGTGCTGCCGGGGGTGTCGCCGTTCGAGCTGGCGGTGCTGTGCGAGGTCTTCGGCATCGACCGGACGGCCGACGGCGTGCCCGCCTGCGACTTCGCCGTCGTCGGGGAGCGCCCCGGCCCGGTGCCGATGAAGACGGGGCTCACCGTCGACGTCCCCCACGGCCTGGAGCGCGCCGCGGAGGCCGATGTCGTCGCCGTCGGCGCCCGGCCGCCGGACCAGCCGGCGCCCGAGGCCGTGCTGCGGCTGCTCCGGGAGACCGTCGAGCGCGGGGCCCGCGTCCTGTCGATCTGCACCGCCGCGTTCGTGGTCGCCGAGGCCGGCCTGCTCGACGACCGGCCCTGCACGACGCACTGGATGTACACCGCCGAGCTGGCGCAGCGGTACCCGCGGGCCCGGGTCGACCCCGACGTCCTCTACGTCGACGACGGCGCCGTGGTCACCAGCGCCGGCACCGCGGCCGGGATCGACGCCTGCCTGCACCTGGTCCGTTCGGCGCACGGGGCGACGGTCGCCGCGCGGATCGCCCGGCGGATGGTCGTGCCGCCGCACCGGGACGGCGGCCAGGCCCAGTACGTGGCCACGCCGCTGCCGCGCGCCGCCGACGACGACGTCGCCGCGCTGCAGGAGTGGGCCCTGGCGCACCTGGGCGAGGACCTGTCGGTGGAGCGGCTGGCGCGCAGGGCGCTGGTGTCACCGCGGACGCTGGCCCGCCGGTTCGCCGAGGCGTGCGGCACGACGCCCGCGGCCTGGGTGGCCCGCATGCGGCTGCAGCGCGCCCGCGAGCTGCTCGAGACGACGGACCTCCCGGTCGACGCGGTCGCCGCGGAGGTCGGCTGGGGCACCGGCGCGGTGCTGCGCCACCACTTCGCCAAGCTGGGGACGACGCCGCTGGCCTACCGGCGCACCTTCGCCGGCCCGGCGCCCGCGGTGCGGTCGGCGTGAGCGCTCCCCTCCCCGTCGCGGCGCTGCTCGACCAGGCGTGGGCCGCGCTGGGCGGCGGGCCGCTGCCGGCGCCGGTGGCCGTCCGGGGGTCCACCGGGCTCGCCGGGCCGCTGGCGGCCGAGGAGGTGGCGCTGGCCGCGGTGGCCGCCCCGCTGCTGGCCGCGCGCGAGCTGTCCGGGGCGGCCGGGCCGGCCGGGCCGCTGGAGCTCGACGCCCGGCACGCCGGGCTGGCCGTGCGCAGCGAGCGCTTCGTGCGCCGCGCCGGGCGGCCGGTCGGGCCGGGCTTCGCCCCGATGTCGCGGTTCTGGCGCGCCGCCGACGGGTGGGTCCGGCTGCACGCCAACTACCCGCACCACCGGGCCGCGGTGCTGGCGGTGCTCGGGGAGGAGGACCCCGACGCGGCGGCCGCGGCGGTGCCGGCGCTCGACCTCGAGGAGGCGGTGGTGGCGGCCGGCGGCGCCGCGGCCGCCGTCCGCTCCGCCGCGGAGTGGACGGCCTCCCCGGCGGGCCGGGCGCTGGGAGGCCTGCCGCTGCTCTCCCTCGACCGGGCCGGCGATGCGCCGCCCTGCGACGCCGGCCGCCCGCGCGTGCTCGCGCTCACCCGGGTCATCGCCGGCCCGGTGGCCGCCCGCACGCTCGCCGCGCTCGGCGCCGACGTGCTGCGGCTGGAGAGCCCGCGGCTGCCCGAGGACCCCGGCACCCTGGCCGACACCGGCTCCGGCCAGCGCACCGCGGTGGTCGACCTGGCCTCCCGCGGTGGCCGCGCCACGGCCGAGGAGCTGCTCGCCGCCGCTGACGTCGTCCTGCTCGGCCACCGGCCGGGCGCGCTGGAGGCCCTGGGACTCGACCCGGCGGAGCTGGCCGTGCGGCACCGGCACCTGGTGACCGTGCGGCTGTCGGCGTGGGGCACCACCGGCCCGTGGGGACGGCGGCGCGGCTTCGACTCGCTGGTGCAGGCCGCGACCGGGATCGCCGACGTCTGCGGGTCGGCGGACCGGCCCGGCGTCCTCCCCGCCCAGGTGCTCGACCACGCCACCGGCCACCTGGCGGCCGCCGCCGCGCTGCGGGCGCTGGCCCGGCGGCGGGAGGAGGGCGGCACGTGGTCGGCCGAGCTCGCGCTGGCGCGGACGGCGGCGTGGCTGCTGGCCGCCGGCCGCTGCCCCGGCCGGCCCGGCGACGACCCCGACCCGGACCCGTACCTGGTCGACGTCGCCGCCGACGGCGGCCCGCTCACCGTCGTCGCGCCACCGGGCGCCCCGCCGTGGACGACCGCCGCCCGGCCGTCGGCGCCCGTCTGGGCCGGCTGAGCGTCAGAAGCGCCAGCGGGTGGCGCCCCCGGGCTCGACCGTCAGCAGGGCCGTCGCCCGCCGCGGCGTCAGCCGGTGGACCCGCCACGGTGGCGGACCGGCGGAGGGCGCGCTGAACTCCGCCGTCAGTGCCGTGCCCGAGTCGTCGACCCGGCAGGGCCACCCGTCGGCGGCCCAGCGCGCAGCCGTGTCCGCCACGACCGCCGGGTCGTCGACCACGTCCGCGACGCCCGCCACGACCAGGTCGAACTCGTCGGTCGCCACGCTGAGCGAGCACCGCGGGTCCCGCGCCAGGTTCCGGGCCTTGCGGGTGGTCTCCCCGGTCTCGAAATGAAACGCCCCCGACACCCAGAGGGCGCCGATGCCGGTCACGTGCGGGCGGCCGTCGGCGTCGGTCGTCGCCAGCCAGAAGGTGTGGCGGCCGGGCCCGCCCGTGCCCGGGGCCTGGGTGAGCCCCCGGGGGGGGGGGGGGGGGGGGCCGCGGGCGCCCCACAAGGGGGGGGGGGTGGCGGGCCCGCGGGGGCGGGGGTGGCCCCCAGACCCCC
>NZ_JBJGZX010000033.1:0-50213 GCF_054050735.1 Blastococcus sp. SYSU D00813
CCCCCCCCCCCCCCCCCCCCCCCCCCCCCCCCCCCCCCCCCCGCCCCCCCCCCCCCCCCCCCCCCCCCCCCCCCCCCCCCCCCCCCCCCCCCCCCCCCCCCCCCCCCCTCCACTCAGGTCGCGGGGCTGGGGTCGGTGCGCTCCTCGGCCGGGGCCGCCTGCACGTCGCGGACCTGGTACTCCTCCACCGCCCGGCGGACGACGTCGCCGTCGACCTCACCGCGGCGGGCGAGCGTCGCCAGCGTGCGGACGACGATCGACTCCGCGTCCACGTGGAAGTGCCGGCGCAGCGCCGGGCGGGTGTCGGACAGGCCGAACCCGTCGGTGCCCAGCGTCGACATGCCCCCGGGGACGTAGGGCGCGATGAGGTCGGGGACCGCCT
Source organism: Blastococcus sp. SYSU D00813 (assembly GCF_054050735.1). Taxonomy (NCBI): domain Bacteria; kingdom Bacillati; phylum Actinomycetota; class Actinomycetes; order Geodermatophilales; family Geodermatophilaceae; genus Blastococcus; species Blastococcus sp. SYSU D00813. The sequence continues at coordinate 383 of NZ_JBJGZX010000033.1, forward strand.
TCATCCAGTCCGAGACCGCCACGACCGGGCCGGGGGCGTCGGCCAGGCGCTGCGTCACGTACGGCGTCCGGACCTCCTCGCCCGGGTGCAGCAGGTTCCACTCCTCGCACTCGTCGGCCTGGCGGCGCAGCTCGGTCCAGGAGGTCACCGACCACACGTCGGCCGACACACCCCAGTCCTCGCGCAGCAGCTCCTGCGCCCGCAGCGCCCACGGCACCGCGACGCCGGAGGCCAGCACCTGCGCCTTCGGGCCGTCACCCTGGCCGGGCGCGTAGCGGTACATGCCCGCGAGCAGGCCCTGGACGTCGAGGTCCTCGGGCTCGGCCGGCTGCTGGAACGGCTCGTTGTAGACGGTCAGGTAGTACATGACGTCGGGCGAGCGGTGCCCGCCCAGCGGCGCCCCCGGGTCCTGCCCGTACATCCGCACCAGCGCGTCGCGGGTGATGTGCGCGACCTCGTAGGAGAACGCCGGGTCGTAGGAGACGACCGCCGGGTTGGTGTGCGCCAGCAGCAGCGAGTGCCCGTCCTCGTGCTGCAGGCCCTCCCCGTTGAGCGTCGTCCGCCCCGCGGTGGCGCCCAGCACGAAGCCGCGCGCCATCTGGTCGGCCGCGGCCCAGAAGCCGTCGCCGGTCCGCTGGAACCCGAACATCGAGTAGAAGATGTAGATCGGGATCATCGGCTCGCCGTGCGTGGAGTAGGACGTGCCGACGGCGGTGAACGACGCGGTGGACCCGGCCTCGTTGATGCCCTCGTGCAGGATCTGGCCCTGCTCGGACTCCTTGTAGGCCAGCATCAGCTCGCGGTCGACCGAGGTGTAGCGCTGGCCGGCCGGGTTGTAGATCTTCTGCGTCGGGAAGAGCGAGTCCATCCCGAAGGTGCGCGCCTCGTCGGGGATGACCGGCACGAACCGCGGGCCGAGCTCCGGGTCCTTGAGCAGCTCCTTGAGCAGCCGGACGAACGCCATCGTCGTGGCGACCTCCTGCTTGCCCGAGCCGCGGCGCAGCACGTCGAGGGCCTTGTCCTCCGGCCCCTTGAGCGTCTTGAACTCCGACCGCCGCCGCGGCACCGCCCCGCCCAGGGCCCGCCGCCGCTCGAGCATGTACTGCATCTCGTCGGAGTCCGGGTCGGGCTTGTAGTAGGGCGGCAGGGTCTTGTCCAGCGCCTCGTCGGGGATCGGCAGGTAGAGCCGGTCGCGGAAGGCGGCGAGGTCCTCGGCCGTCAGCTTCTTCATCTGGTGGGTGGAGTTGCGGCCCTCGAAGTGGCTGCCCAGGGTCCAGCCCTTGATGGTCTTGGCGAGGATGACCGTCGGCTGGCCCTTGTGCTCCACCGCGGCCTTGAACGCCGCGTAGACCTTGCGGTAGTCGTGCCCGCCGCGGGAGAGGTCCCAGACCTCCTTGTCGCTCATGTTCTCCACGAGCTTGCGGGTGCGCGGGTCCTTGCCGAAGAAGTGCTCGCGGACGAAGGCACCGTCCTCGGCCTTGTAGGTCTGGTAGTCGCCGTCGGGCGTCTGGTTCATGATGTTGACCAGCGCGCCGTCGCGGTCGGCGGCCAGCAGCGGGTCCCACTCCCGGCCCCAGATCACCTTGATCACGTTCCAGCCGGCGCCGCGGAAGAACGACTCCAGCTCCTGGATGACCTTGCCGTTGCCCCGGACCGGCCCGTCGAGCCGCTGCAGGTTGCAGTTGACGACGAACGTGAGGTTGTCCAGCTCCTCGCGGGCGGCCAGGCCGATGACCCCGAGCGACTCCGGCTCGTCCATCTCGCCGTCGCCGAGGAACGCCCACACGTGCTGGTCGGAGGTGTCCTTGATGCCCCGCGCGTGCAGGTACCGGTTGAACCGGGCCTGGTAGACGGCGTTCATCGGGCCCAGACCCATCGAGACGCTGGGGAACTCCCAGAACTCGGGCATCAGCCGCGGGTGCGGGTAGGACGACAGCCCGCCGCCGGGGTGGCTGACCTCCTGCCGGAAGCCGTCGAGCTGCTGCTCGGTCAGCCGGCCCTCGAGGTAGGCGCGGGCGTAGATGCCGGGGGAGGCGTGCCCCTGGAACCAGATCTGGTCGCCGCCGCCGGGGTGGTCCTTGCCGCGGAAGAAGTGGTTGAAGCCGACCTCGTACAGCGAGGCGGAGGAGGCGTAGGAGGAGATGTGCCCGCCGACGCCGATGCCGGGCCGCTGCGCGCGGTGGACCATGATCGCGGCGTTCCAGCGGATGTAGGCGCGGATGCGCCGCTCGACGTGCTCGTCGCCCGGGAACCAGGGCTCGCGCTCCGGCGGGATCGTGTTGATGTAGTCGGTGCTGCGCAGCGCCGGGACGCCGACCTGCTGCTGGCGGCTGCGCTCGAGCATCCGGAGCATCAGGTAGCGGGCCCGGCCGCGGCCGGCGTGGTCGACGACGGCGTCGAGGGACTCCAGCCACTCCTGGGTCTCGTCGGGGTCGGTGTCGACCAGCTGGCTGGGGAGCCCGTCGGTGATCACCGCGCGGGCCTGTCCTGCATCGCGGGCGGGGTCGCCGCCCGACTGCTGCGGTGCGCTCATGACCCCATCCTCCCGCCGCGCGGCCGTCGCCGTCACGCACGCGCCCATCTGACGGGATCCCGCCGTGTCGTCGCCGGTCCGCCGGGGACCTGACCGCCTGCGCCCGGCCTCGCGCCGGGCCCGTGCTCGACCTTGCGCTCGCCGGGGCATGCCCTACGCTTCCGCCCACGTGGCCCGAACGCCGGGCCCAGCGGACCGAGGGAAGACGGGGGTGACATGACCAGGCTGCGGGTGACCCTCCCGCCGGTCGTGTCCGCCCCGCGGCGCCCGGCCGCCGCGCCCGCCGCCGGGCGCCCCGTCGCCGGCGACCGGAGGGCCGTCGTCACACCCATGGAGGACGAGCAGGGATGAGCGTCGACTCGGGCAGCGCCGGCATGGCGGCCCGGCTGGGCATCAAGCCGGGCATGGTCGTGCAGGAGCTCGGCTGGGACGAGGACGCCGACGAGGACCTGCGCGACTCCATCGTCGAGGTCTCCGGCAGCGAGATGGTCGACGAGGACACCGACGAGGTGGCCGATGTCGTCGTCCTGTGGTGGCGGGAGGACGACGGGGACCTGTTCGACGCCCTGACCGACGCCCTCACCTCGCTGGCCGACGACGGCGTGGTGTGGCTGCTGGTCCCCAAGTCCGGCCGGCCGGGGCACGTCGAGCCCGGCGACGTCACCGAGGTGGCCCCCACCGCGGGGCTGCAGCAGACCAGCAGCATCTCCGCCGCCAAGGAGTGGTCGGGCATCCGCCTGGTCACGCCGAAGGCCGCGCGCTCCCGCCGCTGACACGCCCCTCCCGCGGGCTCGCGGGAGGCCCCTGCGAGGGGACCGGGAGGGTTGCGGCAAGATCACGGCATGAGCCTCTCCGTCGGTGACCGCGCGCCCGAGTTCAGCCTCCCCGACCAGGACAAGCAGGTCGTCTCCCTCGCCGAGCTGCGGGGGAAGCCGGTCCTGGTCGTCTTCTACCCGTTCGCCTTCTCGGGCATCTGCACCGGCGAGCTGTGCCAGCTGCGCGACGAGCTCACCACCTACACCGACGCCGGCGTGCAGGTGGTGGCCATCAGCACCGACCCGGTCTTCAGCCTCAAGGCGTTCAAGGAGCAGCAGGGGCTGCCCTTCCCGCTGCTGTCGGACTTCTGGCCGCACGGCAGCACCGCCCAGGCCTACGGCGTCTTCAACGAGAAGGCGGGCATGGCGGTGCGCGGCACCTTCCTCGTCGACGCCGAGGGCGTCGTCCGCTTCGCCGAGGTGAACCAGCCCGGCGACGCGCGTCAGCAGACCGGCTGGAAGGACGCGGTCGCGCAGCTCGCCGCCTGACGGAGTGGGAGGAGCGCGGTCCCCGCGCTCCTCCCACTCCGTTGCCCGGGGAGACCTACCCTGGGCGCGCGGGGCGCGTAGCTCAGCGGGAGAGCTCTCGCCTTACAAGCGAGCGGTCGCCGGTTCGATCCCGGCCGCGCCCACCCCCGGACCCCGCCGCGCCTCCCGGTGCCGGCGCCGGAGCAGGTTCCGACGTCGACGGATGAGGTGAGCGGTGGAGCAGGTCGCCCGGGTCGTGGCCGCGCTGGGCGTGGAGCCGCTGGGGGAGGACCGCTTCGGCGTCTCCGGGGCCTCGCCGCTGGCCCGCGAGACGCTGTTCGGCGGCGCGCTGCTGGTGCAGGCGCTGCTGTCGGCGGACGCGACGGTCCCCGACGACTACGCGGTGCACCACCTGCACGGGGAGTTCCCGCAGCGCGGCCGCGCCGGTGAGCCGATCGTCTTCGCCGTCGACCGGGTCAAGGACGGCCGCGCGCTGACCAGCCGCCGGGTCGTGGGCCACCAGGGCGGGCGGGTGGTCGTGACGCTCGAGGCCTCGTTCCAGCGGGCGCGGGAGGAGGGCGCGCAGTTCCACGTGCCCGGCGCCCTCACCTTCCCGGCGGGCGCCGTCGCGGCCGGGGACCTGGCCGTGCACGCCGACGGCGGCTTCGGCGTCGAGTTCGTCGACGCGACCGGCAGCGCCAACGGCACGGCCTCCACCGACGTCCAGGCCTGGTACCGCACCGGGGAGCCGCTGCCCGGCGCCGCCGTCTGGCACGCCGCCGTCCTGACGCTGGTCTCGGACATGGCCGTGCCCACGGTCGCCATCACCGCGGCCGGGCTGCACGCCGGCGGGCCGGACGGCGAGGGCGGCCCGGGCACGGTGGCCACGACGAGCGTCAACCACACCATGTGGTTCCACCGCCCGCTGCGCGCCGACGAGTGGTTCGTGCTCACCTCGCAGCCGCTGTCGACGGCGCACGGCCGCGGCGTCGCGCTCGGCTCCGCGTACGACGGCGCGGGCCGGCACGTCGCCTCGGTCGTGCAGGAGATCTACCTCAAGTGACGGCGGGCGTCACCGGCGCTCAGCAGGACGCCTGCCGGTAGGTGTAGGTCACCGACTGGCCCCAGGCGATCACCGTGCCGGGACCGACGCTCTGCGCGGCGATGGTGTCGGGCGGGCTGCCCACCGTGCAGAAGAAGCCGGGCGCCGAGATGTCGGCGACGTCGGGGTTGCCGTTCTCCCCGCAGCCCCGGCCGCAGCCGTAGGTGTTCACGTAGTTCGGCATCGTCGTGTGGGTGTCGCGGACCGTCCACGTGACGGTGCGCGAGGTGGAGGCACCCGCGGCGTCGGTCACGGTCACCGTCACGGGGAAGCCGCGGGCCTGGATGGCGCCGCGGGTGGTGGTCACCGCCGCGGCCGACGCGCTGACCGTCCCGGTGATCCGGCCGTTGGCGTGCGCCAGCCCCGGCGGCAGGCCGCTCACCGCGACCGTCACCGCGCCGCCGTCGGGGTCGGACCCGCCGAAGGTGACCCCCGGGGACTGCAGCTCGTTGCTGGTCACGTCGGAGGCGCTCACCACCGGCGCCCGGTTGGCCGGCGCCGGCGCGGGGGCGCCGCCCTGGTCCGCCGGGGGAGCCGGGGCCGCCTGCGGCGCGGAGCCGCCACCGCCGGCGGGCACGGGCACCGGGACGGTCCCGCCGCCCCCGGTGCCGCCGGTGCCCCCGGTCGTGCTGCCGGTCGTGCCGCCGCCGCCCGTGGCGCCGGGGACGGCCGGCGCGCTGCCGGTGCCCGGCAGGACGGTCGTCCCGCCGTCGGCCTGGGGTGGCGTGCCCGCGTCCGCGCCGGTGCCGGTGCCGGTGCCGGTGTCCGTGCCGGTGGGGGGCGCCTCCGCGGGTGCGGCGCCCTCCTCCTCGGCGAGCTCCAGGCGCTTGAGGTCGGCGGCCTCCTGCGTCGCCACGGTGGCCTCGGCGACCTGGTCGCGGACCTCCTCGAGGTGCTCCCGGGAGGGTTCGACGTCCTCGGGCACCGGCACCGACCAGGTCAGCGGCTGCGTGCCGTCGGGGGCGAGGTCGAACACCCAGCACGCCAGGAGCTGGTCGGCGAGCTCGGAGTGCGGGTCGACCGAGAACTCGACGTCGTCCAGGCTCGGCGCGAGCTCCTCGGGGATCGGCTCGATCCAGCTCACCCGGACGCCGGCGTCGGACGTGTTCACCAGCCGCACCGTGCTCACGACCTCGGACAGGTCGTCGGAGTAGCCGTACTCGCGGTGCACCTGCAGCCCCTGCGCGGTGTCCACGACCGACTCCGCCAGGCGCAGCTCGGGCTGCTCGGCCGCGTCGTCCCGCCAGGGCGCGGCGATGCCGAGGGCGGCGCCGGCGACGGCGACGACGCCGAGGAGGGCGACCAGGACCGACGCCAGCCGGTTGCGGCGGCGGGGACGCTCGCCCGCCGGGGCCGGCAGCGGCTCGCGGCGACGGGCGACGTGCACGGTGTCCAGCCGCGGCGTCGGGCGCTCGCCGGGCGGCCGCTCGAACAGCGGGCCGATGGTGGCGACGTCCTCCACGGGCACCGGCGGGACGGCGGCGCCGAGGGCGCCGGCCACCCCCTGGAGGGCGGCGCCGAACTCCGCCGCGGTGGCCGGCCGGTCCTCCGGGTCCTTGGCCAGGGCGGCGGCGACGACGTCGGCCAGGGCGCCCGGGACGCCGAACTCGCGCAGGTCCGGCGGCGGGGCGGTGGCGATCCGGGCGATGAGCGGCGCGAGGCTCTCCTCGTCGGGCCGGTCGAACGGCGCCTGCCCGGTCAGGGCGAAGAACAGGACGCTGGCCAGCGAGTAGACGTCCGAGCGCGGGGACGCGGGGGCGCCGCCGATGATCTCCGGGGCGGCGTGGCCGAGGGTGGCGCTGACCGAGCCCGAGCGCGTCTCGAACGCCGTCCGCATCCGGGCGATGCCGAAGTCGACGAGCTTGGGCGCGCCGAAGGTGGAGAAGAGGACGTTCTCCGGCTTCACGTCCCGGTGCACGATCCCGCTGCGGTGGGCGGTCTCCAGCGCGCCGGCGAGCGCCGCCCCCCACGCGACGACGTCGCGCGGCTCGGCCGGGCCGTCGGCGGCGGTCCGCTCGGCCAGCGAGCCGCCGGGCAGGTACTCCATGACGAGGTAGAGCTCGCCGTCGGCGGTCTGCCCGGCGTCGTGGATCGACACGATGTTCGGGTGGCCCGACAGCGCGCCCAGCGACCGGCACTCGCGCGCGAAGCGGGCCAGCACCTCGTCGCTGAGCCCGGCGTCGCGGATGACCTTGAGCGCGACGTCGCGGTCGAACCGCTCGTCGCGGGCCCGGTAGACGACGCCGAAGCCGCCCCGGCCGATCTCGACCGGCTCACCCAGCCCGGCAACCCCTGGTGGCATGCCCGTGCCCCGTACTCGTCGTCGGACCCCCCGTGGCCACCCGGCGCCGGGCACGAGCCCTGGTCGGCGCCGACCGGTTGCCGGGAAGGTACGTGCCCGCGCCGCCCAGCGGAACCGTCCCGGGGGCGGCTCCCCCCGATCTGGGGGCCGGTCAACCCCTCCCGGGCGACGCGCCGGGCGGCGGCGGGACCTCCGGGCGCCCGATGACGGTCCGCGGCGCGGGCGCGGGGGGCGCCAGCGCCGCCTGGGCCGCCAGCACCAGCTCCAGGCAGCTGGCGTAGCGGGCCTCGCGGTCCTTCTGCAGCGCGCGGGTGACCACCTCGGCCAGCGCGGCGGGGGTCTCCGGGCGCAGCGTTCGGACGTCGGGGACCGGGCCGGCCATCACCGAGGCCAGCAGCGGCGCCATGTCCACCGCCGGGAACGCGCGGCGCCCGGTCAGCGCCTCGAAGAGCACCGCGCCGAGCGAGTACACGTCGGCCCGCCGGTCCAGCGGCAGGCCCTCCAGCTGCTCGGGCGCGGCGTAGGCCAGCGTGAGCGGGGCCTCCCCGGCACCGGTCAGCGACACCGCCGCCGCGAGGTCCTTGGCGATGCCGAAGTCGGTGAGCATCGCCTGCTCCGTGCCGTCCGCGTGCCGGCGCAGCAGCACGTTCGCGGGCTTCACGTCGCGGTGCAGCAGCCCGGCCTCGTGCGCGGCGTCCAGCGCCCGGCCGACGTCGGTGACCACCGCGACCGCGGCCTCGGGCGGGAAGGGCCCGCGCTCGCGCAGCGCGGTGTCCAGGTCCGGCCCGGGGATGTAGCGCATCGACATCCACAGCAGGTCGCCGTCCTGACCGCGGTCGACGACGTCGACGACGTTGGGGTGGTCCAGCCGGCACAGCACGTCGGACTCGCGCTCGAACCGCTCGCGGAACTGCCGGTGCCCGGCGAAGCCCGGGTGCAGCACCTTGAGGGCCACGTCGCGGGGCAGCGACCGGTGCCGCGCGAGGTAGACCGCCCCCATGCCGCCGGCGCCCAGCTGCCGCTTGAGCAGGTAGCCGCCCACCGTGGAGCCCACCGGGATGGGCTCCACGGTGCCGGAGGGCTGCTCGGGCTCCCGCTCCCGCCCGCGCAGGACCTCCTCCGGGGTCGGGTCGCCCATGCCGAGCAGCCGCGCGCCCGGCTCGGAGGCCGGTGCGCTGTCGTCGCCGCTGCCGTCGGCGTCGTCGAGCCCGGCGAGGTTCCAGGCCGCGGTCTCCAGCGGGCCGGGCGGGACGACGTCGAGGCTCGCGTCGGTCACCGTCGTCCCCGTGTCGGTCCAGGTGACGGCGCAGCCGGGCGGCGCCACCGAGACGACCGCCCGGCACGCCTCGGGCAGGCCGCCGCGGCGCCGGCCGAGCCAGACCACGTGCACGTCGACCGACGGGCCGTGCTGCAGCAGCGGCTCGACGGTCTCGCGCGAGAGGGGCAGGTCCTCGTCGACGAGGAGGACGACGGCCGGCTCACCGGCGGGGCGGGCGTCGCGGTCCCGCGCGCGCTCGGTCACCAGCGCGGTCAGCGAGGTCAGCAGGCGGCGGGCGTCGTCCGGCCCGGTCGCGAGCATCGGCCCGTCGTCGGACCCGGCGTGCGGGAGGGCGGCGAACCAGGCCCATCCGGTGCGGCTGCCGAGCGCCGCGGCCAGCCGCAGGTCGCGCGGGCTGTGCAGGGCGGCGAGCTGCAGAGACAGCCACCGGGCCAGCGCCAGCACCTGCTCGCGCGCGCCGGCCACCCCGACGGCGCCGACGTCGGGGAGCCGCACGGTGAGCGGCGCGCAGCGGGCGACGGCGTACGGCTCGAGGGAGCGGACGGCGTCCTCGCGCTGCTCCGGGTCGCCGCCGTCGGCCAGCCGGTAGCCCGCCTGCGACGGCAGGTCGGTCCAGCCGACCCGGACCTGCAGCCAGTCGCCGTCGCCGGGGCGGCGCTCCCACAGGTCGGGCGCCGGGCCCTCGGTGCGGCGCAGCACGTCGGCCAGGTCGGGCGCGGCCGCCCAGCGGCGGACGCCCTCCACCGCCAGGTCGCGCTCCAGGCCGGCGCGCGCGGCCGCGAGCGTGCTGTGGAAGGCCTTCTCCCGGAACCGGTGGTCGCGCGACGCGCGGGACCACGGGAGCAGGACCCGGGGCCGGGGGCCGGGCGGCGCCGACACCAGGTGGGGCGGGGGAGGGCCCGGCACCGGCGGGCGGGGCGGACGGCGGAGACGGGCGACGCCGCGGACCACCGGCAGGTGCGGCACGGGCGGTGGCTGCCGGGGGTGGTGGCGCAGCACGGTGGAGGCGGCCTCGACGGGGGCGTCGACGGGCACCGGGGTGGGGGCGGTGAGCGGCCGGCCGAACAGGTGGGTGCCGTTCAGCGACCCCAGGTCCTCGGCGAGGACGTCGTCCCCGTCGGCGGTGAAGCGCACGTGCTCGCGGGACAGGCCCGGGTCGTCGAGCCGCAGCTGCCCCTCGCGGCCGGCGGTGACGGCTCCGTCGAGCACCAGGCGCGCGCCCGCCGACGGGCCGATGCCCACCACGAGCTCGGTGCCCGAGACCGGCTGCGGCGGCGGGGCGGCCGCGGTGAGGACGTCGCCGTTGCGCAGTCCCAGCTCGGAGATCGGCTGGTCGACGTCGAGGGCGGTGCGGGTGCGCGCGATCCGCAGCTGCCCGCCGCCGGAGCGGGTCACCAGCCCCGCCCGCACGAGGAGGTCGACGACGGCGCGGCCGGCGGGGTCGCCGTGCACGTCGATCTCGACGAGCTCGGGCTCGCTCCCCGTCAGCCGCAGCCACACGGGGCGCACCCTCCCAGAAAACCGCCCCGCCGGACCCCCGCGGCTGCGCGGTCGGGTGGCCGGGTCAGCCGACCGGGGGAGTCCGGGCCGCCCCCCGGCCGCCCGCGGGGGCGGCTCAGGCCGCCGTGGCGGCCAGCGGGGAGGACGGCTCGGGCACGTCCGGGCGGGGGAAGACCGGCCGCAGCACCGCCGGGGCGCGGAAGTGCCGCCAGGTCCCCTCGGGCTGCGCGAGCCGGTCGGTCACCGCGTACACGACCGCCGGGTGGTGGCCCAGGCCCAGGTGGCTGGCGTGGACGGCGATGTTCTCCGCCCGCGGACCGGGGGTCTCCAGGCAGGTCTGCCAGTGCACGATGCCGTCGGCGTGCGAGTAGACCGACGTCGCGGGCACCGGCAGCGGGGTGCACTCGCTCTCCAGCGGGAACGACACCGAGTCCACGTGCAGGTGGGAGAAGCGGTTGAACACCCGGGCCGCGCGGGTCTGCGACTCGCAGGTCAGCCGGAACGGGCTGCCCAGGGTGATGACCTGCCGCACCGAGTCGGGGGTGGCCCGGGCGAGCTCGCGGGCGAAGATGCCGCCGAGGCTCCAGCCGACGAGGCTGACCGGCCGGCCGTAGCGGTCGGCGAGGTCGTCCAGCCGGCGGCGCATGCCGTCGACGCAGGTCGGCGTCGGGCCGATGTTGCGGCCCAGCCGCCAGCCGTGGACGCGGTAGTCCAGCCGCCGCAGGGTGGCCCGGAGGGTGCGCGTGGAGGTGTCGTCGGCCAGCAGGCCCGGCAGCACCAGGACCGGGTGGCCGTCGCCGGAGGGGAGCGCCTGCAGGAGGGGCCGCGCGGCCAGGTACAGGCCGTAGTCGGCCACGGCCCGGCCCGGCTCGCTCAGGTAGAGCGGGAGCGCGGGGCCGCCGTTGGGCTGTCGTGCCACGGATCTCCTCCTCGATGACCGGCGTTGGTCACCCGCCCGTTACCCGTGGCGGGACGGCGGGCACACCCGCCGAGACACATCCGTGTTCTCGGCAGCGTGCTGTGGCGGCCGACACAGGGTCGTCCCACCCGTCCCGTGCGTCGCGCACGACCCGGGCGGGCAGCGCGGCCGGCGGCGTGCCACGGTGGTCGGGTGGACGAGACGCAGGTCCCCGGGCGCTCCCTGACCGTGGAGCTCGACGGCCCGGTGCACTTCGTGGACTTCGGCGGGGCCGGGGGCGGGCCCCCGGTCGTGCTGGTGCACGGGCTGGGCGGCTCGCACCTGAACTGGGACCTGCTCGCGCCGCTGCTCACCCCGCACGCCCGGGTGCTGGCCCTGGACCTGCCGGGCTTCGGCCGCAGCGAGCCGGGGGAGCGGCGGGCGAGCGTGCCGGCCAACGTCCTGGTGCTCGACCGGTTCCTGCGCGAGGTGGTCCAGGGCCCGGCGGTCCTGGTCGGCAACTCGATGGGCGGGATGATCTCGCTGTTCGAGTCGGCGCGCTCCCCGCAGCGGGTGTGCGGCACCGTGCTGCTCGACCCGGCGGTGCCCGGTCCGCGCCGGGCGCTGGACCCCACGGTCGCGCTCCAGTTCGCCGTCTACGCCGTCCCCTTCCTGGCCGAGCGCGTCCTCTGGCTGCGGAGGATGCGCACGACGCCCCTGTCCCGGGTGCGCGAGCTGCTCGAGCTCTGCGGCGTCGACCCCGACGCGCTGCCCGCCGAGGTGATCGACCGGTCGGTGACGCTGCTGGAGGAGCGGCGCGACGTCGCCGGGATGGACAAGGCGTTCCTCGCCGCCGCCCGCTCCCTGCTGTGGGTGCTGGCCGACCCGCGGCGCTACCGGGAGGCGATGGCCGCCATCTCCGGGCCGGTGCTGCTGGTGCACGGCGACCGCGACCGGCTGGTCCCGGTGGCCGCCGCCCGCGACATCGCCGAGCGCCACCCCGGCTGGCGCTACGTCGAGCTGGCCGACGTCGGCCACGTGCCGCAGCTGCAGGTGCCCGAGGTGGTGGCCGGTCACCTGCTCGGGTGGCTGCGGGACTCCGGCCTGCTGCCGGCCGCCGACGGGGAGCCCGCCGACCGCGGCTGACCGCTTCCCCGCGACGCGTGGGTCGTGGTGGGGTGACCGGCGTCGTCCCCACCGTGGAGGTGCCCGTGCGCGCAGCCGTCTTCGACCGGCCGGGGGAGCCGATCCGCGTCGAGCAGCTCCCCGACCCCGAGCCCGGGCCGGGCGAGGTCCTCGTGCGCGTCGGGCGCTGCGGGGTCTGCGGCACCGACGTCGCGATGACGTCGGACGCGTTGGTCACCTACGGCCCGGGGCCGTTCGGGCACGAGTTCGCCGGCGAGGTCGTCGACGTCGGCCCCGGCGTCGACCGGGCCCGCACCGGGCAGCACGTGGCGTGCCTGCCGGTCACGCCGTGCGGCGACTGCGCGGGCTGCGCGTCGGGCTACGCGCTGACCTGCGCGGCGCCGCGTGGCGGGGCGGCCGGGTTCGCCGAGCTCGCCGTCGTCCCCGCCGACGGGGCCGTCCCGCTGCCGGGGTCGCTGAGCCCCGCCGACGGCGCCCTCGTCGAGCCGATGGCCTGCGGGCTGCACGCCCTGCGGATGGGCCGGCTGCGCGTCGGCGACCGGGTGCTCGTGCTGGGCGCGGGCTCCATGGCGCTGTCGGCGGTGCACTGGGCGCGGCGGATGGGCGCCGGCCGCGTCGTCGTCGCCTCCCGGTCCGCGCACCGGCGCGAGGTCGTCATGGCGCTGGGCGCCGACGCCTTCCACAGCACGGCCGAGGACGACCCGGCGGAGCTGGACGCCCTGCTGGGCGGCCCGGTGGACCTCGTCGCCGAGTGCATCGGCAAGGAGGGGGCGGTGGCCCGCGCGGTCGAGCTGGTGGGCCGCGGCGGCACCGTCGTCTCCATGGGGATGTGCATGGCCGCCGAGACCGTCGTCCCGGCGCTGTGCGCCTTCAAGGAGGCGAGCCTGGTGTTCCCGCTGGGCTACACGGTGGGCGAGTTCGTGGAGAGCGCCCGCGCCTTCGACGCCGGCCGGCTGAGCGCGGAGCTCATGGTCAGCGACGTCATCGCCCTGGACGCGCTGCCGGCGACGATGGAGCAGCTGCGGGCGGGCACCCGGAGCGCGCTCAAGGTGCTCGTGGACCCCGCCCTGGGCTGACGGCCGCCGGCTCACCTCCTGCCGAGCGCCACCACCTCGTCCAGCCCCGCCTGCAGGTCGGCCACCAGCCCCTCGGGGTCGGTCACGGCCGCGGAGTCGACGTTGACGCCGATGCAGCACTGCCCCTCGTGCGACAGCAGCGTGATCATCGCCGCGCAGCCGGGCAGCGGGCCGAAGGGGAACATCCGGGTGATCCGCGAGCCGGCGATGTAGACCGGGTGGGAGACCCCGGGGACGTTCGACAGCTGGACGTCGTTCGCGCTGGTCAGCCGCCCCGACACGGCGCCGATCACCGGTGCGGGCAACCAGCTCAGCGTGGGGGCGAGCAGGTCGTTGAGCACGCCGGAGCTGCTGTCGCTGCGCACCGACAGCACGAACTCGCGGATGGTGCGGATCCGGTCGGCGGGGTCGGCCTGGTCGAGCGGGGCGGGGAAGCGGGCCCCGGTGAAGCGGTTGCCGCCCTCGGGGGCGTCCTGGGTGCGCAGGCTGATCGGGATGCCCACGGCCAGCGTGCCCAGCGGGGCGCCGTGCCGCTCGTGGTAGCGGCGGAAGCCCCCGACCATCGCGGCGAGGAAGCCGTCGTTGAGCGACCCGCCGGCGGCCTTCGCCCCGGCCTTGAGGTCGGCCAGCGGCACCTCGAGCACCTCGAGGTGCCAGTCGCCGCCGCGGGTGGCCAGCAGCGTCGAGCCCGGCCCGGGCGGGCCGAGCGTGCGGCCGGCCGAACGCGCCGAGTCCAGCGCGGAGGCGACGACGTCCCGCGGCCGGCCGGCGGCGAGCGCGTCGACGCCGCGGCGCAGCAGCTCCAGCGGCGCCGACCGCGCCGTGCCGACCAGCCGCTCGGTGAGCAGGGCGGTGCGGGAGACGCCGTCGTCGGGCAGCGGCACCGGCGGCTCGGGGCGGACCGGGTCGCGCTCGGCGGTGCGGCTGTGCAGCTTGCCCATCAGCTGGACGGCGCCCAGTCCGTCGGTGGTGCTGTGGTGGGTCTTGACCACGTAGCCGGCCCGGCCGTCGGCCAGCCCCTCGACCAGCAGCACCTCCCACAGCGGGCGGGTGCGGTCCAGCGGCGCGGAGACGAACTCCCCGACCACGTCGAGGAGCTGGCGCATGGAGCCGGGCGCGTCGAGCCGCACCCGGTGCACGTGCGCGTCGAGGTCGAGCTCCTCCACGGTCACCCACCGCGGCGTGCCCACGCCCAGGGCCGGCTCGACGACGCGCTGGCGCATCCGCGGCACCATCCGCGACGCCCACTCGTGCGCCGCGCGCAGCCGCTCCCACTCCGGGGCGGGGTCCAGCAGCTCCAGCAGGGAGACGTTGGCGCGCAGCCGCGGGTCGGCCGCCTCCGCCCGCCACATCGCCGTCTCCAGCGGGTTCATGTCCGGGGCGCTGCCCCAGTCCAGCGGCGCCGCCGGGGTGGGCACCTGCTGGCCGGCGGTGGGCTCCTCGCTGACCACCGGCCGCTCGCCGCGGCCGCCCCAGTCGGCCAGGGTGCGCAGGTACATCCCGTGCACCTCGGCGGCGCGGTCGCCGACCTCCTCGGCCGTCCAGCCCTCGGTCGGCACCGGCGGCAGCACCCGCACCTGCACGACCCCGGGGGAGACGGTGGTGGCCCCCTTCCACATCAGCTCGCCGGTGTTGCGCAGCACGATCGGCACGATCGGGACGCCGGCCTGCCTCGCGACGTGGAAGGCGCCCTTCTTGAACGGGCCGAGGGTCGGGGTGACCGACCGGGTGCCCTCGGGCGCGATCACCAGCGAGATGCCCTCGCGCAGCCGCTGCACCGCGGGCTCCAGGGCCTGGCGGGCCTGCCCGGAGTCGGCCCGGTCGACGAAGGCGACGTCGGCCAGCCGGAAGGCCAGCCCGAAGCCCGGCGTCCGCTCCAGCTCCTTCTTCGCCACGGCGGTGAAGCCGCCGCGCAGCAGCTTGGCCAGGACCACGACGTCGAGCTGGCTCTGGTGGTTGAACAGGAAGACCGCGGGGCGGGTGGCCAGGTGCTCGGCGCCCTCGACGTCGAGCCGGACGCCGGCGATCGCGCTGCCGAGCTCCCCGGCGAGGGTGATGCCCAGGTCGACCGCCTCGCGCCGCGAGCCGCCCAGGGCGCCGACCGCGACCCCGGTCGCGAAGCCGCCGAGCATGCCGCCGACGCCCGCGACCGTGCGCGCGAGGTCGGCCGCCGAGGTGCGGCCGCGGCGGCGGAAGCGGGCGACCGGCCAGGAGTAGTGGCGGGCCGCGGCGGCGAGCCCGCTGCCGGGGTTGAGCGCGCGGGCCCGCCCGACGGTGCGCAGGAAGGGCACGTCCTCGTCGCCGTTGGAGTAGGCGTAGCTCTGCGCCAGGTCGATGCCGTGCTCCTCGGCGAAGGCGCGCACGGCCGCGGCCTTGCCCTTCCGCCACAGCAGCGGGCCGCCGGGGCGGCCGGTGCAGACGCCGTCGACGATCTCGACCGGGGAGACCAGCACGTGCTCGACGCCGAGGGCCCGGGCGGCGGGCTCCACCTGGAAGCGGGTGGCCGACGACGCGAGGACGACGGTGTGCCCCGCCTGCAGGTGGGCCTGGACCAGCCGCCAGGCCTCGGGGAACAGGGAGCCGGCGATGCCCTGCACGAACAACCGCTCGCCCAGCTCGGCCAGCTCGTCCTCGCTGCGGCCGGCCCAGGCGCGCATGCCGGTGACCGTGAACCGCTCGAAGTCCTGCTCGGTGGTGACCCCGCGCAGGCCGTTGAGCAGCAGCTGTCCCAGCGCCTGCGGGGTGACCTCCAGCGAGCGCAGGTGGTGCCGGGCGAAGGCGGCCAGCGAGTAGCCGTCGATGACCGTGCCGTCGAAGTCGAAGAACGCGCCGGTGCGCGGGCCCGGCGGGGCGGCCTCGACGTCGGCGATCAGCTGCTCCTCGGTCCAGACCAGCGTGCGCGCCGTCCCGCCGTCGGTCGGCTCCTGCCCGGCGCTCACGGCTCCACCCCCACGTTCTCCCGCCGCGCGGCGGCGTCCAGCTCGTCGATCACGGCGACCCGCCCGACCACGTCGCGGACCTGGGCGGCCCACTCCTGCCGGCGGCGGGCCAGCTCCTCGCGGCCGGGGTCGACCAGGTCGAGGTTGGCGGCCAGCTGCAACGCCGTCCCGAACAGCTCGCGGGACAGCGACTCGGGCCCGTGCAGCCGGCCCTGCAGCAGCATCTGCTGCCCGACGCCGCTGCACTCGGCCA
The DNA here is from genome assembly GCF_054050735.1 of Blastococcus sp. SYSU D00813. Taxonomy (NCBI): domain Bacteria; kingdom Bacillati; phylum Actinomycetota; class Actinomycetes; order Geodermatophilales; family Geodermatophilaceae; genus Blastococcus; species Blastococcus sp. SYSU D00813. Next base: position 16,694 of record NZ_JBJGZX010000033.1, read on the forward strand.
GGAAATCGGCCTGCACGACCGGCGTGCGGGGGTCCCGGGCGGCCAGCCGCTCGGCGACGACGAGCTGCGCGTCGACGAACGAGCGCAGCACGCGGTGGGCCAGCAGCAGCGGCGCCCCGCACAGCACCTCGCGCCCGTCGGCGGTCTCCCACTGCGGGTCCAGCCGCTCGAGCTCGGCGGTGAGCCGCTCCCGGTAGGCGTCCCGCTCCGGGAAGAAGAACTCGAACTTCAGCAGGTCCCGCAGCCGGAAGGCCTCGTCCCAGCGGTCGGCCGGCTCGCGCAGCATGACCAGCTCGGCGATCGCGCGGTCGACGACGTGGTGGATCGCGCCGTTGCGGTAGAAGGCGGCCACCAGGTGCTGACCGCGCTCGATGGAGTAGACCGGCTCCTCGCCGCCCTCGTACACGGTGACGACGCCCTGCTGGGCCAGGGCCGTGAGCACCCGCCGCACGCCGCCGGCGGTGTGCAGCGCGGCGCCCGAGTGCGGCCGCCCGCTCTCGGTCAGGTAGGCCAGCAGCGGCTGGAGCACCCGCTGCACCTGGGCCAGGGTGAGCGCGCGGTCGCGCACGCCCAGCAGCGCGAGGGTGACCAGCGCCGTGGCGGTGGCCGGGGTGACGGAGTTGATGCCGACGGCGACCTGGAACGCCACCTTCTGCAGCGTCAGCCGGCGGGCGTCCGGGTCGGCCGGGTCGGCGCCGCCGCGCAGGGCGGCGGCCAGCGAGAGGGGCTCGGCGAACCCGACGTGCACCGTGCCCAGCGGGGTGCGGACCTGCTCGCGGATGTAGGAGGCCATCCACGACAGCCCCTCGCCGCGCTTGGCCGCGCCGCCCTGCTCGGCGGCCATCCCGGTGACCTCGCGCAGCTGGTCGTAGGTGATCGACACGGGGACGACGTAGGCGTCCTCCACCCGGCCGCGCTCGACGGCGTCGGCCACGTAGCGCAGCAGGCCGTGCCGCGGCGGGCGCAGCTTGCCGGTGCGGCTGCGGCCGCCCTCCAGGTACCACTCGAGGTTGAACCTCTTGGCCAGCAGGAAGGCGAAGTACTCGCGGACGGCGAGCTTGTAGACCTGGTCGTCGCCGAAGCTGCGCCGGATGAAGACCAGCCCGGCGCGCTTGGCCACGGGGCCGACGGGCCAGAAGCGCAGGTTCTCCCCGCCGAGCACGTGGTTGCGCGGGAAGTCGTGGGCGGCGAGGACGTCGGCGAGCACGAGCGGGTCGACGTAGGAGCGGTGGCTGGGCAGGAAGACCAGCGGGTGGCGGCGGTTGAGCTCGCGCAGCCCGTCGAGCCGGGCGGCGTCGACCTGCACGTCCCAGGCGCGGGCGTGCACCGGCCGCAGCAGGCCGGTGAACAGCTCGACGGCGACCGGGTCCATCGCCGCGACCAGCCCGTGCAGGTCCGCGACCGCCTCGGCGGCGACCTCCTCCTCGGGACGCTCCAGCCGGGCCGCCAGGGCGGCGACCTCCGCGCGGAACTCCGGGCTGTGCTCGATCGCCTCGGCCACGTGCCGCGGCACCTTCGCCCGGTCGCCGACGACCTGCCGCTCGGCCCGGTCCAGGGCCAGGGCCGCCTGGTGGGCGACGAACGCGGCGAGGTCCCCGGTGCCGTCCCAGCGCTGGGTCAGCTCGGCCACGGTCGCCGGCTCGGCGACGACCACGCGGGCCCGCTCGGGGTCGCGGCGCAGGGCCGCGGCCTGCAGCGGGGCCGGGGGGCGGCGCAGCAGCGAGGGCCGGGCGTCCTGCAACCGGCTGCGCCGGCTCTTCCCGGACGTGCCCGGCCGGCGCGGCTGCCAGGCCACCCGCACCGCCGTCACCACCGTGTCGGGGGTCGCCCGGGCCAGCGGCCCGGCCAGCGCGGCGCCCCGCAGGGGGACGACGGTGGTCCGGTCGTCGCCGGCCGGCAGCGCGTCGGTGACCAGCCGCCGCTCCACCTCGCTGTCGGCGTCGGTGAGCACGATCAGCGGGACGTCGATGTCCACCAGCGTGGTCATGTGCACCTCTCCCCGGGGCTCCCCGGACTGTCGGCCGTGCTGCGCCCGGCGGCCGGCCGGGACCGCGGGACGACCGGGGGACGCCGAGCCTGCCGGTCCGGCGTCCGCGCGTGGAAGGGGGTCACCCCCGGTCGAGGGTGTCCCGCAACGCCTCGAGCCCGGTGAAGCGGGGCTCCCAGCCCAGCTGCTCGCGGGCCTTGGTGGTGTCCATGATCACCGGCCGGCTGACCGCCTCCACCCACTCGGCGACCGGCGGGAGGAACGGCAGTGCGGCCACGGCCCGGGCGGCGGCCTGCGCCGGCCGGGCCGGCAGCGGCACCGGGACCGCGCCGAACTCGCGGGCGACGTCGGCGGCGGTGAGCACGCCGTCCCCGGCGATGTTGTAGGCCCCCGGCGGGCCGGCGGCGACGACGCACAGCTGCAGGGCGCGGCCGACGTCGTCCTCGTGGACCAGCTGCAGGGGCAGCGCGGGGACGGCCACCGGCACGGGCACCGGGAGCCGGCGCGGCCGGCTGAACAGCGCCCGGCCCAGCGGCGCCAGCGGGCCGGGCAGGACGTCCTTGCCGCCGACGACGTTCGGGCCGACCACCACCGGCGGGCGCAGGAGGTAGAGCGCCATGTCCGGCGCGTGGACCGCCTCGGCCTGCAGCAGGTGCTCCAGCTCCGCCTTCTCCTGCGCGTAGAACAGCCGGGACGCCGGGCGCACCGGCCAGCTCTCGTCGACCCGCTCCGGGGTGTCGGGGTGGAACCCGTAGGCGGCCACCGACGAGGCGTAGACGAACCGGCGGGCGCCGGCCGCCGCGGCCGCGCGGAAGACGTTGAGCGTGCCGTCGACGTTGATCGCCCGGGCGGTCTGCCGGGAGGCGTTGCCGGTGATGAGGAACGCCAGGTGGACGACGACGTCGGCGTCGCGGAACGCCTCGGCCAGCGCGTCCGGGTCCCGGACGTCCCCGCGCCGGTACTCCATCTTCGTCCAGCCGCGGGCGGCCGGGTCGAACGGGCGGCGGGCGATGCCCACGACCCGCGCGACCCGGTCGTCGTCCTGCAGCAGCGGCACCAGGCCGGCGCCGAAGGTGCCGGTGGGGCCGGTGACGGCCACGGTCAGGTCGGATCCGGCCCCCCGCAGGGGCCCGCCGCGAGCCTTCGGGCGGTGGGGGGCAGGGGGTCCTCCCATCAGCGCGCCGCCGCCTTCCGCCGCTTCGCCGGCGCCGGGCGCTCCTCGGCCGCCGGGGCCGCGGGTGCCGGCTCCGCGGTCCCGGCGGCCTCCTTGAGCTCGTCGATGCCGCGCCGGATGCCGCCGGCGAGCACGTCGAGGTCGGGGAAGCCGTCGAAGTCGGCGTTGATGCCGAAGGTCATCGTGTTCAGGTAGCTGAAGATCCCGATGGAGACCCGGGTGCCGCCGGCGATCGGCACGTAGGCGTGGGCCGAGCACATCCGGCGGCCGAGCACGTAGAGCGGCACCCGCGGTCCGGGCACGTTCGTGGTGACGGCCTGCGAGTAGAACTGGCTGGCGCCCAGCGCCGCTCGCACCCCGAGCGACAGCAGCGTGGGTGCCACGAAGTCGCCCATGGCGATGATCGACCGGGCGTCGACCAGCTGCATCATCTGCTTGTACTCGTCCATCTGCTGCCGGACGGACTGCAGCCGGGCGACCGGGTCGGGCTCGGCCACGGGCAGGTCGACGAAGACCGCGGAGATGCGGTTGTCCAGCTTCCCGCGCTCGTGCTCCTGCCGCATCGACACCGGCACCATCGACCGGACGACGAGGCCGTCGCGCAGCGACCCGCGGCGCTCGAGCAGGTCGCGGAAGCCGGTCGCGATCGACGCGAGGACGACGTCGTTCACGGTGCCGCCCAGCGCGGTGCGGATCGGCTTGAGCTCGTCGAACTCGGCCTCGGTCCACGCCCACCGCCGGTGCGGGCCGATCGGGCCGGACAGCGACCGGGCGATCGGGGTGGTCAGCTGCCGGGCCACGGTGGGCAGCGTCTTGGCCACGGACCTCGTGGTGCCCAGCACCGACCGGGCCAGCCCGCCGATGCGGGGGCCCCCCTCACCGGCCGCGATCTGGCGCAGCGGCTGGGTGACCGCGTCCTGCACCGCGCCGGCCACGACCTCGACGGTCGAGGGGCCGCGCTGCGGAGTCCAGTCCTGCGGCTCGGGGTGGGTGGCGTCGGGGGTGAGGTCGAACATCAGCTGCATCAGGTCGGTGCCGGCGACGCCGTCGACCATGCAGTGGTGGACCTTGGAGATGATCGCCCAGCGGCCGTTCTCCAGGCCCTCCACCAGCCACAGCTCCCACAGCGGCTTGGCCAGGTCGAGCCGCTGCCCGAGCACCCGGCCGGCCAGGTTGCGCAGTTGCTCGTCGTTCCCCGGGCTGGGCACCGCCGTGTGCCGCACGTGGTACAGGATCTGGAAGTGCGGGTCGTCGACCCACAGCGGGCGGCCCAGCTGGAAGGGCACCGGTCGCACCCGCTGCCGGTAGCGGGGCACGAGCGGCAGCTTGCTCAGCAGGAGCCGGATGACGTCGCCGTAGCTCGGGGCGGGGCCCTCGAAGACGGCGACCGAGCCCACGTGCAGTGGGGTGTTCTCGCTCTCCGCGAAGTAGAAACCGGCGTCGGTCGGGCTCATGCGGTCCACGGTCAGCTCCCTTGCCTCCCCGCCCGTCCCGGGTGGGGCGCGTCACACGTCGTCGGGTGTGCGGCGAAGCCAACCCCTGTTCCCCGGCCGCCGCAATCGGAGCAACGAGCCGCCGCGGTCCGCGTTGCGGGGACGCCTCACGTGGTCCGCGTCACCCCGCCCGGCGCTCGCCCCGTCGCCGCGCCTCGACCCGGTCGAGGAGGCCGGCGAGCGCGCGGTCGACCACCTCGGTGCGGGTGAGGTTGACGCTGTGCCCGGCGCCCGGGACGACCACCAGCTCGGCGTCGTCCCCGAGCAGCTCGGCCAGCCGGCGGCCGTGCCCGACCGGGGTCAGCCGGTCGTCGGTGGCGGCGACGACGGTGGTCGGCACCCGGCCGAGGACCGGCAGCGCGGCGGTCTCGTCGTGGTCGAGGAAGGTGGCCCAGAACGCCAGCGTGACGGTGTAGGGGGTCTCCTCGAGCAGGTCCTGCACGAGGCGCACGTCGGCCGGGTCGGCGTCCTCCCGGCCGAACAGGTAGCGGCGGGTGAACCAGCGGCCGACCGCCGTCCCGCGCCGGCGGAACCGTTCGAGCAGCGGCGCGACCAGCTGCAGCCAGCGCAGCCACAGCCCGAGCAGGTGCAGCCGGCGGACGGCGGTCACCCAGAGGCCCAGGACGCCGCTGCTGACCAGCCCGCCCGAGGAGGTGGCGAGCAGGAGGGCGCCCACCACCCGCGTGCCGAACAGCTCGGGCCGCTGCCGGGCCAGCGCCATGATGCTCATGCCGCCCATCGAGTGGCCGGCGAGGACGACCGGCCCCTCGGGCGCGACGGCGTCGAGCACCTGCCCGAGGTCGCGGCCGGTGCGGTCGATGGTGGCGGCGGTCAGCCGGGTCCAGCCGGAGCGGCCGTGGCCGCGCTGGTCCCAGAAGACCAGCCGGACGCGGTCGCGCAGCGCCGCCCGGTGGACGTCGAACTCGGCCAGCCGCGCGGTGAAGCCGTGCGAGAAGACGACGGTCAACTCCGCGTCCTCCCGCCCGTCGACCTCGACGTGCAGGTCCACCCCGTCGTCGGTGCGGACGGTGCGGGACCCCGGTGGCGGGGGTCCGGGCGGGCCGGGGACGGGCGCGTCGACGCCGGGCGGGAGGGGCACGGACCGATCGGTGCCCGCCCGCCGCTCGCGGCAACCCCGGCCCTGGCGACGATCAGGTCACCTGATCATGCGGCGTCCTCCCTCACGGTGTGCGGTGAGGGAGGACGCTCCACGATCAGGTGAGCTGATCCCGGCGCGGTCAGGCGGCGTCGGGGTCCTGCCGGCGGCCGGGCGCGGCGTCGCGGACCAGCCGGCGGGCGGCGTCGACCTCCCGGGCCACCGGCGCCAGGACCCCCTCGGCCAGGATCTCCGCGTCGTCGGGGGACCGGTGCGCGGCGACGTCGTCCTCCAGCCGCCGGATCGCGCGGCGCAGCACGGCGACCTGCGCCAGGTCGGGCACCGGCTCCCCGGTGCGGATCGCGATGACCGCCTCGGTCACCGCGTCCGACGTGCGCTCCAGCTGCACGATCACCGGCCACCACGCCGCGGCCCGGGTGCTGATCGGCGGCGGCTCGGCCAGCCGCCGCTGCAGCTGCGTCTGCAGCTCGGTCAGCGCCCGGTAGCTGCGCCGCCGGGCGCGGCGGGTCTCGGCGGGGCTGCCGGTGAACGCCGCCTCGACGAACGCGTCCAGCGCCAGGGCGGCGTCCCGGAGGGCCTCGTCCAGCGGTGCGCGCCAGGTCTGCGGCCACAGCGCGTAGCCCACGACGAGCACGATGGCGCAGCCGACGAGGGTGTCGACCATCCGCGCGCCGACCAGCCCCGGGCCGCCGGCCAGCGCGAGGTCGAGCAGCAGGATGATCACCGGCGTCTGGAAGACCGAGAACAGCCCGAAATTGGCGCCGCGGGCCCAGGGCAGCAGCCCGGCCGCGACGGCCATCGCCACTAGCACCCAGGCGTCGCGGGGGAGCACGGCGAGCAGCAGCGAGCCGATCAGGACGCCGATCAGCGTGCCCACGCCCCGCTGCACGGCCCGGGTGAACACCGACCCGAAGTCCGGCTTGAGCACGATCGCGACGGTCAGCAGCACCCAGTAGGGCCGCTCCAGCGGCAGCAGCTGCCGGGCGACCTCGGCGACGGTCATGCACAGCGCCAGGCGCACGGCGAACGAGCGGCTGTCGGGGCTGGCGACCGTGCGGTCGGCGAGGTCCCGCAGGCGGGTGCGCCGGTCGAGCCGGGGGAGCGGGACGGCGGCACCCGCGCGCTCCTCGGGGTCGCCGACGACGTTCCACGCCAGCCGCAGGCCGTGCCGCACCGCCCGCCGCGTGGGCGGCCCGTCGTCCAGCGGGGGCGGCCGGTCGGGGGGCAGCTCGCGGTCGCCGGTCACGGCGGCGGCCAGCGCGTGGACGGCGGTGACGTCGGAGGGGTCGGCCGGCACGCCGGCACGGACGGTGGCGACCGTCCCCTCGACCAGCGGCGCGGCGCCGTTGAGGACTCCGGCCAGCTCCGACAGCGCCCGCGAGCGGCCCGCGGTGTGGCTGCGGCTGCGGATGACCCGGTCGTAGGCCGCGTTGAGCGCGGTGGTCAGCCGGCGGCGCGCCTCGTCGGTGTCCTCGCTGCCCGCCGCGGCCAGTAGCTCCCCGGTGCGGGTGAACACCTCCGCGACCGCGGCGCGGTCGGGGTCGCCGCGCTCGGTGGCGGCCTGCACGAGGGTGGTCAGCGTCGCCCACGCGGCGCCGGCGAAGAAGAAGCCGACCTCGGCGGCGGCCGGCAGCGGCGTGACCAGCCCGGAGGCCAGGGCGGTGTAGACGAGCAGCTGCAGCGCGCCCAGGGACAGCGCCGCGTTCACCGCGCTGATCAGCGCGGCCGCCGCGGAGACGAGCGCGATGACCACGACCGGCAGCCACCCGCCGCCGCTGGCGTACTGCCCGACCACCAGCCCGACGGCGCCGAACGCGGTCGCCGCCGCCGTCCGGCGCAGCCGGTCGCGCAGCGGGCCGCCCATCGGGGCGAGGCAGGCGGCCAGCGCGCCGGTGGTCCCGAAGACTCCGGCACCGAGCTCCGGACCCGGCTCGATGCCGCCGGCCAGGAGCACCGCGACCGCCAGCGGCATGGGCACGGTGACGGCGAAGCGGACGACGTCGGGCCAGGGCACCGCCGGCGGCGTCGTGCGGAGGAGCTCCTCCAGCCACGCCGGTGCCCGCAACGACCGCTCCGCCACACACCGGGGCTGCCCAGCCGGGTCGCGCCGGAACCTCCGGGCTCAGGTCACCGGGTGGCCGCGCGTCCGCCCTCTCCGCGGACGGCGGGCCGGCCGGCTGGCAGGGTGGCCGGACGTGGACCCCGACGACGGCGCGGTGCGGCGCGCGGAGCCGGCCGACCTCGCGGAGCTGCCGGCCCTCGAGGCCGCGGCGGACACCCTGTTCCTCCCGCTGGGGATCACCGACCTCCCGCCGCCGGCGAGCGCGGCCGAGCGGGCCCGGGCGTGGCGGGTGCTGGTGGCCGGGCGGCCGCCGCGCGGGTTCGCCGTGCTGGGACGGCGGGACGGCGACGTCCACCTCGAGCAGCTGTCGGTGCACCCCGACGCCGGTCGCCGCGGCCTCGGCGGCGCCCTGCTGGCGGCCGCGGTCGAGGAGGCCAGGGCGGCCGGCGCCGAGCGGGTCACGCTCACCACCTACGCCGACGTCCCGTGGAACGGCCCCTGGTACGCCCGGCACGGCTTCGCCGAGACCACCGACGTCGGGCCGGAGCTGGCCGCCGTCGTGCGGGAGGAGCTGGCCGCCGGGCTGGACCGGCACGGCCGGCGGGTGGTGATGGCGCGAGCGGCTACGGTCCGCCCGTGACCGTCACCCTGGGGGAGGTCGTCGCCGCGCTCGAGGCCCGCTACGACCCCGCGCTCGCCGAGGACTGGGACGCCGTGGGGCTGGTCTGCGGCGACCGCGACGACCCCGTCGACCGGGTCGTGTTCGCCGTCGACCCGGTCGCCGCCGTGGTCGACGAGGTGGTGGCCACCGGCGCCGGCCTGCTCGTGACGCACCACCCGCTGTTCCTGAGCGGTGTGCACGGGGTGCCGGCCGACGACCCCAAGGGCCGGCTGGTGCACCGCCTCGTCCGCGCCGGCGCCGGGCTGTTCGTGGCGCACACCAACGCCGACCGGGCCCCGGGGTGCGGCGTCAACGACGCCCTGGCCGGCGCTCTCGGGCTGGTCGACGCCGTGCCGCTGCAGCCGGCGGGCGAGGACCCGCGGGCGGGGCTGGGCCGGGTCGGCCGGCTGCCGGAGCCCCGGACGCTGCGGGAGTTCGCCGCCGCCGCGGCCGCCGCGCTGCCGGCGACCGAGGGCGGGGTGCGCGTCGCGGGCGACCCGGAGCGCACGGTCACGACGGTCGCGGTGTGCGGCGGCAGCGGCGGCTCGCTGCTGGGCGCGGCGGCCGCGGCCGGCGCCGACGTCCTGCTCACCAGCGACCTGCGGCACCACCCGGCGTCCGAGGCCGGCGAGGGGCCCGGCCCGGCGCTGGTCGACGTCGCCCACTGGGCCACCGAGTGGCCCTGGCTGCCGGTCGCGGCACGGGTGCTGGCCGAGGACCTCGGCGGCCGCGTCGAGGTGGCGGTCGCCGGGCGGCGCACCGACCCGTGGACGGCGCACGTGCCCCAGCACGGGGACCGGGGCGGCGCCGGGCCGACGGTAGGTTGAGCCGGTGAAGGCCGACCACTTCGACCAGCAGAAGCTGCTGGCGCTCGCCGCCGAGGACGTCGCGCTCACCCAGCTCGCGCACCGGCGCCGCACCCTGCCCGAGGCGGCCGCCGTCGAGGCCGCGGCCGAGGCCCAGCGGAAGGCCGCGGCCGCCGTCGTCCGCGCCGAGACCGAGGTGCGCGACCTGCAGCGCGAGGTCTCCCGGCTGGAGGCCGATGTCGAGACCGTGCGGGCGCGCGCGGCCAAGGACCAGAAGCTGCTCGACTCCGGCAGCGTGTCGGCCAAGCAGATGACCGACCTCCAGCACGAGATGCAGTCGCTGCAGCGACGGCAGTCGGACCTGGAGGACCAGGAGCTCGAGTTGATGGAGCAGGTGGAGACGGCGGAGTCCGCGCTGAGCCAGGCGCAGGAGGCGCAGGCCGCGGCGACGGAGGCGCTCGAGCGCGCCGAGCAGGCCCGCGACGACGCGCTGGCCGACGTCACCGACGCGACCGCGAACCACGAGGGGGCCCGCACGTCGGCGGCCGCGGCGGTGCCGGCCCCGCTGCTGGCGCTGTACGACCGGATCCGCACCCAGACCGGCACGACCGGCGCCGCCCTGCTGCAGGCCCGCGCCTGCCAGGGCTGCCGGATCGAGCTCAACGGCCGCGAGCTGGCCGCCGTGCGCAACGCCGACCCGCACGAGGTCGTGCGCTGCGAGAACTGCGGCCGGATCCTGGTGCGCACCGCCGAGTCCGGGCTGTGAGCCGGCGGTTCGTCGTCGAGGCGGACGGCGGCTCGCGGGGCAACCCCGGGCCGGCCGGCTACGGCGCCCTGGTCCGCGACGCCGCCACCGGCAGGGTCCTCGCCGAACGGGCCGCGAGCGTCGGGCGGGCGACCAACAACGTCGCCGAGTACGGCGGCCTGGTCGCCGGGCTGCAGGCCGCCCTCGACCTCGACCCCTCGGCCACGGTCGAGGTGCGGATGGACTCCAAGCTCGTCGTCGAGCAGATGTCGGGGCGCTGGAAGGTGAAGCACCCCGACATGCAGAAGCTGGCGCTGCAGGCCCAGCAGATCGCCCGGCAGCTCGGCGGCGTCCGCTACACCTGGGTGCCGCGGGCGCAGAACTCCGCCGCCGACGCGCTGGCCAACAGCGCGATGGACGGCAAGCCGGTGCACCGCGACCTCGCCGCCGAGCCGAGCACCGCGCCCGACGACGTGCAGCCCGCCCCGGCCGAGCGGGCGCCGGCGGTCACCACCGTGACGCACCTGCTGCGGCACGGGCAGACCGAGCACACCCCCGAGCGGCGCTTCAGCGGCCGCAACGACCTGCCGCTGTCGGCGGTCGGCCGGGCCGAGGCCGAGGCCGCGGCCGAGCGGGCGGCGGCGCTGGGGGTCGACGTCGTCGTCGCCTCGCCGCTGCGCCGCACCCGGGAGACGGCCGAGATCGTCGCCGCCCGGCTGGGCCTGCCGGTGCTCTACGACGACGACCTGGTCGAGATGGACTTCGGCGACCTGGAGGGGCTGACCGCCGACGAGGCCCGCGCGAAGCACCCGCTGGCGACCCGGCGGCTGTTCACCGAGGTGGACGTGGCCGCGCCGGGCGGGGAGTCGATCGCCGACGTCAGCCGCCGGGTGGCCCGCGCCCGCGCCCGGGTGCTGCGCGAGCACCGCGGCCGCGTCGTCCTGCTGGTCAGCCACGTGACGCCGATCAAGCTGCTGCTGGCCGCAGGCCTCGACGTGGACGACGCAGTGGTCCACCGGGTCTTCCTGTCGGCGGCCTCGCTGTCGACGGTCGCCTGGTCGACCGACGGACGGCACTCCGTGCGCCTGGTCAACGACGTCTCGCACCTGCCGTAGCGCCCGACCGATGAGGTGAGGCGCCGCCGGTCGTCCTCTCTGCGGGGACCGACCACAGGAGGCGCGCGATGGGCAGGGTGGTGCTGTTCGCGGCGGTGTCGCTCGACGGGTACGTGGGGCGCGACGACGACATGCCGGGACCGCTGTTCGACTGGTACGGCAACGGCGACGTCGAGCTGACGTTCAGCGACCCCGACCGCCCGTTCCGGGTCACGGCGGAGACGGCGGAGTACATGCGGGAGTTCGCCGGGCGGGTGGGCGCCATGGTCTGCGGCCGGCACCTGTTCGACATCACCGGCGGCTGGGGTGGCGTGCCGCCGAACGGGGAGCACGTCGTGGTGGTGACCCACCGGCCCGTGCACGACTGGCCGCACGCCGGCACGGCGCCCTTCGCCTTCGCCCCCGACGTCCGCAGCGGCATCGAGCGGGCCCGCGAGCTCGCCGGCGACCGGGACGTCACCGTGTCGGCCGGCGACGTCGGCGGTCAGGCGCTGCGCGCGGGGCTGGTCGACCAGGTGGCCCTCGCCCTGGTGCCGGTCGTGCTGGGCTCCGGCAAGCCGTTCTTCGGCAGCGGCGGCGTGCCCGAGGTCCTGCTGGAGGACCCGGTGACCGTCGTGCGGGGGAAGCGGGTGCTGCACCTGGTGTACGACGTCCGCCGCTGACCGCGGGAAGGTCGGCCGCCCGCGCGGTGTTGCAGGGAGTGCCCCGCTGCGGACGCGCCGCGCCGAGCGGGGGATCATGTGGCCCCCGCCTTACCCCCTGGAGACCGTGTGACCTCGACGATCGCGCCCGCCACCCCCGCCGTGACCGGGGACGAGCGGACCCTGTCGCCCGCCGAGTACGAGAGCTGGGCGGCCGAGGTCCGCCGGCTCGCCGACGAGCGCGGCGCCGTCATCCTGGCGCACAACTACCAGGTGCCCGAGATCCAGGACGTCGCCCACTACACCGGCGACTCCCTGTACCTCTCCCGTGTCGCCGCGCAGACCGACGCCCGCGAGATCGTCTTCTGCGGCGTCCACTTCATGGCCGAGACGGCGAAGATCCTCTCGCCGGAGAAGACCGTGCTGCTGCCCGACCTCGAGGCGGGCTGCTCGCTGGCCGACAGCATCACCGCCGAGCAGCTGCGCGAGTGGAAGGCCGAGCACCCCGGCGCCGTCGTCGTCAGCTACGTCAACACCACGGCCGCGGTGAAGGCCGAGACCGACATCTGCTGCACCTCGTCGAACGCCGCCGACGTGATCCGCTCGATCCCGGCCGACCGGGAGATCCTGTTCTGCCCCGACCAGTTCCTCGGCGCGCACGTCAAGCGGGTCACCGGGCGCGAGAACATCCGGGTGTGGGCGGGGGAGTGCCACGTGCACGCGGGCATCAGCCCCTCTGACGTCCGCGCGCAGGTCGCCGCCCACCCCGACGCCGAGATCCTGGTGCACCCCGAGTGCGGCTGCACCACCTCCGTGCTCGACCTGGTCAGCCACGGCGACCTGCCCGCCGAGCGCACCCGCGTGCTCTCCACCGGCGGCATGGCCGACGCCGCCAAGAACACCACCGCCGGGCAGGTGCTGGTGGCCACCGAGGTCGGGATCCTGCACCAGCTCCGGGCGCTCAACAGCGGCACCGAGTTCATCCCGATGAACGACCGCGCCGCCTGCCGCTACATGAAGATGATCACGCCGGCCAAGCTGCTGCACACGCTGCGCTCCGGCTCGGGCGTCGTCGACGTCGACCCGGGGACCGCCGCCCGCGCCCGTCGCGCGGTCGAGGCGATGATCGCCATCGGGGAGCCCGGCCGCGGCGGCGAGTGACCGTCACACCTGCAGCGCCGCCCACAGCGCGGTGGTCGCGGCCAGCAGCGTGAGCGGGACCGTGGCCAGCCCGGCGGCGGTGAAGCGGAGGGCGCCGGGGGCGGCCGGGCCGAGCGCCCGCCGCCACAGCAGGTTGGCCAGCGACCCGGCGTAGGTGAGGTTCGGCCCGACGTTGACGCCGATGAGCACGGCCAGCGCGGTCGCCGGGCCGCCGGCGGCGGCGACCGGGAGCAGCGCCAGCGTCGCCGGCAGGTTGTTCACCGCGTTGGCCAGCAGGGCCGCCACCCCCGCGACGGCGACGAGCGCCGGCAGTCCGTCGCCCTCGGGGAGGACCGCGGCCAGCAGGGACTCCAGGCCCGCGCGGCGGACGGCGAGGACCACCACGGTCAGCCCGGCCACGAACACCGCGAACGGGACGTCGGCCGCCCGCACGAGGTCCGCCGGCCGGCTGCCCCCGGTGGCCAGCCGCCGGACGGCCAGCGCGCCGGCCCCGAGCGCGGCGGGAACCGTGGGCGGCACCCCGGCCAGGGAGGCGACCCCGAAGCCGGCGACGGTCAGCGCGACGACGGCGACGGCGAACCGCGGCACGGGCGGCGGGTCCCCGGGGGTCACGTCGGGGACGGCGCCCAGGTCGGCGCGGAACAGCCACCGCAGCACCACGTACTCCACGGCGACCGCGGCGAGCCACGGCCCGAGCATCAGCCCGGTGAAGTGCAGGAACGACAGCCCGGTCGCCGCGAAGGCCAGCAGGTTCGTCAGGTTCGACACCGGCAGCAGCAGCGAGGCGCTGTTGGCCAGGTGCCCGGTGAGCAGCGCGTGCGGCCGGGCGGGCACCCGCATCCGCGCGGCGGTCGCGACCACCACGGGCACGAGCAGCACCACGGTGGCGTCGAGGCTGAGCACCGCCGTCACCGCGGCCGCCAGCAGGGCCACCCGGCCGAGCAGCCGCGAGGGGGAGTGCCCGCTCCGACCCGCGGTCCGCGCCGCGGCCCAGGTGAACAGCCCCTCGGCGTCGGCCAGTGCCGCCAGCACCAGGACCAGCACCAGGAAGCCGATCGTCGGCGCGACGTCGCCGACGGCGTCCGCGGCGTCGGACCAGCCGACCAGGCCGGTCGCGCACAGCACGACCGCCCCGCCCGCGGCGACGGCCGCGGCCGGCACCCGCGGCCGGGCGGACACGGCCGCCGCGAGCGTCGCCGCCAGCACGGCGCCCGAGGCGGTGAGGGCGATCGGGTCCAGGCCCGGCACGGGACCGGGTCCCTCAGATGCGGGAGAACAGGTAGACCGACACCGCGACGCCGAAGACGACGATGAAGACCCGCAGCGGGGTGGCCGGGATCCGGCGGGCCATCCGGGCACCGAGGAAGCCGCCGGCCAGGGCGGCCGGGGCGGCCACGGCGACGGCGGCCCAGTCGACCGGGCCCCAGATGCCGAAGATGACGACGGTGACCGTGGCGGTGACCGTCGACAGCGCGGACTTCAGCGCGTTGGAGAGCTTCAGGTCGTGCAGGCCGACCCCGAGGACGCCCACGAGGATCACGCCCAGCGCGCCGCCGAAGTAGCCGCCGTAGACGGTGGCCAGGAACAGCGCGACGTACAGCCACGCCGGGTCCCGCCGCGGCCCCCCGTCCTCGGCCCTCTTGAGCCGCCTGGTGATCAGCGGCTGCAGCGCCAGGAGCAGGCTCGCCATGAGCACCAGCACCGGGACGACGACGTCGAAGGCCTCGCTCGGCGTGGTCAGCAGCAGCACGCAGCCCGCCGTCCCGCCGAGCAGCGCGACCAGGCCGAACCGGACCAGCCTGCTGCGCTGGCCGACGTACTCCTTGCGGAAGCCGAGCACCCCGCCGATGTAGCCGGGCCACTGCGCGACGGAGTTCGTGACGTTGGCGGCGACCGTGCCCAGCCCCAGGGCGACCAGCACGGGGAAGAGGATCAGCGACCCGCCGCCGGCGATGGAGTTGATGCCCCCGGCCGCGAGGGCGACGGCGGCGATGACCAGCAGGTCGGCGGCGGACACGGGGGGTCAGCCTACGGTCGTGGCATGCGACTCCCCGGCAGGGCGAAGGTGCTGTTGGCCGCACTCGGCGGCTCCGGTGTCATCCACCTCGTGCGACCGCGCACCTACGAGTGGCTGGTGCCCCCCGAGCTCGGTGACGCCCGCCGGTGGGTGCTGGTCAGCGGCGTGGCCGAGATCGCGACGGCGGCGCTGATGGCCGCGCCGGCGACCCGCCGGGCCGGTGGCTGGGCGGCGGCGGGGCTGCTCGCGGCCTTCGTCCCGGCGCACCTGCACACGTTCCGGGTGGTGCCGCGGGAGGCGCTGCCGATGACCGTGGCGGCGCTGCGGCTGCCGCTGCAGGTGCCGCTGATCGGCATCGCGCTGCGGGTGGCGCGCGGCCGCTGACCAGGCAGGATCAGGTGCCATGACCTCCGCTGGGACCCAGGCGCTGCCCGACGACTGGCAGCGCGCGCTGGTGATCGTGGCCCACCCCGACGACGTCGAGTACGGCTGCGCCGCCGCCGTCGCGGTGTGGACGGCCGCGGGCAAGGACGTCCGCTACGTGCTCGCGACCAGCGGGGAGGCGGGCATCGCCGGCTGCCCGCCCGAGGCGGCCGGCCCGGTGCGCGAGGAGGAGCAGCGCCGGGCGGCGGCCGCCGTGGGCGTCTCGGTCGTGGAGTTCCTCGGCCACCCCGACGGGCGGCTGGTCGAGGGCCCGGAGCTGCGCCGCTCGCTGGCCGCCGCGATCCGCCGGCACCGGCCCGAGCTGGTCGTGACCATGCACTGGGGCGAGACGTGGACGCCGCCGGGGGTCGCGCCGGCGTACTGGAACAGCGCCGACCACCGTGCCCTGGGCCGGTGCGCCGTCGACGCCGTCGGCGACGCGGCCAACGAGTGGATCTTCGCCGAGCTGGCCGACCCGGAGCCGTGGCGCGGCGTCCGCTGGGTCGCGGTGAGCACCCCGACCGGGGTGACCCACACCGTCGACGTCACCGACGGCGTCGAGCCTGCGGTCGCCTCGCTCACCGAGCACCGCCGCTACCTGGCCGCGCTGTCGGACGACCCGGTCGAGGAGCAGGCACGCCGACAGGTCGACATGGCGACCCCGGCCGGCCCGGACGGACGGCGGACCGCCGGGTTCGCCCTCTACGCGGGCTGACCCGGTGGCCGGCCGGCCGCGCCTGCGGGTGCTCACCCTCAACGTGCTCGGGCCGGCCAACCCCGACTGGGAGCGGCGCCGGGCACTGGTCGCGGTGACGCTGCGCTCGCTGGACGCCGACGTCGTCGCCCTCCAGGAGGTGCCGATCGGCGCCGCGCCCGAGGTGGTCGAGGACCTGGTCGGCCCCGGCTACACGCTGCGGGGTCTCGGCCGGCCGGCCGACGACGGCGTCGGTGCGGTGCTGGCGACCCGCGGCCCGTCCCGGGTGCTCGACGAGCTGGACCAGCGCTGCACGCCGCGGTCCCGCGACTTCCCGTGGTGCGCGACGCTGCTGGTCGAGGTCGACGCGCCGGTCGGCCGCGTGGTCGTGGCGCACCACAAGCCCAGCTGGCAGTTCGGCTTCGAGTACGAGCGGGAGCGGCAGGCGCTCGCGGCGGCGCGCGCGGTCGAGGCGGTCGCCGGCGACGGCCACGCCGTCGTCCTCGGCGACTTCGACGCGACCCCGGACGCGGCCAGCATGCGGTTCTGGCGCGGCCGCCGGTCGCTGGACGGCGTCAGCGTCTGCTACCAGGACGCCTGGGAGACGCTGCACCCCGGCGACCCCGGGTACACGTTCTCCCGGGGGAACCCGCTGGTGCGCCGCGGTGAGGTGGCCACCGCGGTCTCCCGGCGCATCGACCACGTCCTCGTCCGCGCGGGGGTCCACGGCCCGACGCTCGAGGTCGCCTCGTGCGCGCGGGTCCTCGACGGCCCGGTCGGCGGCGTGTGGGCCAGCGACCACTCCGGCGTCGTCGCCGACCTGGTGCTGCCCGACCACCCGCCCGGCACCTGGGCTCCCGGCACCTGGGCTCCCGGCACCGGGGCTCCCGGCACCTGGGCTCCCGACGAGCCCTCGGACGACCACTAGACTGGCCGGCACGACGGACGAGTCGGCTGGGCGGTCGCGTCGGCGGGGGAGACCCCGTCGCCGAGGAACGTCCGGGCTCCACAGGGCAGGGTGGTCGCTAACGGCGACCCGGGGCGACCCGCGGGACAGTGCCACAGAGAACAGACCGCCGGCGGTGCCTCCTCGGAGACACGGCCGGTAAGGGTGAAACGGCGGTGTAAGAGACCACCGCACACCGGGTGACCGGTGTGGCTCGGTAAACCCCACCCGGAGCAAGGTCGAGAGGGACGGTTCGCCGTCCTGCGCAGGCGTTCGAGGGCTGCCCGCCCGAGCCTGCGGGTGGACCGCTCGAGCCTGCCGGCAACGGCAGGCCTAGATGGATGACCGCCCATCGGGAGGCCGCGAGGCGCCCGAGGACAGAACCCGGCGTACAGGCCGACTCGTCCGTCGTCCCGCGGCGTGTCACGCTCGTCGCGTGACGCGCGTCGGCCTCGTGCTGGGTGCCGGTGGCGTGGTCGGCCAGGCCTACCACGCAGGTGTCCTGGCGGTGCTCGAACACGACCTCGGCTTCGACCCGCGCCGGGCCGAGGTCATCGTGGGGACCTCGGCCGGGTCGATCACCGGGACGCTGCTGCGGCTCGGGGTCTCGGCCGAGGACCTCGCCGCCTGGACGGTGAAGGCACCGCTGTCCGGTGAGGGCGAGGTGATCCAGTCGATCGCCGCGAGACCCCTGCCGGACCTGGCGCCGTTCCGCCCGCTCAGCCTGCTGCGCCGCCCGATGCGCCCACCCGGCCCGGGCATGGTCCGGCGGGCGCTGACCCGGCCGCTGAAGTTCCGGCCGCTGGCCGCGGGCGCGGCACTCCTGCCGGCGGGCCGGCACGACATCGTCGAGCAGCTGGCCGCCATGCGGGAGCTGGAGCCGGAGACCTGGCCCGAGCCGGGCCTGTGGATCTGCGCGGTCCGCCGGCGCGACGGCCGCCGGGTGGTGTTCGGCCGACCCGGGACGCGGCCGGTGCCCATCCACCTCGCCGTCGCCGCGTCCTGCGCGGTGCCCGGCTACTTCACCCCGGTCGACATCGACGGCCGCGCCTACGTCGACGGCGGCGTGCACTCGCCGACGAACGCCGCCGTCCTGCGCGGCTCCGGGCTCGACCTGGTCGTCGTCATCGCGCCGATGAGCGGGACGGTCGGGTGGGTGCCCGACATCTACGCGGCCGCGCGGCGGCACTCCTCGCGCCTCATGGAGCGAGAGGTCCGGGCGCTGAGGCGAGCCGGGATCCGCACCGTGGTGTTCACCCCGGGCGTCGACGAGCAGCAGGTCATGGGCAACGACATGATGTCCCGCGCGCGGCTGCCGGAGATCATCCAGCAGTCGTTCATCGAGACGGGACGTCGCCTCGCCGACCCGTCGCTCGCCGACCTGATCCGGTCGGCGGCGGGCACCGACGGCCCGGCGGGTCCCTGACGGCTGGCAGCATCGCCGCCGTGACGGTCGCCCGCTCCGTGCTGCTGTCCGGCCTGGCCGCCGCGCTCCTGACCGGGACGGCGGCCTGCGGCGCCGAGCCAGGGCGCCCGCTGGACGACGTCGTCACCGACCCGGCGCTGGCCGCCTGCGTGGCCGCCGCGATGGGGCTGGCCGACGCGACCGCGGAGGTCGCCGACGCCGACCTCGCGGCCGTCGACGCCGTGGAGTGCGACGGGCAGGACACCCGACCCGTCCGCTCCCTCCACGGCATCGAGCGGCTCACCGGTCTGATCGAGCTCGACGCCCCCCGCAACCGGATCACCGACCTCGGGCCGCTCGCCGGCCTCGACCGGCTCAGCACGCTGACGCTCACCGCCAACAGGGTCAGCGACCTGTCGCCGCTCGCGGGCCTGCCCCTGTACGACCTCGGCCTCTCCCAGAACCCGGTCGCCGACCTCACGCCGCTCGCGGGGACGACGACGCTCGCCGTCCTCGGCGTGGCCGACGCCCGGGTCACCGACATCGGGCCCCTGGCCGGTCACGACGCGCTGCGGACCCTCGACCTGTCCGGCAACGCGGTCTCCGACGTCTCCCCGCTGGCCGGGCTGCCCGCCCTCGACACCCTCCGGCTGGCCCGCAACGACGTCGTCGACCCCGCACCGCTGGGCACCGTCCCGACGCTGCTGGTCCTCGACCTCTTCGACAACGACGTCGGCGACGTCTCCGGGCTGGCCGCCGCGCCGCTGCTGCAGGAGCTGCAGCTGGGCGCAAACCCGCTGACCGACCTGACCCCGCTGCTGCGGGCGCCGAGCCTGGTGGACGTGGGGCTGGACGAGAGCGACCCCGCGCGGCTGACCGGCGTCGCGGAGCTGCGGGCCGCCGGGGTGAGCGTCAACGGCCTCGCCTGACGCGCCCCGGGTCGCGCGCCCGGTGGGGGAGGGGCACGATGGGCAGAACGTCGTCGAACAGCTGCGACGCTGCGCCACGCCCGCCCGGGTGGAGGGGGAACTCCCTGGGTGGGCACCGGGCCAGGTTCCGAGCTCCGCTCCCTGGTCCGGCCCTGCCCCGGCCGGGACGCCGGCCGAGCGCCGGACCCCATCGGGGGAACCGCTGCCGCGGCCCCTGCACGAACGGGTGGAACCGCGGTCCCCGTCCTCGTGTCGCATTGACGCGAGGTGACGGTCTGTGAAGTGTGCACTCGCCACCCGTCCGTCCGAGTGCACGTCAGCGTTCCGGAACAGGGTCGGTGGTGACAGAGCGTCACCGTCCGTCGTCGCCGTCCCCCGGAGTCCCGATGCCTGCTGCGACCGCCTCGCCCGCCCTCCGGGCGCGCCGACCCGGATCCGCCGCCACGGCCGCGGTCCTCGCGTTCGGGTTGCTCGTCCTGGGCCTGGCCGCGCCGACGGCGGCGAGCGCCGACACCGCCCCGGCGCCGGGCACCCCGGCCACGGTGAGCGCCGACGCGCTGCCCACCGTCCAGGTCAACGGCGTGGTCTGGTCGATGGTCACGGTCGGCAACACCGTCTACGCCACCGGCAGCTTCACCCAGGCGCGCCCGGCCGGCGCGGCGCCGGGGACGCAGCAGACCCCCCGGGCCAACCTGCTGGCGTTCGACCTGACCACCGGCGCGCTCGTGACGGGCTTCAACCACACGCTCAACGGCCAGGGCCGCACCATCACCGCCTCGCCCGACGGCTCCCGCGTCTACGTCGGCGGCGACTTCACCACCGTCAACGGCATCGCCCGCGGGCACGTCGCCGCGTTCAGCACCGCCACCGGCGCCCTGGTGAGCGGCTTCGCCCCCTCGACCAACGGCGCCGTCCACTCGCTGGCCGCGACCGGCACCACCGTCTACGTGGGCGGCAACTTCACGTCCGCCGGCGGCCAGACCCGCACCCGGCTGGCCGCGTTCTCCGCCGCCACCGGCGCGATGACCTCTTGGGCGCCGGCGGCCAACCACATCGTCCGCGGCATCGTGCTCAACGGCTCCGGCACCCGGGTCCTGCTCGGCGGCCAGTTCTCGCAGATCAGCGGCGTCCGCGCGATCGCCCTGGCCTCGGTCGACACCGCCGGCGGCGACGTCCGCACCTGGGACTACGGCATCACCAACGAGGGCGACAACGGCGGCGTGTACAGCCTCCGCTACGACGGGCGCAACGCCTACGCCAACACCTACGGGTTCATGGTGGGCAACATTGAGGGCACCGTGGCGTTCGACCCCGACACCCTCGCCCTCGAGTGGATGAACGACTGCCACGGCGACCCCTACGACACCTACACCGCCGGTGACGTCGTCTACGCCGTCGGGCACGCGCACGACTGCGAGACCTCCGGCAGCTTCCCCGACCTCAACCCCCGCGTCTGGAAGCGCGGCATCGCCATGACCATCGAGCCGACCGGCACGCTGGAGGCGACGACGGAGGTGCCCCGCTACGGCAGCTGGGAGGGCCGGCCGCACCCGACCGTCCTCAACTGGTGGCCCACCCTGAACGCGGGCACCTACACCGGCCAGTCGCAGGGCCCGTGGGCGCTCACCGGCGCCGGTCAGTACGTCGTCATGGGCGGCGAGTTCACCACCGTCAACGGCGTCGGCCAGCAGAGCCTGGTGCGCTTCGCCACCTCGGCGGTCGCCCCCGACAGGCGCGGACCCGAGCTGTCGGCCTCGGCCATGCGGCCCAACGCCACCGCGGTCGGCGCTGGCGCGGTCAAGGTGACCTGGCCGCAGTCGTGGGACATGGACAACGAGACGCTGACCTACGACGTCTACCGCGGCTCGGGCACCACGCCGGTGCACACCGTCCCGGCCCCGGCGCAGTGGTGGAACGGGACCCTGATGTCGTGGACCGACACCGGCCGGCCCGCGGGCAGCACGGCGTCCTACCGCGTCGTCGTCCGGGACCCGTTCGGCAACTCGGTGAGCAGCGTGCAGAGCAACACCGTGACCGTCCCGGCGACCACCAGCCCGTACGTGACCCAGGTGCTCGCCGACGCGCCCTCGGCCTGGTGGCGGCTGGGCGAGAGCAGCGGCACGACCGCCTACGACGCCATCGGCACGACGAACATGACGACGGCGGCCGGCATCACCCGCGGCACCGCCGGGGCGGTCGCCGGTGACACCGCCGTGACGGCCAACGGCACCGCGACCGGGCGCGCCAACACCCCGGCGCTGGTGACCGAGCCGGGCACCGGCTTCTCGGTCGAGGCCTGGGTGCGGACGACGTCCACCGCCGGCGGCACCGTCGTGCAGTACGGCGAGCAGCTGACCGCGGCCGACGTCGCCAACACCGACCGGGCGCTGTACGTCGACGCCGGCGGCCGCGTCTCCTTCGGGCTCACCGCCCGCGGCGCCGACCGGGTGACCCGCTACGCCACGGTGCGCAGCCCGCAGGCGGTCACCGACGGCCGGTGGCACCACCTGGTCGCCACCGTCGGCGCGCAGGGCACCGTGCTGTACGTCGACGGCGCCCCGGTGGCGCAGAACCCGGCGCTGACCGCGGCCAACCCGCGCACCGGCCCGGCCTACTGGCTGGTCGGCAGCGGCACGCTGACCGGCGCCCCGGACGCGCCCGCCAGCCCGCACCTGGCCGGCGCGGTCGACGAGGTCGCGGTCTACCGGACGGCGCTGAGCGCCGGCCAGGTCGCCGCGCACCACGCCGCGGCCACCGGCGGGCCGGTCAACACCCCGCCGTCCGCGTCGTTCACCGCGACCGCCACGCAGCTGGCGGTGTCGGTCGACGGCTCGGCCTCGGCCGACGCCGACGGCACGGTGGCCGGGTACTCGTGGAACTGGGGCGACGGCACGGCCGCCGGCTCCGGCGCCACCGCGACCCACACCTACGCCGCGGCCGGCACCTACACCGTGACGCTCACCGTCACCGACGACCGGGGCGCCACCGGCACGGCCACCCGCCCGGTGACGGTCACCGCGCCGGCTCCGCCCGCGGGCACCGCCTTCGCCAGCGACGCCTTCGGCCGGACGGTGACCGGCGGCCTGGGCACCGCCGACGTCGGCGGCGCCTGGACGGCCTCGGCCGGCGCGAGCCGCCAGTCGGTCACCCCCGGGACCGCCGTCCTCGGGGTGGGCGCGGGCCAGACGACCGCCTCGTCGCTGGCCGCGGTCTCCCAGCCGAACGCCGACGTCACCACGACCGTGGCGCTCGGCGCGGCGCCGACCGGCGGCGGGCTCACGTTCTCGGTGCTCGGCCGCCGCGCCAGCGCCGGCTCCGACTACGAGCTGCGGGTCCGGTTCCTCGCCGACGGCAGCGTCCGGCTCGGTGCCGTCCGCCAGGTCAACGGCGTCGAGACGCTGATCGGCACCGAGGTCGCGCTGGCCGGGCGCTACACGCCCGGCACGCCGCTGAACCTGCGGGTGCAGGTGACGGGCTCGGGCACCACCACGGTGCAGGCCCGGGCCTGGACCGGCACGGCCGAGCCGACGGCGTGGGCGCTGTCGCGCACCGACACCACCGCCGCCCTGCAGGGCCCGGGCGGGGTCGGCCTGGAGGCCTACCTGTCGGGCAGCGCCACCGCCGCCGTCCCGGTGCGGGTCACCGCCTTCTCCGCCCGGCCGGTCGCGTGACCGGGGACGCCGCGCCCCGGCGCAGCACCCGTGACCTGGTGCTCCGCCTGGTCCTGCCGGCCCTGCTGCTGGTGGCCGCCGCGGGTGTCCTCGTGGGGTCCCTCGTGGGCGGGGACGACGACGGCGACGCCCGACCGGCCGCGTCGTCGTCCCCGGCCGCCCCGACGAGCTCCCCGGCCCCGGGGCCGGCCGAGGAGCAGCCGGCGGCCGAGGAGGAGCTGACGCCCACGGCGCCGCCACCGACCGCGACGCAGCCGCCGGCCCCGCCGGTGGTGACCCGCGAGGGCGTGCCGGGGTCCGCGCGCACCGTCACCGCGGCGCCGGCCGACTTCACGGCGCCGGCGGCCTGGTCCGACGGCGTCACCGTGCGGGTCGTGGAGGCCCGCCAGCAGGTGACCACCGGGAGCGGGCCGGGGGAGCTGGCCGGCCAGCCGCAGACGGTGTTCCGGCTGGAGGTCGTCAACGGCTCGGGCGCGCCGCTGGACCTGACCGCGGTGGTCGTGCAGGCGAGCTACGGCGACCCGGCGGCGCAGGCCAGCCCGCTCTACGACGCGGAGACCGTCGACTTCGCCGGCGCGCTGGCACCGGGAGGCACCGCGTCGGCGGTCTACTCCTTCGCCATCCCGGCCGACCGGCTGGGCGCCGTCAGCCTCTCCGTGGACGTCGACGGATACCGCTTCCCGGCGGTCTTCTCCGGCGCCGTCCCGGCCTGACCCGCCGTCCGCCGGCGGGCACGGTCCGGGGCGGGTCGGATCCGGGGCGGGGTCAGGCCGGGGCGACCTCGCGGACCGCGCCGCGCAACTGCCCGGCCACCTCGGGCGTCACCTCGAGGCCGTGCACCTGCTCGGCGTGCGGGCCGGCCTCGGCGAGGACGTCGTCGACCGTCTCGGCGCGCACCACCGCCTCGCAGTCGAAGCCGGCGTCACGGCAGCGCAACTCCTGCACGGGGACCTCCCGGGGTCGGGCCTGCGCCGGTCAGCGTGGTCTGCGGCCGCCCGCCGGACCAGGGTCCACCGACCCGTCACAGCCGGCCGGGGTCGACCTCCACCTCGACGGTGACCGTGTCGCCGTCGTCCTTGCCGCCGCGGACGCGGGCCGGTACCGGCAGCAGCCAGCCGGCCCGCCGGTCCCGCCAGACGCTGGTCGGCCAGGTGCGGCCGTCGACGGTGGCCGTCACGGGCACCCGCCCGAAGGCGCCCGCGTGCTCCGGCGCGTGCTCGGCGGGGACCGGGGCGAAGACCCAGGCGCCGGCTCCGGGCCAGCGCACGAGGGTGGCGGTGAACGGCACGCCGCGGAGCCTGCCCGACGGGTACGACGTCCGGCGGCGCCAGTCGCGTGCAAGCCCCGGCCAAGGCCGCCGGGGGAACGTCGGGGCGACCCCGACGCCTCCCGAGGAGCACGATGCCCACCCGTCGCGCCGCCCTGTCCGCCACCGCCGCCCTCGGCGCCGCCCTGCTCGTCGGCTGCTCGTCGGGCTCGGGCCCCGTGCCGTGGGGTGCCCCGGTGGGAGCGGGGGAGGTGGCGCAGGTGGACGTCAGCGTCCCCGAGGCCGGCGCGCCCCGCGGGCTGCACGACGTCTACGAGGTCGACGTCGCCGCCGACGGCTCCGTCGTGGCGGCGCTCTACAGCGGCTCCGGGAGCGGCGTGGTCCGCGTCGTCGGCGACCGGCCGGTCTCCAGCGTCGCGCTGCCCGGCCGGGTCGTCGAGGTGGTGCCGCTCCCCGACGGGTCGGTCGTGGTGGTGGTCGCCGAGGAGGAGGGCACCCGGCTGTCGGTCGGTGTGCTGCCCGAGGGTGCCGACGCCGTCGACCTGCGGCCGCTGGAGCCGCGGGTCGACCTGGACGAGGGCGAGTACGCCTACGGGTCGGTCCTGCAGGGCGTGCTCGCCCCCGACGGCGAGACCGTCGTCCTCGCCCTGCCCGACGGGGACGACGCGCAGCTCCTCGTCGCCGTCGACCCGGCCACCGGCGAGGTCCGCGCGGAGCAGGAGCACGAGGCGACCTCGGTGCAGGGCCTGCACCTGGACGCCGACCGGGAGGAGCTGGTGGTCCTGCTCGGCACCGCCGGGGGCGCGGAGGTGCACCGCCTGCCCGCCGACCTCTCCGGCGCCGACCCCGAGCCGGTCGCGCTCGACGACCCCGTCTGGGCCAGCGCCCTGGACGACGGGGGTGTGCTCACCGTGGTGGCGCTCGAGCACGTCGACGACGACGAGATCCAGGTGCGCTACGACGCCGCGACGGTCGCCACCCTCGCGCCGGACGCGGACGAGGCGGACGTGCGCCGGGTCGAGGTCCCCGGCTGGCCGGAGCTCCCGCAGGGCGACGTCGACGCGTTCGGCGTCGACCCGGAGGCCACCACGCTGTACGTCGCCGGCGACTACGGCGAGGACACCGACAACCCGCAGCCGGTCCTCGTCGTCGTCGATCTCGGCTCCGGGGCGGCCGAGGCGGTCGACCTGTCCAGCTGGGGCTTCCCGAACGACCTCGTCGTCGCGGAGGACGTCGTGGTCACCGGCGGCGGGACGCGCCTGGGCGGCGAGGGCGCCGCCGCGGCCGCGGTCTGGCTGTACGGCCGCGGCTGACCCCACCCCGGCCGTTCACCTGCTCCCCATAGGCTCCCGCCGGCACGGCTCGCGGGCGTCGTGCGTCCGGTCGGGGAGGCCCATGTCCGAGCACCTCGCGCCGGCACCGGCGGTTCCGTTCGGCACCGCGGTGCGGGCGTGGTTCCTCATCTCGCTGCAGACCTTCGGCGGCCCGGCCGGCCAGATCGCGGTCATGCAGCGGACGCTGGTCGACGAGAAGCGGTGGATCGGCCAGCGCCGGTTCCTGCACGCCCTCAACTACTGCACCCTGCTGCCCGGCCCCGAGGCGCAGCAGCTGGCCACCTACGTCGGCTGGCTGCTGCACGGCACCCGCGGCGGCCTCGTCGCCGGCGGCCTGTTCGTGCTGCCCGGCGTCGTCGCGCTGCTCGCCCTGTCCGCCGTCTACGTCGCCTACGGGGACACGACCGCGATCACCGCGGTGTTCACCGGGCTGGCCGCGGCCGTCCTGGCGATCGTCGTGCAGGCCGTCATCCGGGTGGCGAGGAAGGCGCTGGACAGCCGCGCGCTCGTCGTCCTGGCGGTGGCGTCGTTCGTCGCGCTGGCGGTGTTCGGTGTGCCGTTCCCCGCCGTGGTCGCCGTCGCCGGCGTCGCCGGCTGGGCACTGGGCCGGTGGCGTCCGTCCGCGCTGCCGAACAGGCAGGCCGGCGATGGGCCCGACGCCGGTCCCGCCCCGGTCATCGGCGACGACGTCCTGCACCACGAGGCGCCCACGGCCCGCCGCACGCTGCGGGTCCTGCTGGTGGGCCTGCTGGTGTGGGCGCTGCCGGTCGCCGCGGTTGGGCTGCTCACGGGTGCCGGCAGCGTGTTCACCGAGCAGGGCCTGTTCTTCTCCGGCGCCGCCGTCGTCACCTTCGGCGGCGCCTACGCCGTCCTGGCCTACGTCGCCCAGCAGGCGGTCGACGTCTACGGGTGGCTCGCCCCGAGGGAGATGGTCCGCGGGCTGGCCCTGGCCGAGACCACGCCCGGGCCGCTGGTCATGGTGGTGCAGTTCGTCGCCTTCCTCGGCGCCTACCGCGACCCCGGCTCGCTGGACCCGTGGGTGGCCGCCGTCCTGGCGTCCCTGCTCGTCACCTGGGTGACGTTCGTGCCCAGCTTCCTGTTCGTGCTGCTGGGCGCCCCCTACATGGAGCGGCTGCGCGGCAACCGGTCGCTGTCGGCCGCGCTGACCGGCATCACCGCCGCCGTGGTGGGGGTCATCGCGAACCTCGGCGTCTACTTCGCGGTCCACACGCTGTTCGCCGACAGCAGCCGCCGCACGTGGGGCCCGCTGGGCCTGGAGGTGCCCGACGTGGGGTCGGTCCGGTGGGTGGCGGTGGGCATCGCCGCGCTCGCCGCGGTGCTGCTGTTCCGGCTGCGCTGGTCGGTGCTGCGCACGCTGGGCGCCTGCGCGCTGGTGGGCCTGGCCGCCGGGTTGGCCGGGGCGTCGGTGGGCTGACCGGCATCAGCCCACGACGAGGACGCCGGTGAACCCGGTCGCGTGCCGGCTGGTGAACGGGTAGCTGCCCGGGGTGGCCGGCGCGCGGAACGAGGTGAGGCTCCCCGCCGGGATCCGCGCGTCGAACGAG
This sequence comes from Blastococcus sp. SYSU D00813, assembly GCF_054050735.1. NCBI lineage: Bacteria > Bacillati > Actinomycetota > Actinomycetes > Geodermatophilales > Geodermatophilaceae > Blastococcus > Blastococcus sp. SYSU D00813. Next base: position 43,907 of record NZ_JBJGZX010000033.1, read on the forward strand.
CCGTCGTCGGCGGTGACGGTCACGTCGGCGTCGGTCGGGTTGTGCACCGTCACGACGGCGCCGGGCGCGACCGGCTCGGTCACGGTGAAGCCGGTCGGGTCGACCAGGACGGGCACCGACAGGTCGCCGTGGTCGTGCCCGGCCGGCGGCGTGAACTCCTCCGTCGCGGGCGCGGGGCCGCCCTCCGCCGCCGCGCCGGCGGCCGGAGCCGCCGGGGTCGCCGCCGCCGGGGGCGGGGAGGCCGACAGCGCCACGGCGAGCGCCACGGTCGCGAGCATCAGGCCGGTCTCGGCGGCGGCGAAGCGGCGGAAGGCCCCAGGCCGGCCGGCGGCGAGCGCGGGCAGGGCCCGGCGCCGGTGGTGCCGGCCGAGGGCGAGCAGGGCGACCAGCGCCAGCGTCTTGCCGACCAGCAGCAGGCCGTAGCCGGAGCCGAGGCCGGAGAGCAGGCCGGCGCCGTCGTCGAGCACCAGCCAGGCGGCCAGCAGCCCGGAGGCACCGACGGCGGCCGCGGCGGCCAGCGCCACCGCGCTGAACCGGGCCGCCACCCGCGGTAGCACGCCTGCCCCGCGGCCGTGCAGCAGCACGGCCAGCAGGCCGCCCACCCAGACGGCGGCGGCGACCACGTGCACCGCCAGGTTCGAGACCGCCAGGACGTGGTCGTCCTCGGTCGCCGCGTGCCCGGTGAGGACCGCGGGGAGGACGACGCCCGCGGCGGCCACGCCCAGCAGGAGCACCGCCGACCCCGAGCCGGCGGCCCGCCGCGCGCCGATCGCGACCGCGACGGCCGCGACGACGGCACCGACGGCGGCGTCCCCGGCGGGCAGGTGGAGGAGGAAGGCCCGCACCGACCCCGCGGTCAGGTCTGCCGGTGGGACACCGAGGAACGCCGCCACGGTGAGCAGGGCCTGCACGACGACGGCGGCCGCCCACGCGACCGCCCAGCCGGACGCGGCCCGCAGCGCTCGACGCGAGGCGTCGGGCAGCACCGCCCCCGGGAGCAGGACCGCGGCGAACAGCAGCGTGCCGACGGTGCCGACCGCGGCGACCCGGACGGCGAGGGTGACCGCGGGCAGGCCCCAGCCGACCAGCGGCCCCGGGTCGGCCAGGCCGCTCTCGGTGCTGTCCGGGGCGCCGCCGCCGACGAGGAGGGCCAGCACGAGCACCGCGGCCAGGGCCGCGGCCGCGGCAGCCCCGAGGACGAGGCCGGTCCGTCGGGCCGGCGGCGCGGTCTCCGGGGCAGCCGCCGGCCGGGGGAGGAGGGTGGTCATGCGCGCCTGCGCAGCTGCCGGGCCGCGACGGCCAGCGCGACGAGCAGGACGGCTCCGGCGCCGACGCCGATCCAGACCCCGGAGGACGAGGACCCGGCCGGCTCGGTGGACGACGCCTCCTGCACCGGCGCCGGGGCCCCACCGGAGGTGACCGTGAAGGACGTCGTCCCCGCGATCGGGTGCCCGTCGGCGGAGGTCACGCGCCACTCGACGGTGTAGGTGCCGGCGGGCAGGCCGGGCGCGAGCGGCTGGGTGAGCGTCGTGTCGACGACCCGGGGCTCCCCGTCGCCCACCGCCGTCCCGCCCGGTCCGGTCACCGCGACCCGGGCGCCCAGCTCCTGCACCACGCCGCTGAAGCGCAGGGCGACCTCCGCGGGCGCCGTCGCCACCGACGCGCCGTCGGCCGGCGTCGCGGCGCTCAGCTGGTCGTGCGCGGACGCGGCCGGCGCGCCGGCGACCGCCAGGACCACCAGGGCGCCGAGCGTACCGAGCAGGAGTGCGGTGGCCCGGCGGCGGCGGTGCCCGGGGTGGGTCGGCTGGAGGTCCATGCCCGGCATTCGTGCGCTCCCGTCCCAGGGGTTCGTCCCGGCGTCCTACCGGCCGCGTCGTGCGGATCCACCATGCTCGCCCGCAGGTCAGCGGTTCGCTCGGCGACAACACGGTCGTACCCGATCGGGCCGTGTGCGATTCCGAATGAACCGATGCGAGGACAGCCGGCGAACGACGTACGTGGACGGTGACCGACCCCGGTCGAGCGCCGGGGGAGCCCGTCCGGAGAGGGCCCCTTCCCCGGGTCCGCAGCACGGTCCGCACCGCGGTGCGGACGAGCCCCACCGGTGGTCCGACCAGGACGCCACCGGGACGCCTCGCCACCCCGGCGCCGGTGTCGCACCCCGAGTTCGAAGGAGAACCCTCGTGCGCAAGACCCTCGCCCTGCCCACCGTCGCCCTCGCCGCCGCGGCCTTCCCGCTGCTCACCATGACCGGTGCGTCCGCCCACGAGGGCACGCACACCTACCAGGCCGACCTCGGCGCCCTGAACCAGTCGGGCGTCACCGGCACCGGCATGGTGACCCTCGACGGGACCACCGCCACGGTGATGATCGAGGCCTCGGGCCTGCTCGCCGGCGCGCCGCACGCCCAGCACTTCCACATCGGCGCCCAGGGCCAGTGCCCGACCGACGCCGACGACACCGACGGCGACGGCTTCGTCAGCGTCTCCGAGGGCGTGCCCTACTACGGCGCGATCGGGAGCTCGCTGACCACCTCCGGGGACACCAGCCCCGACAGCGGCCTGGCGATCGACCGGTTCCCGACCGACGGGGACATCTCGTACGAGCGCACCTTCGAGGTGACCCCCGACGTCGCGGCCTCCTTCGAGGCCGGCACCGCGGTGCTCGTGCTGCACGGCGTGGACGAGGACGGCAGCGGCACCTACGACGGCACGGTCATGAGCGACCTCGACCCGTCGCTGCCCATGGAGGCCACCGCCCCGGCCGCCTGCGGCACCCTCGCCGCCTCGCAGATGGGCACCGCCCCCAGCGGTGGCGCCGAGACCGGCGGCGGCAGCACCGCCGGCATCGAGCAGCAGGCCGCCCTCGGCGTGGGCGCCGTCGCCCTCGTGGGTGCGGCCGCCGCCGGCGCCGTGGCCCACCGCCGCCGCCAGGCCGACCAGGCCTGATCCCGGACGCCGTGCCGCGCGGAGCCTCCTCCCGCGCGGCACGGCCCCGGCCGGCCCGCCCGCAGACCCGGAGGACGCAGTGACGGACGACCCGCAGACCCGGCCCCGCAGCCGCGCACCCCGCCGCTGGCTCCTCGCCGCCCTGGCCCTGGCGGTCGTCGGGGTCGTGGCGCTCGTGCTGGCACTGACCGGGCAGCAGTCCCCGCCGCAGCCGGCCTCCGGAGCCGGCGCCACCACCTCGGACCCCGCGACGCCGCCGCCCGCGCCCGGGGGGCCGCCGCCGTCGCCGGCCGGCGCCCCCGCGGTCGCCACCCCCGCGCCGGTGTCGGTCTCCCTGCCGTCGATCGACGTGACCAGCGACCTGCTCCGCCTGGGCCTCCACGACGACGGCACCGTCGAGGTGCCGCCGCTGGGCCCCGACGACCAGGCCGGCTGGTACGAGCCCGGGCCGGAGCCCGGCGCGGTCGGCCCGGCGGTGGTCCTCGGCCACGTCGACTCGGCCGAGTACGGCCCGGGCGTCTTCTACGACCTCGGCGCGCTGACCCCGGGCGACCCGGTCGAGGTCACCCGGGCCGACGGCAGCGTCGCCGTCTTCGTCGTCGACCGGGTGGAGCGCCACCCGAAGGACGACTTCCCGACGATCGAGGTCTACGGCAACACCCCCGACCCGCAGCTGCGGCTGATCACCTGCGGCGGCGCCTTCGACAGCGCCGCCGGCAGCTACGAGGACAACGTCATCGCCTTCGCCACCCTGACGGAGACCCGCCCGGCGTAGCCGTCTCCGGCGGAGAGGCACGGCTCGGCCCGGGACGTCGTCGCCTGAGCCGCGCCACGGCCCGGCTCCACGGTCGGCGGCCCGGCTCGACCCCCGGGGCCGACACGGGCACGGGCCCGGCCCGGGCCGGGCGCCACCGGTCCACCAGCGGCGGTCAAGGCCCGCACAAGGGGGTCGGGCGACCGTCGGTGCGTGCCGCACGCTCTCCGCCGTCCCCTGACCACCCTGGCCGCCGCGCTGCTGGCGGTCTCGGTCGCCGCCTGCGGAGGCGGCGACGGCGGACCCGCCGGCCCCGCGGTGGTCGAGGTGGCCGTGGTGGGCCCCGACGGGTACCCGCTCGTCCCCGCGACCGACGTGGCGCCGGCCGGCGACGGCTCCGTGGTGGTCACGCTCGACGAGCTGGACGTCTCCGCGGTCGCCCGCGTCGAGGACGGCGAGGTCGTCTCCCGGGCCCTCTTCGAGGGCAGCGCGCTCGACGTCGTGCCCCGGCCCGACGGCTCGGTCGCCGTGGTCGCCAGCCCGTACCGCGCGCGGGGTGTCCTCGTCGCCGTCGTCCCGCCGGGCGGCGAGCCGGACGAGACCCTCGACGTCCGGCCCACCACGCCCCCGACGTACCTGGGCAACGGCGCCGACGACGGCTACGCCGTCCTCGCCCCCGACGGGCGCACCGTGGTGCTGCTGCACAGCAACGGCGCCGCCCCGGTGCTCACGGCGATCGACCCGGACAGCGGGGAGGTGACCGGCACGCACCCCCTCGCGGAGTGGGTCGGCGCGGCACCGCTGGGCCTGTTCCTCACCGACGACGGCGCCGGGATGGCCGTCGTCCTCGGCGTGGAGGCACCCGGGCAGGAGCCCGCCGCCGTGGTCCTGCGGCTGCCCGGCGTCCTCCCGGGCGACCTCCCCGCCACGCCGCCGCCGGCCCAGCGCGTGCCCGGCACCGTCGTCCCCGGCGCGGCGGCCGTCGGGCCCGCCGACGAGGTCGTCCTCGTCGCGGAAACCCGGGCCGCGGGCAGCTCCACCGTGTCGCTGGTCGGCGTGCCCGCGGACGGCTCCGCGCCCACCGCCCTGGCCACCCTCCCGTCGAGCTACGAGGAGTTCCCCAACGGGTACTGGGAGGACGTGCTCGTCGGACCGGACGGGACGCGGGCCTGGGTGGCGGGCGAGGCGGGCGAGGACAGCGACGTGGCCGAGCCCGTGCTCGTCCAGGTGGACCTCACGGCCGGCACCGTCGGCCCGCTCGAGCACCTGTCGGACGCGGGCGTGACCGGCCCGATGGCGCTCGTCGGCGACACGCTCGTGATGGCCGGGTACACGACGGTGCGCCGGACGCGCGCCTCCACCTCGGTGGTCTGGTACCTGCCGACCTGACCGCGGGCCTGCCCGGGGCGCCGCCAGAGGTGTGCCAGGGTGCCCACCGTGCCCGCCCCCGACCGTGCCCGCCGCGGATGACCGCCGCGCTGGTCGCCGTGGCCGCCCTGGGCGGGCTGCTCGCCGGGGTGCTGGTGAACCGCGCCGCCGGCCGCTTCCCGTGGTCGGCCGGCGCCGGCCCCGCGGCGGTGCTCGCGCCGGGTCGCCGCGCCGTCCGCCCGCCGGGGGTGGAGGCCGGGACGGCGGTGCTCTGCGCGCTGACCGCCTGGGCCACCGGCCCGGCCGCGGAGCTGCCGGCGCTGCTGGTGCTCGCCGTCGCGGCCGTGCTGCTGGCGGTGGTCGACCTGCAGCACCGGCTGCTGCCCGACCGCGTCGTCCTGCCGGCCACGGTCCTGGTCGCTCTCCTGCTGACCGGGGCCGCGGCCGCCGGCGGCACCTGGGCGCAGCTCGGGCGCGCTTTCCTGGGGGCCGCCGTCCTGTTCGCCGTCTTCCTCGTGCTCGCGCTGCTGGCGCCCGGGCAGCTGGGCATGGGCGACGTCAAGCTGGCCGCGCTGCTCGGCCTCCCGCTGGGCTGGTTCGGCTGGCCGGCGCTGCTGCTCGGGGCGCTCGCCGCCTTCGTCGTCCAGGCCGTCGCGGCGCTGGTTCTGCTGGCGGCCCGCCGGATCACGCTGCGCAGCGCGCTGCCCTTCGGCCCGGCGATGCTGCTGGGCGCGGCCGTGGCCGTCGCGCTCGCGCTCCCGGCCGCCTGAACCGACCGGTCCCGTTCCGGCTCTCCCCGGTCGGGTGGTGACCGGCGGTGACGGCGGCCACAGGCGTGCAGGCGTGCGGGTGACGCCGTCCGCCGACGGGGTGGAAAACCCTCAAGGCCCGCAACCCGCGACCCGAAGCGCTCCCCACAGCCGCGACGGCGGGCCACCCCCGGCCCGTCCTGGCCGGCTCCACCCCCAGGGAGCACCCCCGTGTCCAACCCGTTCGCCGCGATCGTCAGCCTCTACGCCCTCGCCTCCGACCGCCTGCGCAAGGAGGAGAAGGGCGCCACCGCCGTTGAGTACGGCCTGATGGTCGGCCTGATCGCGCTGGCGATCATCGTCATCGTCGGCACCCTCGGCGGCCAGCTCTCCGGCCTGTTCAACAGCGTCGTCGAGGCCCTCCCCGGCGGCGACTGACCGCCGACCCCACCGCGTCGCCGGCGCGGCGGCCCGTCCCCCGGGCCGCC
>NZ_JBJGZX010000034.1:0-46843 GCF_054050735.1 Blastococcus sp. SYSU D00813
CCGGCGCCCCCCCCCACCGCGGCCCGCGCCCCCCCCCCCCCCCCCCCCCCCCCCCCCCCGCCCCCCCCCCCCCCCCCCCCGCGCCGCTGTCCGCGCGCGGCTGGCGGGCCACGGTGGTGGGGATGCACGTCATCGCCGCGGTGGTGTGGGCGCTGGCGGTGCTCACGGCCGCCACCGCCGACACGGTCGCCGACGACCGCCGCCGGCCGGCGGTCGCCGTGCTCGCCGTCCTCGCCCTGGCCTACCTCGCCGCCGGCGCGCCCGCCCTGGCCGGCGGCCGGCCGCGGCGGGCGCTGGCCTACCTCGTCGTCCTCGTGGCGTCGTTCGGGGTGCTCGGCTGGGTCGCCCCCAGCCTGCTGTTCCTGCTGTTCCTCGCCTACCCGCAGGTCTGGTTCGTGGTGCAGGGCACGGGCGTCGGCGTCGCGTGGACCCTGTTCCTGGCCGCCGCCACCGCGATCGGCCCGCTGACCGCGAGCGGCAGCGACCGGACGACGGCGCAGGTGCTGCAGGAGACGGGGATCAGCCTGGTCTTCAGCCTCGCGCTGGGCCTGTGGGTGAGCCGGGTGCTCCGGCAGAGCGCCGAGCGGGCCGACCTCATCGAGTCCCTCGAGCGCACGCGGTCGGAGCTGGCCACGGTCGAGCGCGAGCGCGGGGTGATGGAGGAGCGCGAGCGGCTCGCCCGCGAGGTGCACGACACGCTCGCCCAGGGCTACACGAGCATCGTCGTCCTGGCGCAGACCGCCGCCGCGCAGGTCGGGACGGACCCGGCCGCCGCCGCCGAGCGGCTGCGGCTGATCGAGGAGGTCGCCCGCGACAACCTGGCCGAGGCGCGGGCGGTGGTCGCCGCGTTCCGGCCGGTGGCGCTGGACGGGTCGACGCTGGTCGAGGCGCTGGAGCGGCTGGCCGGGCGGTTCGCGCGGGAGACCGGCCTGCCGGTGCGGGTGGACACGGCGGCGCTGGGCGAGGGCGTCGCGCTGCGCCGCGACGAGGAGGTCGTGCTGCTGCGCGGGGCGCAGGAGGCGCTGACCAACGTGCGCCGGCACGCCGGCGCCAGCGCGGTGGTGGTCCGGGTGGCGCGGGTGGCCGGCCAGGTGTCGGTGCACGTGGAGGACGACGGCGTGGGCTTCGACCCCGCCGCGGTCGCCGGCGCCGGGCTCGAGGGCCTGCGCGGTCGGGTGGAGCAGGTGGGCGGCGAGGTCGACGTGGCGTCGGCGCCGGGGGAGGGGACGCGGGTGACCGTGCGGGTGCCGGGCGCATGACGGGGATCAGGGTGCTGGTGGCCGACGACCACCCGGTGGTGCGCGGCGGGCTGGTGGGCTGGCTGGACGCCCAGCCGGACCTCACGGTGGTCGGCGAGGCCGGGGACGGGCTCGAGGCGCTGGCGCGGGTGGCCGAGCTGTCGCCGGACGTCGTCCTCATGGACCTGCGGATGCCGCGGATGGACGGCGTCACCGCCATCGAGAAGCTGGCCGCGGCGCACCCCGCCGTCCGGGTGCTGGTGCTGACCACCTACGACACCGACGCCGACATCACCCGCGCGGTGGCCGCCGGCGCGACCGGCTACCTGCTCAAGGACGCGCCGCTGCCGCAGCTCGCCGACGCCGTCCGCGCCGCCGCCCGCGGGGAGACGGTGCTGGCCCCGCCGGTGGCCGCGCGGCTGGTGTCGCGGATGCGCGCGCCGGCGGTGGAGGAGCCGACACCGCGGGAGCTGGAGGTGCTGGCCGGGGTGGCGCGCGGGCTGACCAACGCCGAGATCGGCCGCGAGCTGTTCATCGGCGAGGCCACCGTGAAGACCCACCTGCTGCGGCTGTTCGCCAGGCTCGGGGTCGACGACCGCACCCGCGCGGTGATGGTCGCCGTGGAGCGCGGGCTGCTGCCGCGGCCGGGCGCGTGAGCGTCGTCGTCCGCCCGGCGCGGCCCGAGGACGCCGCCGTGCTGGCCGAGGTGAGCCGGGCCGCGATCGAGGAGTCGGCGGCCGGGCACTACACGCCCGCGCAGCGGGCGGTGTGGGCGCGGCGGCGCACCGCGGCGGCGCACGCGCGCTACATCGAGGCGACGGTCGTGCTCGTGGCGGAGGCCGACGGGGCGGTCGCCGGCTTCGCCTCGCTGGCGGTGGAGGCGGTCGACGGGCTGGTCCCCGGCGAGGTCGACCAGCTGTTCGTGGCGCCGGCCGCGGGCGGCCGCGGGGTCGCCCGGGCGCTGCTGGCCGGGATCGAGGGCGTCGCCCGGGCCGCCGGCATCCGCGCGCTGGTCACCCACGCGTCGTGGCGGGCCGCGCCGGTGTTCGCCCGGTACGGCTGGCGGGAGCAGGAGGTGGAGACCGTCGCCGTGGACGGCGAGGAGCTCACCCGCGTGCGGATGACCACCGAGCTGGACTGAGCAGGGAGCCCGCGCCGTCTTCTGGTAGGCCTTGCGGTTGCAGCCGGACAGCCGCCCCCGAGAGGACCAGCGCATGAAGACCCACGACTTCACCGTCGACGCCGCCGACGGCACCACCCAGCGCCTGAGCGACTACGCGGGGAAGGTCCTGCTCGTCGTCAACACCGCCAGCAAGTGCGGGCTGACGCCGCAGTACGAGGGCCTGCAGGAGCTGTACACGCAGTACCGGGACCGGGGCCTGGAGGTGCTCGGCTTCCCGTCCAACCAGTTCATGGGCCAGGAGCCGGGGACGAACGAGGAGATCCAGGAGTTCTGCTCGACCCAGTACGGCGTCACCTTCCCGGTCTTCGCCAAGGTCGACGTCAACGGCGACGACGCGCACCCGCTGTGGTCGTACCTGCGGGCGGCCGACCCCGGCGACTTCTCCGCGGAGACCGCGCCCGGGCTGTACGACCACATCGCCAAGATGCGGCCGGAGGCGATCGGCACCGACGAGGTGAAGTGGAACTTCACCAAGTTCCTCGTCGGGAAGGACGGCGAGGTCATCCGCCGCTACGAGCCGACGGTGCAGCCGGCGCAGATCAAGGACGACATCGAGGCGGCGCTCGCCGCCTGAGCCGGCGGTGGGCAGCGGGCCCCCGCGGGGGCCCGCTGCCCGCGTCAGGCCGTCGCGGCCGGGGCGCCCACTCGGGCGAGCGCCCGGTCCACCAGCGCGAGCAGCCGGTCGCTGACCTCGCGGCGGCGCTCCATGTGCACCATGTGCCCGACGCCGGGGTAGACGGCGAGCTCGGCCGTCGGCAGGGCCTCGGCGATCGTGTGGCTGTGCTCGACCGGGCACAGCCGGTCGGCGTCCCCGACGGCGACCAGGACCGGGATCTCGCTGAGCGCCTCGAGCGCCTTCGCGCGGTCGTGGTCGGAGAAGGTGGCGAGGAAGGCGGCCACGGTCTCGGCGGTGCAGGCCCGGTGCACCTCCGTGGCCAGCCGCAGGTCGGCCGGGTCCGCCGACCCGCTGAAGATCAGCCACATGTCGGCCTTGCCGACCGCGCGCTTCCTGCCGGCCAGCTCCGCCTGCACCGCCCGCTCGTTGAGGGCCGGCAGGACCCGCTTGACCACCTTCGCCACCGGCTTCGGCAGGCCGTAGGTGACCGCGTCCAGCCCGCCGGAGCTGGTGCCGACCAGGGCCACGCCCACGATGCGGTCGCCGAAGAGCTCGGGGTGCTGCTCGGCCAGCGCCATGACGGTCATGCCGCCCATCGAGTGCCCGCCGAGCACGACCGGTCCGTCGGGGACGACCTCGTCGAGCACCCGGGCCAGGTCGCGGCCGAGCTGCTCGATGTTCGCGCGGTCGCGCGGGGTGGGCCCGGAGGCGCCGTGGCCGCGGTGGTCGTAGGTGACCACCCGCAGGTCGGGCCGGGCGTCGAGCAGGTCGCGCACCTGGCCGGCCCACAGCCGCGACGACTGCACGTACCCGTGCGCCAGGACGACGGTCGCGGTCGGCTGCTCGGCGCCGAAGACCTCGACGTGCAGGTCCACGCCGTCGTCCGTGGCGACGGTGCGGGTCCGGCCCTGCGGCGGGGGCGGCGGCTCGGCGACCGGCGGGGCGGGACGGGCGGCCCGGCGGCGGGCCACGACGGCCCCCGCGGTGAGGACGGCGACGCCGGCGACGGCGGCGGGAGAGACGCGCATGGGCGGGATGCTCCCAGGCTCAGGCGTGGACGGGGACGCGGGGCGCCACCCGCAGCTCGTAGGACTCCGCGTCGAACCGGCGCATGAGCCGGATGAAGGCCGACGTGTGCCCGGGCCAGAGGGTGAAGTTGCGCCCGTGCTCGTCGCGGTACCAGGACCGGCAGCCGCCGGTGTTCCACACGGTGTCGCCGAGCTCGTCCTGCAGCCGCGCGTTGTAGGCCTCCTGCGCGGCCCGGCGGACCTCGAGGGCGCCGCGGGTCGCGCCCATCCGCTGCAGCGCCTGCACCACGTAGCCGATCTGCGCCTCGATCATGAGGACGACGGAGGTGTGGCCCAGCGCGGTGTTCGGGCCGAGCAGCAGGAACAGGTTCGGGAACCCGGCGACGGTGGTGCCGCGGTGCGCCTGGGCTCCGGCGCGGTCCCACTCCGCCCGCAGCGTGCGGCCCGTGCGCCCGACCAGCCGGTGGGAGAGCGGGATGTCCATGACGCGGAAGCCGGTGCCGTAGACGATCGCGTCGACCTCGTGCTCGCGACCGTCGGCGTCCACCACCGCGTGCGGGCGGACCTCCGCGACCGGCGAGGTGACCACCTCGACGTTCGGCTGCGTCAGGGCCGGGAGGTAGTCGTCGCTCACGATCACCCGCTTGCAGCCCATCGCGTAGTCGGGGGTGAGCCGGGTGCGCAGGTCGGGGTCGGGGACCTGCTGCTCGAGGAACGCGAGCGCCTGCTTCTCGAACAGCGCCCGGAGCCGGCCGCCGCCGGTCCACAGCCGCAGCCGTGCCTCGCGGACGGCCCACTGCCCGCTGCGGGCCAGGCGCAGCAGCCCGGGCACGCGAGCCTGGAGCCGGTGCTCGACCGGGGTGTAGGCGCGGTCGTTGCGCGGGACGACCCACGGCGGGGTGCGCTGGAAGACGACGACCCGCGCCGCCGTCCTCTGCAGTTCCGGCACGAACTGCGCGGCCGACGCGCCGGTGCCGACGACGGCCACCCGCTTGCCGAAGAGGTCGACCGAGTGGTCCCAGCGGGCCGAGTGGAACCACGGGCCGGCGAACGAGTCGATGCCGGGGACCTCGGGCAGGTGCGGCTCGACCAGGCCGCCGGCGCCGCTGACCAGGACGTCGGCGGTGAGGTCGCCCCGGCTGGTCTCCAGCCGCCACACCAGGGCCTCGTCGTCCCACCGCCCGGCGACGACGTCGGTGGACAGGTGCAGGTGGGGGAGCACGCCGTGCTCGGCGGCGACCTGCTCCAAGTACTCGCGGATCTCCGGCTGGCGCGAGTAGACGTGCGACCAGTCGCGCTTGGGCGCGAAGGAGAACGAGTAGAGGTGGCTGGGCACGTCGCAGGCCGCGCCCGGGTAGGTGTTGTCGCGCCACGTGCCGCCGAGGGTGCCGGCGCGTTCGAGGACGACGAAGTCGTCGATGCCGGCCCGGCGCAGCGCGACGGCGGTGCCGATGCCGGAGAAGCCGCTGCCGACGACGGCCACGCGGGTGTGCCGGGGGAGCGGGGTGGGGTCGGGCCGCGACGTCGTCGTCGGGGAGGGGACCACGGGGACCTCCGGGGGTGCGGGAGGTCTGCGAGCCTGGCACGCGGCGGCGCCGTCCGGCAGGGGCTGGGGCCCGCTGCGCGGCCCCTTCCGGCCGTAGGCTGCACCTCCGCCTGCTCCGGCGGGGCGCCGCCCGTCCCGCCTCCCGTGTGGGGACGCCGATGTCGCTGTCTCAACCGCTCATCGAACCCGGGACGGACGTCTCCCGGTTCCGCGTCGAACAGCTGCTCGCGCGCGGGGGCATGGGGCTGGTCTACCGGGCGCGCGACGTCCGGCTGGACCGGCCGGTGGCGCTCAAGGTGCTGGCGCCCGAGCTCTCGCACGACGAGGAGTTCCGGCAGCGGTTCGTGCGGGAGTGCCGGCTCGCGGCGGCGTTGGAGCACCCGCACGTCGTCCCGGTGTACGAGGCGGACGACTGGCAGGGACTGCTCTACGTGGCGATGCGTTTCGTGTACGGCGCGGACCTGGCCAGCGTCCTGCGCGGCGGCCCGCTGCCGGTGCCGGAGGCGGTGCTCCTGCTCGGCCAGGCGGCCTCCGCGCTGGACGCCGCCCACGGGGCCGGGCTCGTGCACCGCGACGTCAAGCCCGGCAACCTCCTCGTGTCGGGTGGGCGCCCGGGACACGTGCCGGCGCGTGCCCACCTGTACCTGACCGACTTCGGCCTGACGAAGCAGGCGGGGTCGCTGTCGGGCCTGACCCGCTCGGGGACGTTCCTCGGGAGCCTGCACTACGTGGCGCCGGAGCAGATCCAGGGCGAGGACGTGGACGGGCGGGCCGACCTCTACTCGCTCGCCTGCGTCGCCTTCGAGCTGCTGGCCGGTGTGCCACCGTTCCGCCGGGACCAGGAGGCCGCCCTGCTGTGGGCGCACGTGTCCGTGCCGCCGCCGCGGCTGACCGACGTCCGCCCCGACCTCCCGCCGGCGATGGCCGACGTCCTTGCGCGCGGCATGGCCAAGGACCCGGGGGACCGGCCCGGGTCGTGCGGGGAGTTCGTCGCCGGGCTGCGCACCGCGGCGGGGCACCGGCCGGACGAGCCCGCCTCCGCGCGGACGCCGGCACCGGCCACGGTCGTCGGGGCGGTCGGCGTGCCGGCGGCGCCCCCCGCGCCCCCGGTTCCCCCGGTTGCCCCGGTTCCCCCGGCGCCCGCGGCCCGGGTCCCGTCCGCGGCTGCGGCCGGGGAGCCGGGACGAGGCACCCCCGGCTCGGGCCGGCACCGTCGACCGGGCGGCCGGCGGGCGCGGGTCGCGGTCGTGGCGGTGGCCGCCGCCGTCGCCGTCCTCGCCGGCCTGCTGGTCTGGTCGCCGTGGAGCAGCGCGGTCGACGTGGAGTACGAGACCCGGTCGCTGGTCGTGGTGCCGTACGAGGCGGAGGTCCCGGCGGACTGGCGGCTGCTCCGCGACGAGGACGAACTGGGCGAGTTCGCCTACTTCGGGCCGGAGGACCGCTTCCCCTTCGACGTGGCCGACCCGGCGAGCCAGGCTGCTGCCGCGGAGGTCGCCGCCGAGGACCCGGAGCGTCTGGTCAGCATGTACGTCGGGCGGGACCCCAGGCTGACCGGCGTGACGCCGGAGGACCTGCCCGGACAGATCAGGGCCACCCAGCCGGCGCTGAGCCTGGAGCTGACCGGGACGACGCTCGTCGCGGGCCTGGAGGTCCCGCTGCTCGAGGGTGGGCTGTTCCTCAGCGAGGACCAGCAGCTCTCCGTGTTCGGCGTCGTGGTGGACGGCGACGTCCTCGTGCTCTTCGCCGCTCCCTTCTCGATCGAGAGCGAGTGGCACGCGGTGTGGGACCGGGTCCTCGGTTCCATGACGCCCACGGGCTGAGCGGCGCGCCCACGTAGGCTGGCTGTCCGTGAGTCTCACCATCGGGATCGTCGGTCTACCCAACGTCGGCAAGTCGACCCTGTTCAACGCGCTGACCAAGAACGACGTCCTGGCGGCGAACTACCCCTTCGCCACGATCGAGCCGAACGTCGGCGTGGTGGGCGTGCCCGACCCGCGGCTGGGGCGGCTGGCGGAGCTGTTCTCCTCGCAGAAGGTGATCCCGGCGACGGTGTCGTTCGTCGACATCGCCGGCATCGTGCGCGGCGCCAGCGAGGGGCAGGGGCTGGGCAACAAGTTCCTGGCCAACATCCGCGAGAGCGACGCGATCTGCCAGGTGATCCGGGTGTTCACCGACCCCGACGTCGTCCACGTCGAGGGCAAGGTCAGCCCTCGCGACGACATCGAGACGATCAACACCGAGCTGGTGCTGGCCGACCTGCAGACGCTGGAGAAGGCGATCCCGCGGCTGGAGAAGGAGGCCCGCAAGGACAAGGAGCGGGCCGCGCTGCACAAGGCCGCCGTCGCGGCGTCGGAGGTGCTCGACACCGGGCAGACGCTGTTCGCCGCGGGCGTCGACACCGAGCCGCTGCGTGAGCTGTCGCTGCTCACGACCAAGCCGTTCCTCTACGTCTTCAACGTCGACGCCGACGAGCTGGCCAACGAGTCGCTGGTGACCGAGCTGCGCGAGCTGGTGGCCCCGGCCGAGGCCATCCTGCTCGACGCCAAGACGGAGTCCGAGCTCGCCGAGCTGCCCGCCGAGGAGGCCGCCGAGCTGCTCGAGTCGATCGGGCAGAGCGAGCCCGGCCTGGACCAGCTGGCGAAGGTCGGCTTCCGCACCCTCGGGCTGCAGACCTACCTGACCGCCGGGCCCAAGGAGGCGCGCGCCTGGACCATCCCGGTCGGCGCCACCGCCCCGCAGGCCGCCGGCGTCATCCACACCGACTTCCAGCGCGGCTTCATCAAGGCCGAGGTCGTCTCGTTCGACCAGCTGATGGAGGCCGGCTCGATGACCGAGGCGAAGGCCAGGGGCTGGGTGCGGATCGAGGGCAAGGACTACGTGATGGCCGACGGCGACGTCGTGGAGTTCCGCTTCAACGTGTAGACCGGCCGGGTCCCCGCAGTCCGGGACTGCCTGGTCGGCGAGCGGGATCACGATCCGGACCGCACGACCGCGGGCCCGCACCCAGGGGGGTGCGGGCCCGCGTGGTCTCGTGGGGAGTGTGGTCAGGCGGCGAGCTTGGCGCTCACCTCGGCGAGGCGGCGCCCCTGGTAGCGGGCGGCCGCGATCTCGGCGTCGGTGACGGTGTCGGACTTGCCGCCGGAGGCGTTCGAGACGCCGTAGGGGTTGCCCCCGGCCTCGAACAGCAGCGGGTCGGTGTAGCCGGGCGGGACGATCACGGCGCCGAAGTGCGAGAAGACGTTGAACAGCGTGAGGATCGTCGACTCGTTGCCGCCGTGGACGTTCTGCGCGCTGGTGAAGGCGGTCGCGCCCTTGTTGGCCAGCTTGCCGGTGAACCACAGGCCGCCGAGGGTGTCGATGAACTGCTTCAGCTGGGCGGCGGGGGTGCCGAACCGGGTGGGGCTGCCGAGCGCGTAGCCGTCGGCCCACTCCATGTCGTCGGCGGTGGCGACCTCGACCTCGTCGGCCGTGGCGTCCACGTGGGCCCGCCACAGCGGGTTCGAGTCGATCGCCTCCTCCGGGGCGAGCTCCGGCACGCGGCGCAGCCGCACCTCGGCCCCGGCCTCGCGGGCGCCGTCGGCCAGGGCCGCGGCCAGCTGGTGCACGTTGCCGGTGGACGAGTAGTAGATGACAGCGATCTTGGTCATGTCTTCTCCTGGGGCTCGGGTGGTGGATCGGGTGGCTGGTGCCGTCCCGCCGCCGCAGCGCGGCGGGCACGTCTGGGGGGCGTCCTCGGAGGACGACGGGGTGACCCGTCAGGCGGCGAGGGTCGCGTGCATCTCCCACACGAGGACCTCCGCGGCCTCGACCGCGGTGACGCGCTGGCCGCCGGTCGCGGTGAGGCGGGCCGCGTCGCCGGTGGCGAGGTCGCCGGTCCCCTCGAGCGTCACGGCGCCGCGGGGCACGAACAGGTGCAGGAACGGCGCGTCGGGCAGCTCGACGGACTGGCCCGGCTGCAGGCGCGCGGCGTGCAGTGCGGCGTACCGGTTGCGGATGGCGATGGCGGCGGCGTCCCGGTGCCCGGGCATGCCGGAGGCCACGGGGACCAGGCCGCCGGCGAGCAGGGCGTCGTCGATCTCCAGCTGCTCGTAGCCGGGGGAGATGCCGCTCTCGTCGGGCACGACCCACATCTGCACGAAGTGCACCGGGTCCCGGTGGACGTCGCCCTGCAGCCGCCAGGAGTCGTTCTTCTCGCTGTGCAGGATGCCGGTGCCGGCGCTCATCCGCTGGGCCAGGCCGGGGTAGATGACGCCGTTGTGGCCGGTCGAGTCCTGGTGCACCAGCGACCCCTGCAGCACCCAGGTCACGATCTCCATGTCCCGGTGGGGGTGGGTCTCGAAGCCGCTGCCTGCGGTGACGACGTCGTCGTTGTTGACCAGCAGCAGGCCGTGGTGGGTGTTCCTCGGGTCGCGGTGCGCACCGAACGAGAACGAGTGCTTGCTGTCCAGCCAGGAGATCCGGGTGGCTGCGCGTTCGGCGGCGCGGCGGACCTCGATGCCCGGGACGAGGGACGTGCTTGCCACGACGGGGCCTCCGGTCGGACGGTGAGCGGTGCTCGGGAACGGCTCACATGGATGATGTGTCATGTACTGAGGCGGTAAACTAGATGACGCGTCATTTTTCTTCCGGGGACGAGGTGGGGCGCGTGACGCGGTGGCTCGACGAGGGCGAGCAGCGGGCCTGGCGGGGGCTCCTGCGGATGTCCTCGCGCCTGGACGCCCGCCTCAACCGGGAGCTCCAGCGCAGCTCGGGGCTGTCACTGGCCGACTACGACGTCCTCGTGCTGCTGAGCGAGTGCGCCGGTGGCCGGCTGCGCGTCTTCGAGGTGGCGGAGGCGCTCGAGTGGGAGCAGAGCCGGCTGTCGCACCACCTGGCCCGCATGCAACGCCGCGGCCTGGTGGTGCGCGAGGAGTGCAGCACCGACCGGCGCGGTGCCTTCGTCGTCCTCAGCGTGGCCGGCCGAGACGCCATCGAGCAGGCCGCGCCGGCCCACGTGGAGGTGGTCCGGCGCCTGGTGTTCGACGGGCTGACGGAGGAGCAGGTGGCCGCGCTCGACGCCGTCGCGACCAGCGTGCTCTCGCGCCTGGAGTCCGACGCCGACCTCCCCCGCCGGACGGGCTGACCCGGCTCGCCGGCCCGGGGGATGGGTCAGCGAGGGTCGCGGCCGATGAAGGCGAGCAGCTTGGTCTGCGGGTCGGCGTCCTTCGGCACAGGCACGCGCGGACCGTACTGACCGCTGGCCCGCAGCATCTCGTCCATCGGTTCCATGCCCGCGAACATCGCGGCGCAGCGGGCGGCGTCCAGGGTCTCGTCCTGCCCCGTGGCCCGCGCCAGGTCCCAGGTGTGCATGAAGACGTCGGCGGTGAAGAACCGCGACACCGCCTGGGGCAGCGGCACGTCGCCGATGTGCGGGTTGCGGACGACGAGGTCGGCGGACGCCGGGTCGTCGAGCAGCGCCTGCACCCCGTTGCTGAACGTCCGCCACGCGCCCACCGGGTCGTCGTCCACCGGCGGCCCGGCGGGCAGCTCCACCCCGGCGCCGGCGCGCAGGAACCCGGGGAACCACTCGACCAGGTGCCGGACGACGTCGCGCGCGGTCCAACCGGCGACGGGGGAGGGCCGGTCCCAGGTCGCGGCGTCGGGCACGCCCTCGACGAGCCGGGTGAAGCGGCCCCCGATCTCGCGGTACTCCTCGGCGGGGGTCTGGTCGGCGTCCATCGCGGGCTCCCTCTCGCAGCAGTGGGTCACCGGTATGACTCCCGCGGCGCCGGGACTCATCGGTCGGGGCTCAGGTGCCCGCCGGCCCGGTGAACGGTGCCTGGTCGAAGAACGCCGCGTCGAGCTCGGCCTGCGTGTGCCCCGCCCACTCGGCGATGACGACGTAGAGCGCCTTGTCCTGCTGGTTGAACAGGTACCACTGCCACGCGAGCGGCTGACCGTCGGCGTTGAACAGCCGGACCCCGGCGCGGGTCGTGGTCGCGGTGGCCCAGCTCTCCGGTGACCCGGGTGCGTCCTCCTGCTCCAGCTCCGCGCGGCGGGCGTCGCGGGCGGCGACGTCCGGGTAGTGCGCCACCTCGACGGTCATCCCGTTCGGGTACTGGCAGGTGATGCCGAGGTCGGCGTGCACGTCGATCGCGAACGACGTCGGCGCGCAGGTGCCTCCGGCCCATCCCTCGCCGTCCGGGGTCTCGGGCAGCAGGGTCGGGAAGTCGTCGACGACGAACTGCACCTCGCCCCACGGCTGCGCCGGGCCCGCCGACGACGTCGACGGCGACGAGGCCGCCGTCGACGGGGTCGCCGTCGACGTGCCGGCCGCGGCTGCGTCGTCGTCGCCACGCCAGGGGGCCAGCGCCACGAGCACCCCCACCGCGACGACGGCGACCAGCCCGGCCACGGCGCCGGCGACCAGGCGGTTCCGGCGCGGGTGTCCGGCGGTCGGGGACGGCGGGGGCGGCGGCAGGGTCGGCGGAGCCGGCGGGGGGAACCGGCCGACCGTCGTCTCCAGCGCCGGCGGGCGTGCCGGCCAGCACGCCCGCGCGGCGGCGACCAGCTCGGCGCACGAGCCGTACCGCTGCGCTGGGTCCTTGGCCATCGCCCGGGCGAGCACCGCGCTGATCCCCGGCGGCAGGTCGGGGCGGACCGCGCGCGGGTCGGGCGGAGGGGCGGTGACCACCGCGTACAGCGTCGCGGGCAGCGTCTCGGCGGTCACCGCGCGGCGCCCGGTGAGCAGCTCGAACAGGACGGCACCCAGCGCGTAGACGTCGGCGCGGGCGTCGACGCGGGCGCCGGACACCTGCTCGGGTGCGGCGTAGGCCAGCGACGCGGTGACCTCGCCGGTCTGGGTCAGCACCGCCGAGGACCCCGTGTCCTGGCCGATCCCGAAGTCCGTCAGCACCACCCGCTCGCCGCCGCCGGGCAGGACCGCCAGCAGGATGTTGGCGGGCTTGACGTCACGGTGCACGAGTCCGCAGGCGTGCGCGTGGTCGAGCGCCGCGCCGACGGCGGCCACGATCGCCAGCGCGCGCTCGGGCGGCGCGGCGCCGTCGCGCGCCAGGACGTCGGCCAGGTCCGGGCCCGCGACGTACTGCATCGCGATCCACAGCAGGCCGTCCTGCGTGCCGCGGTCGAGGACGTCGACGACGTTGGGGTGCGACAGCCGGCTCAGCAGCTCCGCCTCCCGCTCGAACCGGGCGCGCACCGCCGGGGTGGCCGCGAGCCCGCCGTGCAGCACCTTGAGCGCGACGTGGCGGGGGAGGGTCGGGTGGCGGGCCAGGTGGACGGCGCCCATCCCCCCGCTGCCCAGGCGCCGCTCGACCACGTACCCGCCGATCAGGGTGCCCGGCTCGATGTCCACTGCGTGCCCCCCGTCGTCCGGTGCCGGCTGTCGGCGTGCAGCGCAGTGTGGAGACCCGAGGGGTCGGCGTCCAGAGGCCGTCGAGGCCGTGCCGGGACGTCGGCGCAGGTCGCTGAGGGGAGCCTGACCTCCGTCCGCGAGGACGTCCCGTCCGGTCACGGGTCGTGAGGACGCGTCGAGAGCGAGTCGGAACTGATTCGGCAACCCCCCAAGTCGGGGTGTCGGGCGGGCCCCACGTCACGGGTGACCCCGCGCGGCACCGGCGAAGGAGCCTCCTCCCGTCCACGAACAGGGGGACCCGAGAGGAAGACACCGTGCCCACCACCCTGACCCGCCGCGACGCTCTCAAGGTCGGCGCCCTCGCGTCCGCCGCGCTGACCCTGCCGCTCGTCCCGACGCTCAGCGCCTCGTCCGCCTCGCAGATGGCCGCGAGCAAGCTGCCGCGTCCCTACAGCCTGCCCTTCCGGACCCCGCCGGTCGCCCGGTCGACGACCACCGCGTCGGGCGCCGCCTACCACCGCATCGAGCAGCGGCTGCTCACCCGGAGATCATCCCCGGCTACCGCACCCCCGTCTTCGGCTACTACGACACCATCGGAGGGGCCGGCGGCACGCCGGGCCCGACGATCGTCACGCGCCAGGGGCAGACCGCCGTGGTCCGGCAGGTCAACGCCCTGCCGCCGACCCACCCGGCGATGCAGTACCGGGACTGGACGTCGACCCACCTGCACGGGTCGCCGTCGCGACCGCAGTACGACGGGTACGCCAGCGACATCACCCAGCCCGGGCAGTGGAAGGACTACGTCTACGAGAACCGGATGAGCGCCCGGACGCTCTGGTACCACGACCACGGCGTCCACCACACGGCGGAGAACGCCTACATGGGTCTGGCCGCCATGTACGTCTGCACGGACCCCGTCGAGCGCGCGCTGCCCCTCCCGAAGGGGGAGTTCGACCTGCCGCTGGTCGTCAGCGACAAGGCCTTCGCCTCCGACGGCGCCCTGCTGTTCGACGACAACAGCCACTCCTCGACCTTCGGGGACGTCGTGCTCGTCAACGGGGTGCCCTGGCCCAGCCTGGAGGTCAAGCGGCGCAAGTACCGGTTCCGCGTCCTCAACGCCTCGATCTCGCGGGCCTACAAGCTGGCGCTCAGCGACGGCTCACCGCTGACCGTCATCGGGACCGACGGCGGCCTGATGCCGGCGCCGCAGAGCACGACCGGCTTCCGCATCGGGATGGCCGAGCGGTACGAGGTCGTCGTCGACTTCAGCCGGTACCCGCCTGGCGCGAGGGTGCAGCTGGTCAACCGCGGGGTCCCGAACGCGCCGGACTACGACGACACCGACAAGATCATGCAGTTCGAGGTCACCGGCGACGCCTTCCCGACGTCGGACAACGCCGTCCCCGCCGTCCTCGACCCGACGGCCGCCCGCGGCGTCATGAGCCTCACGCCGCAGGGCGCCATCCGGCGGCAGATGCGGCTGGAGCGCTCCAACGGCGAGTGGGTGATCAGCGGCATCACGTGGAAGGACATCGAGGACTCCGGCTACAGCCTCGAGTTCGCGACCGTGCAGCCCGGCACGACCGAGGTGTGGACGATCCAGAACAACTCCGGCGGCTGGTTCCACCCGCTGCACATCCACCTGGTGGACTTCAAGGTGCTCAGCCGCAACGGCGCGCCGCCGCCGGCGCACGAGCGCGGGCCCAAGGACGTCGTCTACATCGGGGAGAACGAGCGGGTCGACGTGCTCATGCGGTTCCACCAGGCCGGCGACCCCAACGGCCACGACCCGGCCCAGCGGCCCGAGGAGATGACCTACCCCGAGGACCGCGGCAAGTACATGGTCCACTGCCACAACCTGACCCACGAGGACCACGACATGATGACCCAGTTCTGCGTGGGCGCCGACGTCCCCGAGCTCGACCCGATCCGGGCCGCGCCCGCGACGGACCGCCCCGAGGACTGACCGCCGTCAGACCCGGCCGCGGAGGATGCGGCGCCAGTAGACCTGCGGCAGCGCGTACCGGTCGAACCACCACGTCGCCCGCCGCGGCCGGGTCGGGTCGACGAACGGCACCGAGGGGGTGGGCCGGCCCGCGCGGTCCACCTCGGCGAGGGTCAGCGTCCGGCGCGCGACGGTGATCGGCACGACCGTGTAGCCGTCGTAGCGCTGCAGGTCCCCGCCGTCGTGGGCCGCGGCGAGGTTCGCGCTGAGGACGGCGACCTGCTTGCGCAGCGCGCCGCCGGAGGGGCGGGTGGCCACGGCGGCGGCGTCGCCCAGCCCCCAGACCGACGGGTGCCGGCGGTGGCGCAGGGTGGCCGGGTCGACGTCGACCAGGCCGGGGTCCGCGTCGACCGCCAGGCCGCTGCCGGCGATCCACCGCGGCGCCCGGTAGCGCGGGACGGCGTGGGCGACGGCGACGTCCTCGAGCACGTGCCGGCCGGCCGGGCCGGCGACGGTGACGCCGTGCAGGTCGGCGTCCACGGACTCGACGCGGGTCTCGCGCAGGACCTCGACGCCGAGGTCGGCGAGGGCGCGCTCCAGCACCTCGTCGGCGTGCGGCACCCGCGTGGCGGTCGCCTCGGGCAGCACCAGCGTCACCCGGAGGTCGGCCAGCACGCCGGTGCGCCGCCAGTGGTCGCAGGCCATGAACAGCGGCTTGAGCGCGGTCGGCCCGCACGACGCCGGCTCCGGCGGCACGGTGAAGACGACGGAGCCGGCGCGCAGCCCGGACAGCAGCGGCCACACCCGCGGCGTGCTGCCCGGCACGTAGGTGGAGGCCGCCCACCCGTCGGCGTAGGCCTCCTGCAGGCCGGGGGTGGCCGCCCAGTCCTCCTCGAGGCCGGGGCACAGGACGAGCGTCGAGTACCGCAGCGTGCGCCCCAGCCGGGTGCGGACGGTCGCCGCGGCCGGGTCGACCGCGTCGACGGCGTCGCGGATCCAGGTGCACCCGTCCGGGACGACGTCGGCCATCGGCCGCTCGAGGTCGGCCATCGTCGCCTCGCCGCCGCCGACGTAGTTGAGCAGCGGCTTGTAGCGGTGCACCGGCTGCGGGGCGACGACGGTGACCTGTCCGGAGCCGTCGCGGAGCAGCTTCGCCGCCAGCGAGATGCCGGCGTTGCCGCCGCCCACGACCAGGACCTCGTGCTGCTCTGCGCTCGTCACCCCCGACGTCTTCCCCGCCGGCTTCGGTTGCACACAACGGATCCGGCTGGGGGATCGGAGCGCACACCGGCCACCGTCAACGGCGCAGGTCGGCCACCTCGTCGAGCCGGCCGAGCTTGTGCGGGTTCCGGACCGCGTACATGCGGGCGATGAGACCGTCCTCCACGACGAACGCGACCGCCGTCTCGAACTCACCGCCCGGGTCGATCCGCACGGCGACGCCACCGTTGAGCAGCGGCGTGGTGATCGCGACGCCCGGCGCGAGCCGCGCGAAGTGCGCCAGGGCCGACGCGACGCGCTGCCGGCCGGCGACCGGGCGCAGCGCCGCGGGCGCCAGCCCACCGCCGTCGGCGACCACGACCACGTCGGGTGCGAGGACGTCCACCAGGCCCAGCACGTCGCCGGCGGTGACCGCCGCCAGGAAGCGGGCCACGACCTCCCGGTGCTCCTCGGCGCTCACCGCCGTCCGGGGGCGCCGCGCCGCCACGTGCTCGCGCGCCCGGTGGGCGATCTGCCGGACCGCGGCGGGCGACTTCCCCACCGCCTCGGCGACCTCGTCGTAGGGCACGTCGAACACCTCGTGCAGCACGAGGACCGCGCGCTCGGTCGGCCCGAGCGTCTCCAGCACCGTCAGCATCGCGATCGAGACGCTCTCCGCGAGTTCGACGTCGTCGGCGACGTCGGGGCCGGTGAGCAGCGGCTCGGGCAGCCACTCGCCGACGTAGTCCTCGCGGCGTCGGGTCAGCGTGCGCAGCCGGTTGAGCGCCTGCCGGGTGACGACCCGCACGAGGTAGGCCCGCGGGTCGCGCACGGCGGCCCGGTCCGCCTCGGCCCACCGCAGCCACGTCTCCTGGACGACGTCGTCGGCGTCCGCGGCGGAGCCGAGCATCTCGTAGGCGACGGTGAACAGCAGGCCGCGGTGGGAGAGGAACGGGTCGTCGGTCATGCCGTGGCGAGGCCCTTCCCGGGAGCCGCCGCCAACGGCGGCAGGCCGCAGGACGCCGCGAACTCCTGCGACCGGATGCCGAGGGCGACGTTGCCGCGGGCGGTCATGTTCATCATCCCGATCCTGGCGGTCAGCTCCACGAGCGCGGGAGCCCCCAGCTCGGCGAGCAGGGCGGCCGACATCTCGTCGGTCACGGCGACCGGGGTCCGGCACATCGCCTCGGCGTACTCCATGACCCGCCGCTCCAGCGGGCTGAAGACGGCGGACTCGCGCCACCGCGGCACCTCCCGCGCCTTCTCCTCGGCGAGGCCGCGGTCGTGGCTCATGAAGTAGTGCAGGTCCAGGCAGAAGCTGCAGCCGATCGTGCTGGCCGCCGCCATGGCCGCGAAGGACGCGAGGTCCGGGTCGAGCCGGTCCCACGAGTCGACCTTGCGGCCGAAGGCCATCGTGTCCTTGAGGACGGCGGGGGAGTGCCACATGACCCCGGCGCCCTCCGGCACCTGACCGAACAGCCTGCGGCTGACCGTCTTGAGCAGTGCCCCGTAGACGCCGGTGATCTCGGTCGCGGGGACGCGGGTGCTGCTGGTCATCTCTCCTCCAGGTGTGTCGTGGTCACGCCATGGAGACACCGGCCGGGACCGCGGTGTGACACCTCGTCGCGCTGCCCCCGGGGAGGCGGCCGGGCACGATCCGGTCATGGCATCGACACCGCGACCGGCCGGCGAGGGCGGCACGGCGTTCGTCCTCGGCGGCGGCGGGCTGCTCGGCGCGGCCGAGGTGGGGATGCTGCAGGCGCTGCTCGAGCGCGGCGTCCGTCCGGACCTCGTCGTCGGCACCTCGGTCGGGGCGATCAACGGCGCCCTCGTGGCCGCCGACCCGGAACCGGGCACGGTGGCGCGGTTGCGCGAGGTGTGGGGTGACCTGGCCGCCCGCGGGGTCTTCGCCGGATCGGTGCTGGACAGGGCGCGCACGCTGGTGCGGACCCGCACCCACCTGCACCCGCGCGAGCCGCTGCGGGACCTGCTCGCCGAGCACCTGCCGGTGGACACCTTCGCCGGACTGCGGGTCCCGTTCCAGTGCGTGGCGGCGAGCATCGAGCGGGCGGCCGAGCACTGGTTCACCGGGGGGCCGCTCCTCGACGCGGTCCTCGCCTCGTGCGCGGTCCCCGGGCTCCTGCCGCCGGTGGAGGTCGACGGCGAGCACTACGTCGACGGCGGCCTGGTGCACAGCATCCCGGTGGGGCGGGCGGTCGCACTCGGGGCCGACACCGTGTACGTGCTGCACGTGGGCCGGATCGACCGCCCGCTGCGCCCACCGGCCCGGCCGTGGGAGGTCGCGCAGGTCGCCTTCGAGATCGCACGCCGCCACCGCTTCGCCGCCGACGTGGCCGCGCTGCCGGCCGACGTCACGCTGCACGTGCTGCCGTCGGGGGCCGAGGGCCCGCCGTCGGCCGGCAGCCTCCGGGACCTGCGCTACCGGGACTTCGCCGGCGTGCCCGGCCGGATCGAGCGGGCGCACGCCGCCGCCGGCGACTACCTGGACCGGGTGGCCTGAGGTGCTCCCGCCGCGCCCCGTCCGCCGGCTCGCCGGGCCGCTGGTCCTGGCGGCGCTGGTGGCCGGCGTCCTCCTTCTGCCGGTGCTGGTGCTCGTCGCGGCGGTGGTCTCGGTGTGGCTGCCCGGCCGGTGGCGGGCGCTGCGGCTGCTGTGCTTCGCGCTGGTGTACCTGGCGCTGCAGGTGGCCGGCCAGGTCGCCGCGGCGGTGCTGTGGGTGCTCGGCGGCCTCGGTCGCCGCCGCGGCGGCCACGCCTGGCGCGCCGCCCACTACACGGTCCTGCGCCTGCTGCTCGACGTCCTCATGCGGGTGGCGCGGCGGCTGTTCGCGCTGCGGCTGGTCACCGACGGGGAGTCCTGGTCGCCGCTGGACGACGGGGTGCCCGGCTCGACGAACGCGATGGTGGTGCTCTCCCGGCACGCCGGCCCGGGCGACTCGTTCCTGCTCGTGCACACGCTCATGGACCGCGACCACCTGCGCCAGCCCCGCATCGTGCTCAAGGACCTGCTGCAGCTGGACCCGATGATCGACGTCCTGCTCAACCGGCTGCCCAACCACTTCGTGTCGTCGGACGCGCCGGGCGACCGTGCCGTCGAGGCGATCGGGGAGCTGGCCCGCGACCTGGGCGAGGAGGACGCGCTGCTGATCTTCCCCGAGGGCGCGAACTTCACCCCGCGGCGGCGGTTCCGCGCCATCCAGCGGCTGCGCGCGCGGGGGCAGGTCGTCGCCGCCCGCCGCGCGGAGTCGCTGGAGCACGTGCTGCCCCCACGCCCGGCCGGGGTCGCCGCCGCGCTGCGGGCGGCGCCGCACGCCGACGTCGTGTTCGTCGCGCACACCGGACTGGACCACCTGCACACCGTCGGCGACCTGTGGCGGGAGCTGCCGATGGACAAGACGCTGCACCTGCGCTGGTGGTTCGTGCCGGCCGCCGAGGTCCCGCGCGACGACGAGGAGCTCGTCGACTGGTTGCACGGCTGGTGGACGACGATCGACGACTGGATCGGCGAGACGTCGGCGGCCGAGCGGGAGCTCAGCCGGCGGTCGCCAGGCTCCTGACCCCGAGCGACGTGCGGCTGGTGACCGGCCGGGCCCGGGAACGGGCCGTGGGCGCACATCGCTCGTGACGAGAGGCGGCGAACGCGGTCAGGAGGTGACCGCAACGCGTCCCAGCATGGGTGCATGAGCGACTCCCTGACCCTCGTACTCGGCGCGACCGGGCGCACCGGCCGGCGCGTCGTCGAGGCACTGCGGCGGGACGGCCACGCCGTCCGGGCCGCCTCCCGCTCCGCCACCGGCCCGGACGCCGCACCGTTCGACTGGGCCCGGCCGGCCACCTGGGGACCGGCCCTGGCCGGCGCCACCGGCCTGTACCTCATGGCCCCCGACGGCGTCCCGGTCGAGCCGGACCTCGTCGCGCAGGCCGTCGACGCCGGGGTGCGGCGGATCGTCCTGCTGTCGAGCAGCGCCGTCGAGGAGATGGGCGACCAGCGGCTGCTCGACGCCGAGCGGCTGGTCCGCGACAGCGGTGTCGAGTGGACCGTGCTGCGCCCGAACTGGTTCGACCAGGACTTCGACGAGGGCTTCTTCGCGCCGGGCGTGCTGGCCGGCGAGGTGCTGGTGCCGGTCGGCGACCTGCGCCAGGCCTTCGTCGACGCCGGCGACATCGCCGCCGTGGCCGCCGCCGCGCTCACCGGGAACGGCCACGCCGGGCAGCTGTACGAGGTCCGCGGCCCGGAGCCGCTGACCTTCGCCGAGGCCGTCGCCACCGTCGCCCGGGTCAGCGGGCGGGAGGTGCGGTTCGACGGCGACCCCGAGGCCTACCGGCAGGCGATGACGGCGGCCGGTCAGCCGGAGGCGGTCACGCAGGCCGAGCTCGACGCGTTCGCCGCCCTGCGCCGACGTGGCGACGACGAGCCGGACGACGTCGTCGAGCGGGTCACCGGCCGCCGGCCGACCCGGTTCGCCGACTACGCGGCCGCGGCGGCCGCCCGGGGCGCCTGGCGCGGCTGACCTCAGGGGCGCAGGACCTCGAGCGCGTACTCGAGCTCCTCCACCGGCCGGCCGGGCGGCAGCACGATGCCCGGCACGTCCGCACCGGCCGCCGTCCACGCGTCGACCGCCGACCGGGCGGCCGCGGCGTCCCCCGCCACGAGCACCTCGTCGACCAGCACCCGCGCCTCCGGGGGCAGCACGGGGGAGCGCGGTGCCGGGTTCGCCGCCACCACGGCGTCGACGGCCGCGCCCAGGCCGAGCCGGCGCAGCGTGCCGGCGTAGAGCGGGCCCATCCCGGTCAGGTAGGTGACCACCCACCACGCGGCGACCGCCTCCGCCACGGCGGGGTCGGCGGCCACCGCGACCGGCAGCCCGGGGCGCACCGAGGGCAGTGGCCGGTCGGCGGCGATGGCGCCCTCCTGCACCTGCTTCACCCCGTCGGCCAGACCCGACCGCGGCAGGAAGAAGGGGCACCAGGCGTCGGCGAGCTCCCCGGCCAGCCGCACCGACCGCGGACCCAGCCCGGCCAGGTGCACCGGGACCTCCGGGTGCGGCGGCACGGCCAGGCGCAGGGGGCGCTGCCCTCCGGGCACCGTCGGCGTCACCCGCCCGCCGGCCAGCAGCGAGCGCACCTGGCGGGTCACCGACCCCAGCCGGGCCACCGGCGCCTCGAACCGCTGGCCGTGCAGCCCCTCGGCCAGCTGCGGGGACCCGGCGCCCAGCCCCAGCGCGAACCGGCCGCCCGAGGCCTCGGCCAGCGAGCCGGCCAGCATCGCGATGCCGGCCGGGCTGCGGCCCCACACGTTGAGCACGCCGGTGGCCAGCCCGATCCGCTCGGTCCGGGCGGCGATCGTCGCCAGCAGCACGGCGGCGTCGTGCCCCCAGCCCTCGGCGACCGAGAAGGACTCGTAGCCCAGCTCCTCCGCCCGGCCGGCCAGGTGCAGCACGACGTCGGCGCGGTTCTCCATCGGGGTGACGCCCACGGAGCGGCGTCGGGGTGCGGTGGTCATGGTCGGCGCCTCCTGGGACCTGTCCTCGACATCGGGCCGCCGCTACTGTCGGCCGGGCCCGTTGCATCCCGATTGCAGGCGCGCGATGACAGCTGCTGGCACGGCGCGGGTCCGGATCCTCGGGCCCCTGCAGGTGGAGGACGACCGCGGGCCCGTCGCCGTCGGCGGGCACAAGCCGCGGACGCTGCTCGCCGTCCTCCTCCTCGCCGGCGGCGACCTGGTGCCCACCGACCGGCTCGTCGCGGCCCTCTGGGGCGACGACCCGCCGCCGGGCGCGGGGACGGCGCTGCGGGCCTACGTCTCCCGGCTGCGCGGCGCCCTGGGTGCGGCCGCGGACCTGCGCTACCGCCCGCCGGGCTACTGCCTGTCCCTGGACGGCGCCACGCTGGACGCCGACACGTTCGAGCGGCTCGTCACCGCCGCCCGGGCCGCGGCGGCAGCGGGTGACCACGAGCGGGCGCTGGCCGACCTCGACGCCGCCCTGGCCCTGTGGCGCGGCGACGCGCTCGCCGAGTTCGCCGACGACGACTTCGCCGCCGCGACGGCCGCCCGGCTGACCGAGCTGCGCAACACCGCGGAGGAGGACCGCCTCGAGGCCCTGCTCGAGCTCGGGCGGGCGGCCGAGGCGCTGCCCGAGCTCGAGGCGGTGGTGCGCCGGCACCCGACGCGGGAGCGGCCCGCGGTCGCGCTGATGCGCGCGCTGTACGCCACGGGCCGGCAGGCCGATGCGCTCGCGGCGTTCCACGACCTGCGCGCCCGCCTGGACGACGACCTGGGGGTCGAGCCGGCCGCGGCCGCGCAGGCCCTCTACCGGCGGATCCTCGTGCACGACCCGGCACTGGCCACCGGGCCGCGGCAGGGCAACCTCCCGCGGCGGGCCAGCGGCTTCGTCGGCCGCGACCGGGAGGTCGACCGTGTCCTGGCCGCGCTCCGCGCCGGGCCGGTGGTGACGCTGACCGGCGTCGGCGGCACGGGGAAGACCCGGCTGGCGGTCGAGGTCGCCGCCCGCGACGGCCCGCGCTTCGCCGACGGGGCCTGGCTGTGCGAGCTCGCCACGCTGCCCGACGGCAGCCCGGTCGGGCACGCCGTCGCCGCCGTCCTGCGCGTCCAGCAGCGCCCCGGCCTGACGATCGAGCAGACCGTCGTCGAGTACCTGCGGAGCCGCTCCGCCCTGCTCGTGGTCGACAACTGCGAGCACGTGCTCGACCCCGTGTCGCGGCTGGTCGCCGCCGTCGTGGCGCAGTGCCCGCGGGTCGTCGTCCTCGCGACCAGCCGCGAGCCGCTCGGGGTCGAGGGGGAGCAGCTGTGGCCGGTGCCCCCGCTGCCGGCCGACGACGCCGCCACGCTGTTCCTGCAGCGCGCCCGTGCGGTGTCGCCGGACCTGCGGCTCGACGCGGCCGACGCCGAGGCGGTCGCGGCCATCTGCGCCCGGCTCGACGGGCTGCCGCTGGGCATCGAGCTGGCCGCCGCCCGCACCCGCGTGATGAGCCCGGGGGAGATCGCCCGGCGGCTGGAGGAGACCCCGCTGCTCGGCGGCGGCCGCGGGGCGGTCGCGCGGCACCAGAGCCTCGGGCAGGCCGTCGAGTGGTCCTACCGGCTGCTGCCGGAGGCCGAGCAGCGGGTGTTCCGTGCCATGTCGGTGTTCGTCGGCGGCGCCGACCTGCGCGCGGTGCACCGGGTCGCCGACCCCGACGCCACCGAGGACGAGGCGCTGGACCGGCTGACCCGCCTGGTGGAGCGCTCCATGGTGGTGGCCGCCAGCGGCGGGGCGCACAGCCGCTACCGGCTGCTGGAGACCCTGCGGGCCTACGGGCGCTCGCGGGTGGGCGCCGAGGGCGCCACGACCGCGCTGCACCGGCGGCACGCCGCGTACTACACCGACCTGGCCGAGCGGGCGGCCCGCGGCGTCCAGGGCCCGGACGAGCGGGCCTGGGTCGAGGAGGCCCTGGCCGACCACGACGACTTCCGGGCCGCCTTCCTGCGCAGCTGCGCCGACGGCGACCGCGACCTCGCGCTGCGGCTGGCGGCCGCCGTGCCCGAGCTGGTGCACCTGCGGATCGGGTACGAGGCCTCGACCTGGGCCGAGCGGGTGGTGGCCGGTGCCCCTCCCGAGCACCCCAGCTACGTCGCCGCCGTCGGCGCGGCCGCCCGCGGGGCGTGGAACCGCGGTGACTTCCCGCGGGCCACGGCCCTCGCCGCCCTCGCGGACGGACGGCGCCCCCCGGCGGGCACCCCGCGCATCGCCCACCCCGCGGACGTGCTCGCCGACGTCGCGATGTACCAGGGGGACGCCGCGCCGGCGCTGCGGCACTACACCGCCGAGGCCGAGCGCGCCCGGGCCGACGACGACCGGATCCGGCTGGTCTGGACGCTCTACTACGTCGCCGTCTGCCAGGCCGTCCTCCGCGCACCCGAGCGCGGGCTCGCCGCGGCGCAGGAGAGCCTCGAGGTGGCCGAGGCGACGGCGAACCCGACCGCGCGCTCGATGGCCCGCTACGCCGTCGGCCTGGTGCTCAAGAAGTCCGAGCCCGAGCGCGCCCTGGCCCTGTTCGACGAGGCCGGCGCGCTCGCCGCCGCCGTCCGCAACTTCTGGTGGCACGGGATCGCGATGATGGAGGCCGCGGCGACGCGCGGCGTGCACCACGACCCGGTCGTCGCGGCGCGGGCGTTCCTGGGCGTGCTCGACCACTGGGACCGGGTCGGCGACGCCACGCAGCAGTGGCTGGCCCTGCGGTACGTGGCCCGGCTGCTGCACCGGGTCGGCGCGGACTCCGACGCCGCTGCGCTGCACGCCTGCCTGGTCGCTGCGGGCAAGCCCTCACCGCTCGGGCCGGCCGCCCCGCGCCCGGGTGCGGCTCCCGGCGCCGCGCAGGTGCTCGAGACGGCGGTCGGCTCCGCCCGCGCGGCCCTGGGCCGGCTGTCGTGAGCCCTCCAGCGGCGTTGCAGCCGGCCTGCAACACCCCCGGCCCACCGTCGTCGCACCGGGTGGATCCCCCGCCCACCCCCGCACCGACGACGGAGGAGTCCGACATGACCGGCACCATCCACACCGGCACCACCGACACCGGGACCACCGACGCGGCCGCCGCCGACCGCGCGCTCAAGACCAGGCACCGGGCCATGTGGGCGCTCGGGGACTACCCGGCCGTGGCCGCCGACGTCATCCCCGAGCTCGGGCCCGTCCTGGTCGCCGCCGCCGGCGTCGCCCCCGGCGACCGGGTGCTCGACGTCGCGGCCGGCACCGGCAACGTCGCCGTCCCCGCGGCGCTCACCGGCGCCGACGTCACCGCCTCCGACCTCACCCCGGAGCTGCTCGAGGCCGGCCGCCGCTCGGCCGAGCGGCAGGGCGCGCGGCTGCGGTGGGAGGAGGCCGACGCCGAGGCGCTGCCGTACGCCGACGGCGCGTTCGACGTCGTCCTGTCGTGCGTCGGCGTCATGTTCGCGCCGCACCACCAGCAGGCGGCCGACGAGCTGGTCCGGGTGTGCCGGCCCGGCGGGACCATCGGCCTGATCAGCTGGACGCCGCAGGGCTTCGTCGGCGAGCTGTTCCGCACGATGAAGCCGTACGCGCCCCCGCCGCCGCCCGGCGCGCAGCCGCCGCCGCTGTGGGGCGACGAGGAGCACGTGCGCGGTCTGCTCGGCGACCGGGTCACCGACGTCGTCGCCCGCCGGCAGACGATCACCGTGGGCGGCCAGCCCTCGCCGGAGGCCTGGCGCGACCACTGGAAGGCCGTCTACGGGCCCACGATCGTGGCCTACCGCGCCATCGCCGACGACCCCGAGCGCACCGCGGCCCTCGACCGCGAGCTGGCCGCGCTGGTCGCCCGGTACGACTCCGGCACCGGCTCGGTCGTCATGGACTGGGAGTACCTGCTCGTCACCGCCCGCCGCGCCTGACCCCGTCCCGGCCGGGTCGCCCCGGGCGACCCGGCCGGCCAGCCCAGAGGAGCACGAGATGACCGACTTCCTGGTCCGGCGGGACGACCCCCGGACGACCCGTGTCGACGACGGCGAGGCCGCGGCGACCGAGGTGGCCGAGGGCACGGTGCAGTTCACCGTCGAGCGGTTCGGCCTGACCGCGAACAACCTGACCTACGCCGTGCTCGGCGACCAGCTGCGCTACTGGGACTTCTTCCCCGCGCCGGAGGGCTGGGGCCGCATCCCCGCCTGGGGCTTCGGCCGGGCCGAGGCCTCCGGCGTCGAGGGCATCGCGCCGGGCGAGCGCTTCTACGGGTACTGGCCGATGTCGACCCGGGTCACCCTGCAGGTGACGCCGTCCGGACCCGGGTTCCTCGACTCGTCGGCCGCCCGCGCGGACCTGCCGCCGACCTACAACCGCTACCTCCGGGCGACCCCGCGGACCGGGTTCCCGCCCGATCTCGACGACGCCGCGGTGGTCGTGCGCCCGCTGTTCCTGACCGGCTGGCTCCTCGCCGACCAGCTCGCGCGGGCCGGCTGGCACGGCGCGGACACCGTCGTCCTCACCTCGGCCTCGAGCCGGACGGCGCTGTGCACGGCGGCCGCGGTCCGGGAGCGCGAGGACCGGCCGGCGCTGCTCGGCCTGACGTCGGCCGGTCGCGTCGGCCCGACCGTCGCGACGGGCCTCTACGACCGCGTCCTCGGCTACGACGACATCGCGTCGCTGCCTGCCGCCGGCGGGCTGGTCCTGGTCGACATCGCCGGGGACGCCGCCGTCCGCGCCGCCGTGCACCGGACCTCCGCCGACCGCCTCCGGGCCTCGGTCATGGTGGGCGCGACGCACTGGGAGCAGGTGGACCTCGGGGCCGACGGGCTGCGCGGGCCCCGGCCGGTGTGGTTCTTCGCCCCCGACGTCGCCGACGAGCGGGCCGCGGAGCTGGGGCAGCTGCCGTTCGCCCGGCTGCTCGGCGCGGCGTGGGCGTCGTTCGCCACCACCGGCCTGCCCCGACTCGTCACCTTCCGGCACGCGACGGGGGCCGACGCCCTCGCCGACGCCTACGCGGCGCTGCTGAAGGGGGACGTCGACCCGCGGGAGGGCCTGGTGTTCTCGCTGTAGCCGCCGAGCGGGTGCGCCCAGGCCGCGGGACCGGCCTCGATCCGCCGCGTGGGCGCACACGCCCGGGGGCGGTCGCGGGTGCAAGACGGGTGCAAGAGGGATGCAGACACCGCGCCCGAGGGTCGGACCAGCCGAGAACGGCCCGACCCCGAGGAGACCGCGATGACCGCCACCACGCCCACCACGCCGACCGCCCCGATCGACACCCGCGAGATGAACACCGTCCACACCTTCTTCCGGCGCGAGTTCCGGCTCGCCGGCGGCGTCGTCCGCCGCGTGGAGGAGGGCGACGGCCGGCGGGCGCGGGTCGTCGCCGACCACGTCGAGTTCCTCACCCGGACGCTGCACCACCACCACACCGGCGAGGACGAGATGATCTGGCCCAAGCTGCTCGAGCGGGTGCCCGAGGAGCTGGCCCCGATCGTGCGGCTGATGGAGGCCCAGCACGAGCGCGTGGCCGAGATCCTCGCCGGCATCGAGGAGATCCGGCCGCGCTGGGCGGTCACCGCCGGCGCCGCCGACCGCGACCGGCTGGCCGACCTGCTCGACCAGGCCTACGCGCACCTCTCCGAGCACCTCGACGCCGAGGAGGAGCGGCTGCTGCCGATCATCGCCCGGAACCTCACCGCCGAGGAGTGGCACGAGATCGGCGAGCGGGCCCGGAAGAGCAACCGCCGGGACCAGATGTCGCTGGTGTTCGGGATGCTGCAGTACGAGGGGGAGCCGGAGGCGATCGCGGCGATGCTGGCCGCGGCGCCGGCCCCGGTGCGGTTCCTCGTGCCGAAGCTGTCACGCCGGGCGTTCCGGAAGCACGCCCTCGTCATCCACGGCACCGCGACGCCCTGAGGCGCCGGCGTCCAGCCCGGCCAGGAGCTCCGCCGACCGCTGCGCCCACCGGACCAGCCCCGCGGCCCCGTGGCGGTGGACGGCGGACTCCGCGTACCGGCGTGCGGCGGCCCGGTCGCCCTGCGCCGCGGCCAGGCGGGCCAGCGTGTGCGCGACGGAGCCCAGGAACAGCGCCGACATCCCGCCGACGGCGAACAGGTCGGCGTACGGCTCGAGCCGGGACCGCAGGTCGGCGACCACGTCGTCGCCGGCCAGCCCCGCCTCGTGCAGGTCCAGCCACACCCAGGCGCGCAGCGTGGTGAGGCTCAGCCACAGGTAGTCGGGGTTGATCGGCGGCTGCTCCGCCCACGCCCCGAGAAGCAGCCGCGCCTCGGTCGCCCGCCCGGCCGCGATCAGCGCGAGGGCGTGCGCGTCGCGCATCTCGCCCGGCTGGTGCTCCGCCGCCCGGCTCAGCTCGGGCTCCAGCTCGGCGAGCCGGCCCTGCGCCTCGCGGACGGTGATCAGCTGCGCCAGCCCGACCCCGACCCCCGCCATCGCCAGCGTCTGCGCGAGCCGTTCCAGGCGGGCGACGTCGGCCTCGGCCCCGGACATGTCGTCGCGGGCCTGCCGCACCAGCGCCAGACCCCAGCCGGCGATGAGCAGCACCTGCGGCACCGCGTGCCGCTCGGCGAGCTGCGAGGCGCGGACGAGGTCGGACCCGGCGTCGTCCAGCCGCCCCAGCTCGCCACGGACGGCGGCGCGCTGGGTGAGCGCGTAGGCCAGCGCCGCCCCGTCGCCGGTGCGCGTGTCCAGCGCGACCAGCTCGTCGACGACGGCGGCGCGGCGGTGCAGCAGGCCCGGCCGGGTCAGCGCCCCGGTCGTCACGTGCAGGACGGCGGCCCGCTCGCGGTCGGTGAGACCAGGCCCGCGGGTGGCGTCGATGGCGGCGTCGAGCAGCGCCGTGCTGCGCTCGGTGGTGCCGGGCGCGTACAGGTACTCGATGGTCAGCGCGGCCTGCACGCGGGCGCGCTGCCCGGGGGACAGGTCGCCGTCCGGTGCGTCGAGCAGGCTCTCCCACAGCGCGATGGCCGTCTCGTCGACCGCCCCGCGCATCCGCCAGCCCCACACCGCGCCCTCGGTGATCTCCAGCAGCACCTCGGCCGCGCGGCGGGGCCCCTCCCGGCGCAGGGCCTCGGCCCCGGCGGCGGCCAGCAGCGGCCAGGCCTCCAGCGGCCGGCCGAGCCGGCGCAGCGCCCGGGCCAGCCCGACGGCCACCGCCTCCCGCTCGGCGCCGGTCGCCGCGGGGTCGTGCGCCTGCAGGTCTGCGGCGAGCGCGAAGAGCCGGCGCGCCTCGTCGTGCGAGGAGCCGGCGGCCGCCGCCTCCGCCGCGCGCCGGGCGAAGCTCCACCCCGACCGGGCGTGCGCGGGGCCGGCCAGCCGGTAGTGCTCGGCGAGTTCCGCGGCGTGGTCGGCGACCCGGCTGGCGTGCCAGTCCTCCAGCGCGGCGGCGACGTCGGCGTGCGCCCGCGCCCGCGCGGGGGCCGGCAGCGTCTCGTACACGGCGTCGCGGACCAGCGCGTGCGGGAAGCGGTAGTGCCCCGGTCCCTGCTCCTCCACCAGTCCGAGCGCGAGGGCCGCCTCGACGGCCTCGTCCACCTCGGCGCCGGACCGGCCGGCCGCCTGCTCGACGACCGGCAGGTCGAACCCGCGCCCGGCGACGGCGGCCACCGCCAGCACCCGGGCGGTCGCCGGTGGCAGCTCCGCGAGGCGCTGCCGCACCACGTCGCGCACCCCGCGCGGCACCGTGCGCCAGGCCGGCGCGTGCGGGTCGGTCAGCGCGTCCTCGGCGGCCAGCAGGCGCACCACCTCGGAGACGAAGAACGGGTTGCCGTTGGTGCGGGCCACCAGCTCGCGGGCGACCTCGGGGGTCAGCCCGATGCCGGTGGACGCCTCGACCGCGGCGACGACGGCCTCGGCGTCCAGCCCGTCCAGCTCCAGGCGCAGCGGGTCCAGCCGGGCCAGCGCGCCGAGCAGGTCGGCGACCGGCGCGGGGGTGTCCCCGGTGGCGGGCCGCAGCGCGACGACGAGGACCAGCGGCGTCCTCGCCAGCCGGGCGGCGACGCGGCGCACCAGCCGGAGGCTGTCTGTGTCGGCCCAGTGGACGTCGTCCAGCACCAGCACCACCGGCGGCCCGTCGCCGACCCCGGCCAGCAGCGCCTCGGCCAGCCGGTAGCTCTCCGCCGCGGCGTCCCGCGACTCGCCGGGCGTGGGCGCCAGCACCCCCGGCCGGCCCAGCGCCGCGCGGGCCGCCGCCGTCCACCCCTCCAGCGGCGGGCTGCCGTCGGGCTCCCACGCGCCGCGGCCGGTCCGGGCACCGGTCGCGGCCGCTCGCGTCAGCACCTCCTCGGTGAACCGCGTCTTGCCGATGCCCGGCTCGCCGAGGACGAGGACGACGCGCCCCCGGCCGCCGGCCGCCGCGGCGAGCACCCGGTCGACCTCGGCCAGCTCGGCGTCGCGGCCGACGAGTCCCGGCGAGGTCGCCGCCGGCCCTGCCGGGTCCGGGGGCGGTGGAGGCGCGGGAGAGGGCGCGTCGAGGGCCGGGTCCTGCCGGAGGACGGCGGCCTCCAGCTGCCGCAGGTCCGGACCGGGGTCGATGCCCAGCTCCTCGGCCAGGTGCGCCCGGGCGCGGCGGAGGGTGTCGAGGGCGTCGGCCTGGCGCGCGGTCCGGTACTGCGCGAGCGCGAGCAGGCCCCACAGCCGCTCGCGGGAGGGGTGCAGCCGCACCAGCTGCTCCAGCTCGGCCGGGGCGTCGGGGTGCGCCCGGTCCAGCCGGAGCCGCCACAGGTCCTCCAGCGCCGACAGCCGCAGCTCGGTCAGCCGCACCGCCTCGGCGGCCAGCGACGGGCACGTGCCGGTCAGCCCCGCGTAGGGCTCGCCCCGCCAGAGCGCCAGCGCCTCGGCGAACAGCGCCTCGTCCCGGTCCGCCCGCGCCCGGCGGACGAGGTCGGCGAAGCGCCGCGCGTCGACGTCCGCGGGAGCGACGGCCAGCGAGTAGCCGCCGGGGTGGGTGCGCAGCCGGTCGGTCGTGGCCCGGGCCCGCCGCGCGGGCTCCAGCTCCTTGCGCAGCCGCGCCACGTAGGACTGCAGGGAGGCCTCGGCGCGGGCGGGCGGGTCCTCGCCCCAGATCTGCTCGACCAGGTGCGGCACCGACACCGGCCGGCCCTCGGCCGACACCAGCAGCGCCAGCAGGGCCTGCGGTTTCGGCCCGCCCAGGTCGGCGCGCGCGCCGTCGACGAGCACCTCCAGCCCGCCGAGCACCCTGACCTGCACGGCGCGGATGGTAGGGGCGCGGAGGGGTCGCGGAGGGGGTCCGGACGCGCGACGACGGCGCCGGGCGCGGCCGGCACCGTCGCGCGGGTCAGCCCACCGCGACCGGCACCGCCACCCGGGCACGGGCGCCGACGACCCCGGTGCCGATCGCCCACAGCGCCATCAGCACACCCGAGGCGGCGAAGACCGGGGTCAGCTCGGCCCCGGGGAGCAGCAGCGTCAGCGGGACCGAGACCGCGTGCGCCAGCCCGCCCACGACCCCCACCGCGGCCACTGGGCGCGCGGCACCGCCGAGCGCCCGCCCCAGGGTCGTGGCGGCGACGACGAGGGCGACCCCGCTCACCGGGTACAGCACGGCGGCCAGCCCGATGTGGGTGGACGCGACGGGGGCGGCGTGCCCGGCGTGCAGCGCGTCGGAGTCGACCGCCGCGGCCAGGTGGAACACCGTCTCGACGGCGTACAGACCCAGGGCCACGGTCAGGGCCGCGACGGCCCGGTCGGTCGCGCGCGGCCACACCCGCTGGAGACGGGCCATGTACAGGGCGCCGACCAGCAGCACGGTGCCGAGCACGAGCAGCGAGTGGCCGGGCACCCAGCTCGGGTCCGCGGTCATCACCGCCAGCTCCTCGCGCAGCGGGGCGGTGCCGTCAGAGTCGGGGTGCAGCGCACCGCCGGCGAGCGCGAGCACGCCCGAGGCGACCAGCGCGAGCCGCCAGCCGTGCGGACGGGGGGACGGGGGGACGGGGGAGGACGTCGTCGTCATGGCGCCGACGGTGGCGGCGCCCTCTTGCAATCCGGCGGCAACCGTCTGGACGCGCCCCGGCACCGGGCGCGCCGGCACCGTCGGCCTCCCGGGAATGACCGCTGGGGCGACGGACTTGGCGCCGGCATGACGACTCTCGGACTCATCGGCAGCGGTCACATCGGCGGCACCATCGCGCGGCTGGCGGTCGCCGCCGGCCACGACGTGGTGCTCAGCAACCGCCGCGGGCCGGAGACCCTCGCCGACCTCGTCGCCGAGCTCGGCCCGCGCGCCCGGGCGGCGACCCCGGCCGAGGCGGCCGCGGCCGGCGACCTCGTGGTGGTGACGATCCCGCTGAAGGCCTACCGCGACGTCCCCGTCGAGCCGCTGCGCGGCAAGGTCGTGATCGACACGAACAACTACTACCCGCAGCGGGACGGGCAGATCCCCGAGCTCGACGACGAGTCGACGACGGTGAGCGAGCTGCTGCAGGCCCACCTGCCGGAGTCCCGCGTGGTGAAGGCCTTCAACAACATCTACTTCGAGCACCTGGCCACCCTGGGCCGTCCCGCCGGCTCCCCGGACCGGTCGGTCCTGGTCATCGCCGGCGACGACGCGGACGCCAAGCGCACGGTGACCGCGTTCCTCGACTCCCTCGGCTACGACGCCTACGACGCCGGGCCACTGGCCGAGGGCTGGCGCTACCAGCGCGACACCGCCGCGTACGCCGGGCTGTACCTCGCGCCCGGGACGGAGTTCCCCGGCCCCGGCCGCCCGGCGACGCCGGAGATCGCGCGGGAGAAGCTGGCCGCGGCGGTGCGCTACCGCGACATGTGACCGTTCTGCGAGACGTCGGGCGCTGCGCCCCACCGGCGGACCGCCACCAGCGCCAGCGCCAGCACGGCCGCCACCCCGAGCAGGACGAACTGCGCGGTCGGTGAGCCGTCGTGCTCGTTCAGCTTCAGGACCAGCGCGATCACGAAGCACAGGGTCAGAGCGAGGGCGAGCCCGCCCTCCAGCCACACGGGGGCCGGCTCGGCGGCCGTGGGGGTCGGGGCATCGGACACGGCGGGCAGCGTAGGGGCGGCGGGACCTCCGTGGGGGCTCCCGCCGCCTCCCGCTCCCAGACGCACAGCCGCCCGGGAGCGAGCGACGGCTCGGGCGGCGCCCGACCGGCCGGTTCAGCCGCCGGCGGCCACCGCGAACCCGCCGGGGACGCCGTCGCCGAGGAAGCCGGCCAGCCGCTCGCCCTCCTCCTGCGTCTCCTCCCGCTCGGGCGCCGACAGCGGCCGCAGCGGCTGCACCGCGACGTCCACCCCGCCGTCGGCCCGGTCCCGGCTCGTCCAGGTGGCGGACACGAACCCGTCGACCAGCACCACCCGCGCGCCGGCCACGCTGAGCCCCCGGTGCTCAGCAGCGATGACCCGGGACCGGTCGTCGTAGCCGAGGACGGCGTCGTCCAACGCGGGCAGGAACCGGACCGGTGCGGGCTCCGCGCCGTCGGGCAGGAGGCCGTCGGGCACGTCGAGCAGCTCGCGGCCGCGCTCGCCGCGGGAGGACCGCAGCCGCGGCCGTACCCGCGCCAGCACCGCGGGCAGCCCGCTGAGCCCGCACCACGCCCGCAGGTCGGCGCTCGCCGCGGCCACCGCACCCCGTGGGTCGCGGCGCAGCAGCAGCTCGCCGCGCCAGGGTGGCGCGGTTCAGCGCCCGGCGGTCGAGGACCTGCGCACCCACGGTCCCGGAGTGTGGCGGAGGGGGGTGACGGTTCCCGTCTCTTGCGGGAATCGTGCGGAACGGCTGCGCGGATGCTGCGGGACGACCGGCAGAGTCGTCCTCGTCGCCGGGTCACGGGGGGACCGGCGGCAGGGGGAACTGCGAGGAGCCCCGCGCACCGCCTCGGGGGAGGGCTGGTGCGCGGGGCTCGTCCGCGTCCCCGGACAGGACCGGACGTCGTCCCCGGTCCCGTCGCACCGCGGGGGGATCACCTCGGTCTCCCGCGCCGGATGCCGCGAGGCGCCGGTGCATCCCGGCTCCGTCCCGTCGTCCCGACCGCCGGCCGGCCCGTGCGGGCGCGCCCCAGCGGGCAGGCTGGGCCGACGGCGCACCCCCGCGGACGGCGGGCCGCCTCCGGCGTGATCGCGGCCACCTACAGTCCCGGGCGCGACGCGTCGGTGGCACGCGTCCCGGAGAGCGGAGAGACCGTGGACCTCACTGGAGCATCAGCACTCGTCGTCGGCGGCGCCGGCGGCTTCGGCGAGCAGACCGTCCGCAAGTACGCGGCCGAGGGCCTCAAGGTCGTCATCGCCGACGTCAACGAGGAGAAGGCCAAGGCCATCGTGGCCGACCTCGGCGACGCCGTGGAGTTCGTGCACACCGACGTCACCAGCGACGAGTCCGTCGACGCCGCGGTCGCGAAGGCGCAGTCGCTCGGCCCGCTCCGCGTCACGGTCATCGTCAACGGCGGCCCCGGCGGCGGTGCCGCGCAGCGGATCGTCTCCCGCGACGGCAAGCCCATGCCGATGGAGGCCTTCCTCCAGACGACCGAGTACTACTACACCGCCACCTACCGGGTGCTGTCGCGCGCGGCCGCCTCCATGCAGGGCAACGAGCCGCTCGAGGACGACCAGCGCGGCGTCGTGATCATGACCGCGAGCATCGCCGGCTTCGAGGCCGCGCCCGGCCAGACCAGCTACGCCATGGCCAAGGGCGGCGTCATCGCCCTCACCCTGGCCGCGGCCCGCGACCTCGCCCCGGCCGGCATCCGCGTCATGGGCATCGCGCCCGGCACCTTCCTCACGCCGGCCTTCCCCGACCCGGTCAAGGCCGACGAGATGTACGGCAAGGTCGTGCCCAACCCCAAGCGCATGGGCCGCCCGGCGGAGTACGCGAAGCTCGCGTACCAGATCGCCGAGAACGACTACCTGAACGGCCACGTCATCCGGCTCGACGGGGCCCTGCGGTTCAACGCCTGACGCCCACCTCCCGGCGCCGTCCCCGGGGGGCGCCTCACGCGCCCTCCGGGACCCCCGGCCGGTCGAGCCCGGCGGCCAGCTCCGACAGGACCTGGTCCAGCTCGGCGCGCAGGTCGGCGAACGCGGGGACGGCGCTGCCCTCCAGCCACCGGTCGAGGGCGACGCGCATCCCCGCCAGCGCCGTGGTCGCGCACAGCCGCGGGTAGACCGAGGCGGCCGCCTCCGCGTCCAGCCGCTCGGCGATGGCCTCGGCGAGCACCGTCTCCTGCGCGGCGAGCGCCGCCAGCAGCTGGGGGACCAGCGACCGCTGCCCGCGGATCACCTGCAGGGCCACCACGTGGTCGCGGTCGTCGGCCGCGGCCCGGTCCAGTGCGAGCAGCGCCGCCTCGCGCAGGGCCGTCAGCACCGACTCCGCGCGCGGTCGGGCCCGGAACTCGGCGACGAACCGATGGAAGTCGCCGGCGGCGGAGGCCACCACGGCCTCCTCCTTGCTGGAGAAGTAGTTGAAGAACGTCCGCAGCGCGATGTCGGCCTCGGCCGCGATCTGCTCGAGGGTCACGTTCTCGACGCCGTCGCGCACGGCCAGCCGGAGGGCGG
This sequence comes from Blastococcus sp. SYSU D00813, assembly GCF_054050735.1. Lineage (NCBI taxonomy): Bacteria > Bacillati > Actinomycetota > Actinomycetes > Geodermatophilales > Geodermatophilaceae > Blastococcus > Blastococcus sp. SYSU D00813. The sequence continues at coordinate 35,133 of NZ_JBJGZX010000034.1, forward strand.
CCTCGCGGATCGCCGCGCGGGTCGCGCTCTTCTTCTGCTCCCGGCGCCCTGCCGTCGCCGTCCGGCCGTCCACGCCGACCTGTGTACCCGCCGCCATCTCAGCCGCTCGGGTGCAGGCCGCCGTCGACGCCGAGGACCCGAGCGGTGAGGAAGCCGGCGGCCTGCGCCCCCGTGGTGCGCAGGTCGGCGGCGACGGCCCCGGCCGCGGCGCCGTCGAGGTCGAACGAGGCGCCGGTGACGACGGCGACCCGGCCCGGGTCGGTCACGCCCAGGTGACCGGCAGCGAGTGCAGGCCGTAGATGAGCATCTCGTTCTTCACCGGCACCTCCTCCACCGGCACGGCCAGGCGCAGCCCGGGCAGCCGGGTGAACAGCTCCTCCAGCCCGATCCGCATCTCGATGCGGGCCAGCTGCTGGCCCAGGCACTGGTGCACGCCGTGCCCGAAGGCCAGGTGCGAGGTGCGCGGGCGGGTGACGTCGAACCGGTCGGGGTCGGGGAAGTGCCCCGGGTCCCGGTTCACCTCGGGCATCGCCACGATGACCGTCGCCCCCGCCGGAACGTCGACGCCGCCGAGCGTGAGGTCCTCCATCGCGATCCGGGTGACGCCGAACTGCACGATGCTCAGGTAGCGCAGCAGCTCCTCGACGGCGTTGTCGAACAGCGCCGGGTCCGCCCGCAGCGCCTCGACCTGCTCGGGGTGCGACAGCAGCGCCAGTGCGCCGAGGCTCAGCATGTTCGCCGTCGTCTCGTGGCCGGCGCCCAGCAGCACGAGCGACATGTCGACCAGCTGCTGGTCGGTCAGCTCCGGGTCGGTGGCGCGCACCAGCCCGGAGAGGATGTCGTCGCCGGGGTCCGCGCGCTTGCCGGTCACCAGCCGCTGCATGAAGGCGTAGAGCTCGCCGCCCGCGACCGCCTTCTCCTCGTCGCTGGCGTTCACGTTCGTGCCGACCGAGGTGTTGTGCTGGAAGGCCTCGCGGTCCTCGGGGTCGACGCCGAGGAGCTCGCAGATCATCAGCGAGGGGATGGGCAGCGCGTACGCGGACACGAGCTCGGCCTCGGTGCCGGCGGCCTGCATCGCCGTGATCTGCTCGGCGGCGATCTCCCGCAGCCGCGACTCGAGTGCCTGCATGCGGCGCACGGTGAACTGGCCGGTGAGCAGCCGCCGCAGCCGGGTGTGCTCGGGCGGGTCCATGAAGACGAAGTAGCCGTCACCGCGCGGCGGCGCCTCGGACGCGGGGACGACGGGGCACCCGCCCCGCTCGGCCGCCTCACCCATCGCCGCGACCTCCTCCGGCTGGAAGGACGTCGCCTCGCGGTTGCGCATCTTGTCGGCGCTGAACCGGGGGTCGGCCAGCACGGAGCGCCCCTCCTCGAACCCGGTCACGAGGTAGGCGCCCACGCCGTTGAGCAGGCGCAGCGGCTGCACGGCGCCCCGGCCACGGCGCTCGACCATGCCCGGCGCCGGGTCGAACGGGCAGCCCGGCGGGTGCTCGACCAGGTCCGCGGCGATCGGCCGGCGGATCTCGATCGTGACCCGCTCGACCGTGCTGTCGGCCTGCGCGCTGTCGGTGCTCATCCGTGCGTCCTCTCTCCGGCGACCGTCAGGAGGTGACGCTAGTCTCAACATGCACGTCGTGCACAGATGCGTGTCGTGCACGGACGGAGGAGGGGCCGTGAGGGTCGAGGCGGACCGCGACATGTGCATCGGCGCCGGTCAGTGCGTGCTGGCCGCGCCGGACCTGTTCGACCAGGACGAGGACTACGGCCTGGTCGTGCTGCTCGACCCCGCTCCCGGCGCCGCCCACGCCGACGCGGCCCGCGCGGCCGCCGCCGCCTGCCCGGCGTCGGTGATCACCGTCTCCGACGTCTGAGGGCCACCCGTCGGAGCAGGACGGCGAGCTCCGCGTGGACGGCCGGGTGGGGCTGCTGGTCCCCTGCAGCTCCCACGTGCACGACGTCGCCCCGACCCGGCACCTGGTGGGGGCGCGGCTGCAGGCCCTCGCGGCGCAGGTCGTCGAGCAGCGCCGGCTCGCCGCCGCCGTCCCCGCGCCGGCCGCCGCGGGCTGACCGCCGGGCGGCGGGGTGCGAGCATGCCCGCCGTGCCGACCCCCGCCGAGGACCGCGACGCCATCCGCGACGTCTACGCCCGCTACGTGTCCGCGCTCGACGCCGGCGACGCGGCGACGTTCGCCTCGCTCTACACCGACGACGGCGTGTTCGTCGGCGGCGGCACGGGCGGGGACGACGTGGTGGGCCGGGACGCCCTGGAGGCCTTCGCGGCGGGGCTGCGGCCGGGATCGGTGCACCGGCTGTCGCTGAACCACGTCATCGACGTCGACGGCGACACGGCCACGTGCCGCTCGTCGATCGTCGTCCTGGCCGGCGCTGCCGTCGTCAGCGCCGGCCGGGTCCTCGACGAGTTCCGGCGGGTCGGCGGGGCGTGGCGGATCGCCCGCCGCGAGTTCACCGCCGATCCCGCCTGACGAAGGCCCCCTCGCCCCCTCCGCTCGCGAGCTGGCAGCGAGCCCCCGCGAGGGGGCCGTGACGCCGCCGGGCTCAGGCGGCCAGCGGGTGGTGGTGGCAGCGGCCGCCGCTGGTGGCGCGCGCGCCGCAGGGGGCGCCGGCGCGGGTCAGGCCGCCGCTGTCGCCGCAGCGGGCCGGGCGGTCGGCGACCGGGGCCGGGGCCGGGGCCGGGGGAGCCGCGACGGTGCGGAGGAACGGCAGGACGACGCCGTCGGTCTCCGGAGCGGCGGGCAGCACGGGCGCGGGGGTGGCGACCGGGGCGGCGACGGCCGGGGCGGCGGTGGCAGCCGGGCGGCGGCGCTCGGCGCGGCGGGCGTTCAGCACGGTGGCGGCCGACAGGCCGGCGGTGAAGGCGGTCAGGGCGGTGGCGAGGTGGCTGGCGCGCATGCCCCCTCCATCGGCAGTCCCGGCACCGGGTGGGAAGGGCCGGACGGCGGTGGTCGCCGGGGCGGGTGTGACGACGGGGACGGATCGGTCCGGCACGCCCGGCGGTGGTCCCCGGAGCGGACGGTGACGGCTGTCACCGTCGAGGCATGCACACGCACTCCAGCAACCAGCCGGCGTCCGGCGACCAGCACCGCGTCCGCTACCTCCACCTCGTGGCCGCGGCCCGCGCCGCCGCTCTGCGCCCGACCAGCGAGCAGCAGGTCGCCGACGTCGTCCGCGTGACCGTGGACGACGAGGTCGACACCACCACGTTCCGCGCGATCGTCACCGACGTCTCCCGCGACGTCCTGCGCTGACCCCTCCTGCGTCGAGGGGTCAGGTGCCGCAGAACGTCTGGTAGGTCGCGCCGAAGTCCGCCGGCGCCGGCTGGGCGTGGCGCTCCAGGCCCGGCCGCTCCTCGAACGGCCGGGACACCGCCTCCAGCAGCCGGCCGAACGGCGCGAGGTCGCCGCCGGTCGCCGCGTCGAGGGCCTCCTCGACGAGGTGGTTGCGCGGGACGTAGACGGGGTTGACCCGGTCCATCGCGGCGGCGTCCGGCTCCAGGGCCCGCCAGCGCTGGGCCCACGCGTCGAACCCGGCGAGGTCGAGGAACAGGTCCCGCGCCGGGGCGACGTCGCCGCGGGCGGCCCGGCCGAGCGCCCGGAAGAACGACGTGTGGTCGACGTGGCCGGCCTGCAGCAGTTCGAGCAGGTCGTCGGCCAGCGCGGCGGTGACGTCGTCGGCCAGGCCCTCGGGCAGGCCGAGCTTGGCCCGCATGCCCGCCGTCCACGCGGCGCTGTACCGCGGCCGGAACCCCTGCAGCGCCGCGACGGCGATCTCCACGGCCTGCTCCTGCTCCTCCGCCAGCAGCGGGAGCAGCGACTCGGCGAACCGGGCCAGGTTCCACTCGACGACCAGCGGCTGGTTGCCGTAGCGGTAGCGCCCGCCGGCGTCGATCGAGCTGTAGACCGTGTTCGGGTCGACGGCCTCCATGAAGGCGCACGGCCCGTAGTCGATGGTCTCGCCGGAGATCGTGGTGTTGTCGGTGTTCATCACGCCGTGGACGAACCCGACGAGCATCCACTGCGCCACGAGCGACGCCTGGGCGGCCACGACCGCCTCGTACAGACCCAGGTAGCGGTTCTCCGCCTCCGCGGCGGCCGGGTGGTGCCGGTCGATCGCGTGGTCGGCGAGCCGGCGGAGCAGGTCGACGTCACCGGTGGCCCGCGCGTACTGGAAGCTGCCGACCCGCAGGTGGCTGCTGGCCACCCGCGCGAGGACGGCGCCCGGCAGCGCCGTCTCGCGGTACACCGGGCGGCCGGTGGCGACGACGGCGAGCGAGCGGGTGGTCGGGATGCCGAGGGCGTGCATCGCCTCGCTGACCACGTACTCGCGCAGCATCGGGCCGACGGCGGCGTAGCCGTCGCCGCCGCGCGAGAACGGCGTGCGCCCCGAGCCCTTGAGGTGCAGGTCGTGCAGCCGGCCCGCAGGGTCGGTGAGCTCGCCGAGCAGCAGCGCGCGGCCGTCGCCCAGGCGCGGGCTGTAGCCGCCGAACTGGTGCCCGGCGTAGGCCTGCGCGACCGGCCGGGCGCCGTCGGGGACGGCGGTGCCCAGCAGGAGGCGGACGCCCTCGTCGGTGCGCAGCGCGGCCGGGTCCAGCCCCAGTTCGGCGGCCAGGGGCTCGTTCAGCACGAGCAGCCGCGGCTCGGGCGCCTCTGCGGCCTGCCAGGGCAACGCCATCTCCGGCAGCTCGCGGGCGAAGCGGTCGCCGAGGGAGACGGTGGGAGGCGGCGCGATGCTCACCCTCTCGACGGTACGACCCGCCCGCCCCCCGCACCGGGTGGACGACCGGCCGGTGCTCAGGCCGGGGCGTCGACCAGCGCCTGGATCCCGGCGGCGTAGAGCTCGACCACCCGCTCGCGGCCGACCGCGGTCAGCAGGTCCTCGCCGACCGCGGGCCAGGCCTGCATGAGCCCGCCGATCTGCGCGGCGACCAGCTCGGCCCGCGCCGCCGCGTCCGGCCCGGGCAGCCGGCGGGTCAGCCCGTCGATGAAGTGGACGCGCGCCGCCCGGCGCAGGCTCTCCCGGACGGCGTCGTGGTCCGAGGCGCGCACCAGCGTGGCGTAGGCGCGCCGCTCGGCCTCCCGCTCGGGGTCGAGGACGTGGGCGACCAGCCGCCGGCCCAGGGTCTCCAGCGGTCCGTCGAGCTCGGGGCCCGTGCTGCCGGTGAGGCCGACGACCTCGACGAACAGCTGCTCCTTGGACCCGAAGTGCCGGATGACCAGCGCCGGGTCGGTGCCCGCCGCGGCCGCGATGGACCGGACCGAGGTCGCCGCGAACCCGCGCTCGTCGAACAGCGCACGCGCCGCGACGGCGATCGCCGCGCGGGTGCTCGCCCCGGCTCCGGTCGCTGTGATCGTCACCTCAGCACGCTCCCATACCTGTCAACGCTGTTGACACCAATGGGTCAACGCCGTTGACTACGGACGGCGGGTGGTTGCTGTCGGCAACCACCGGCGACGACGCCGGCTCGCCGCTCCACCCGTTGCCCCGCCCGAGGGAGCCCTCCCGCATGACCACCCAGACCCTCGACGCTCCTGCCCGCGCCCTCGACCCGCCGGCCCGCACGTGGCCGTGGCTGCTGTTCGTCGGCACCGGCGCCCTGGTCGTCTCGCTGGCGCAGTCGCTGCTCATCCCCGTCCTGGCGACCCTGCCCGCCACGCTCGACGCCTCGGCCGACACGGTCCAGTGGCTGCTGACCTCGACGCTGCTCGTGGCCGCCGTCGCCGTACCGCTGTTCGGCCGGCTCGGCGACATGTTCGGCGCGCGGCGGATGCTGCTGGTCGCGATCGGCGCCCTGGTCGTGGGCTCGCTCGTCACGGCGACCACCAGCGACGTCGCGCTGCTGATCGTCGGCCGGGGCATCCAGGGCGTCTCGACCGCCGCGATCCCGCTCGGGATCAGCCTGCTCAGCCGGCTGCTGCCGCGAGAGCGGTCGGGCGGGGCCATCGCGCTCATCAGCGCCATGCTCGGCGTGGGCGGCGCGCTGGGCCTGCCGTTCGCGGGCGTCATCGCCGAGCACTTCGACTTCCACGCGCTCTTCTGGATCTCCGGCGCGGTGGCCGCGGTCGCGTTCGTCGGCATCCTGCTCGCCGTCCCGGAGGCACCCGGCCGCACCGGTGGACGGGTCGACGTCGTCGGCACCCTGCTGCTCGGCGGCGCGCTCGTCGCGCTGCTCCTCCCGCTCGCCGAGGGGGCGGACTGGGGCTGGACCTCCGGCGGGGTCGTCGGCCTGCTCGTGCTCGCCGCGGTGCTGCTGCTGGTCTTCGGCTGGTCGCAGACGCGCATCGCCCAGCCGCTGGTCGACCTCTCCACCATGCGGCGCCGGCCGATCGTGCTGACCAACCTGGCGTCGCTGCTGTTCGGCTTCGCGCTGTTCGCCTCGCTCATCGGGACGGCGTCCTACGTGCAGGCGCCCGAGGCCAGCGGCTACGGCTTCGGCTCCTCGATCGTGGTCGCGGGTCTGGCCATGCTGCCCGGTGGTCTCTGCATGCTCGTGTTCGCACCGCTGTCCGCGCGGCTCATCGCCTGGCGGGGGGCGCCGCAGGTGCTCGCGCTGGGCGGCGTGGTGGTCGCCCTCGGCTGGGTGTTCCGCATCGTCTTCACCGGCTCCCTGACCGAGGTCGTCATCGGCGCGACCGTGGTGGGGATCGGCACGAGCATCGGCTACGCCGCCATGCCCTCGCTGATCAACGAGCACAGCCCCCGCGACGAGATCGCGGCGGCGAACGGGCTGAACTCCCTGCTCCGCGCGGTGGGCAGCTCCCTGGCCAGCGCCGTCGGCGGCAGCATCCTCGCCGCCAGCACCATCGCGCTGGGCGGGTCCGCGCTGCCCTCGCTGACCGCCTACCGGGTGCTGTTCGTGGTCTGCGCGCTGGCGGCGCTGCTGGCCGCGGCGGCCGCGCTGTTCGTCCCGGCGCGCGCAGAACGGGCCTGAGCCGGCCGCCGCGCCGTCCGGGGCGGCGCAGCCTCTGGCGCCACGGGTGTGACCCAGGCCACTCTTGCGGGCACCGCGCGAGGACCGGGAGGGCGCCATGGAGCGGGACAACTACATCGCCGAACTGCCGTTCGGCCGGCCGGAGATCGACGACGAGGCCTTCGTCGCCCCGACCGCGGTGGTCGTGGGTGCGGTGACGATGGGGCCGCGGTCGAGCATCTGGTACGGCTCGGTGGCCCGCGCCGACGAGGAGGCGATCGTCCTCGGGCCCGACACCAACGTCCAGGACGGGTGTGCGCTGCACTCCGACCCGGGCTTCCCACTGGTGGTGGGCCGCGGGGTCACCGTCGGGCACCGGGTCGTGCTGCACGGCGCGCGCATCGACGACGACGTCCTCGTGGGCATGGGCAGCATCGTCATGAACGGGGCGTACATCGGCGGTGCCTCCATCGTGGCCGCCGGCGCGGTGGTCACCCCGAACACGCAGGTGCCGCCGTGGTCGGTCGTCGCCGGGGTGCCGGCCCGCGTCGTCCGGGCGGCGACGGAGGACGACCTCGCGCACATCCGCGGGAACGCCGAGAGCTACACCCGGCGGCTGCCCGCTGCCCGCCGCGTCCGGCCGGTGGTCCGCCGCCCGCTGCCCGCCGCCGGGATGGTCGCCGGCGACGGGATGTACTGACGTGGGCGCCGATCCCCGGCCGGGGGAGGAGGACGTCGACCGCGACGACGCGCAGGCGCTGTCGCGGGCGAGCGGCGGGGGTGACTCGGGCGATCCCGACGCCGGTGCGACGACCGGCACCGGCGGGTCGGGGACCGCGGTCGGCCGGGTGGCCGGGCAGGACGCCGGCTACGCGGAGGAGACCGGGGCGGAGCGCCGGGCCGCCGAGGGCCAGGCCGGCTGACCCGCCCTGCCGGGGACTCCCGGACCCTGCCGGCCCGATCGCCCCGGCGGCGTCCGGACACCGCCGGCAGCCCGGGGGCGGCGGCGGGACCCACGTCCGGACCGCGGCGCGGGCGCTCCTCGGGCGGGCGCCCGGCCCCCGCCGGTCAGTCCCGGGGGCGGCGCCGGATCCTCGAGCCGAGCCAGGTGAGCGGGTCGTAGCGGCGGTCCACCACCCGCTCCTTGAGCGGGATGATCCCGTTGTCGGTGAGGTGGATCCCCTCCGGGCAGACCTCGCTGCAGCACTTGGTGATGTTGCAGTAGCCGAGGCCGAAGTCGTCCTGCGCCAGGCCCCGGCGGTCGACGGTGTCCAGCGGGTGCATGTCCAGCTCGGCGAGCCGGATGAGGTACCGGGGCCCGGCGAAGACGGCCTTGTTCTCCTCGTGGTCGCGGATCACGTGGCAGGTGTCCTGGCAGAGGTAGCACTCGATGCACTTGCGGAACTCCTGCGAGCGCTCGACGTCGACCTGCTGCATCCGGTGGTTGCCGTCGGCATCGCGCGGGCGCGGGGTGAACGCCGGGATCTGCGCCGCCTTCTCGTAGTTGTAGGAGACGTCGGTGACCAGGTCGCGGACCACCGGGAAGGTCCGCAGCGGCGTCACCGTGACCGTCTCGTCCTCGGCGAAGGTGCTCATCCGGGTCATGCACATCAGCCGCGGCCGGCCGTTGATCTCGGCGCTGCACGAGCCGCACTTGCCGGCCTTGCAGTTCCACCGGACGGCGAGGTCGCCGGCCTGGGTCGCCTGCAGCCGGTGGACGACGTCGAGCACGACCTCGCCCTCGTTCACCGGCACCGTGTAGGTCTGCAGGTCGCCGCCGGAGGCGTCCCCGCGCCACACCCGGAACGTCGCGTCGTAGCTCATCGCGTCAGCCCTCGAAGATCTCGGCCAGCTCGGGCGGCATCTGGGGGAGCGGCTGCCGGGTCACCGACACGGAGCCGTCGGGGGCCAGCGCGCAGACGAGGTTGGTCCTCGCCCACTCGGCGTCGGTGGCGGGGAAGTCGTCGCGGGTGTGCCCGCCGCGGCTCTCCTGCCGCTCGAGCGCGGCCCGCGCGATGCACTCGCTGACCCGCAGCATGTGCGGCAGGTCGAGGGCCAGGTGCCAGCCGGGGTTGTACTGCCGGTGCCCCTCCACCGACAGGGCGGCCACCCGCTGCTTCAGCGCCTCGATCCGCTCGAGCGCCTGCTCCATCTCCGCGGCCGTGCGGATGATCCCGACCAGGTCGTGCATCGTCTGCTGCAGGTCCTGCTGGACGGCGTAGGGGTTCTCCCCGCCCTCCCGCTCGAAGGGCGCGAGCGCGGCGCGGGCCGCCTCGGTCAGCCCCTCCTCGGCCAGCGCCACCGCGCCGGCCCGCTTGAGCGCGTGCTCGGCGGCCGCGGCGCCGGCACGCCGTCCGAACACCAGCAGGTCCGACAGCGAGTTGCCGCCCAGCCGGTTGGAGCCGTGCATGCCGCCGGCGACCTCGCCGGCGGCGAACAGCCCCGGAACGCGCGCCGCCTCGCTGTCGGGGTCGACCTCCACCCCGCCCATCACGTAGTGGCAGGTGGGCCCGACCTCCATCGCCTCGGCGGTGATGTCGACCTCGGCCAGCTCCTTGAACTGGTGGTACATCGAGGGCAGCCGGCGGCGGATGTACTCGGCCGGGCGGCGGGAGGCGATGTCGAGGAAGACCCCGCCGTGCGGGCTGCCGCGGCCGGCCTTGACCTCGCTGTTGATGGCCCGCGCGACCTCGTCGCGCGGCAGCAGCTCGGGCGGGCGCCGGTTGTTCTTCTTGTCGTCGTACCAGCGGTCGGCCTCGTCCTCGGTCTCCGCGGTCTCCTTGCGGAAGAAGTCCGGGATGTAGTCGAACATGAACCGGTTGCCGGCCGAGTTGCGCAGCACCCCGCCGTCGCCGCGCACGCTCTCGGTCACCAGGATCCCGCGGACCGACGGCGGCCAGACCATCCCGGTCGGGTGGAACTGGACGAACTCCATGTTGACCAGCGAGGCGCCGGCCTGCAGCGCCAGCGAGTGGCCGTCGCCGGTGTACTCCCAGGAGTTCGACGTGACCTTGTAGGACTTGCCGATCCCACCCGTGGCCAGCACGACCGACGGGGCCTGCCAGGCCACGAACCGCCCGGACTCCCGCCAGTAGCCGAACGCCCCCGTGACGCCCTCGGCGTCGGTGAGCAGCCGGGTGACGGTGCACTCCATGTACACGTCGACGCCGAGCGCGACCGTGCGCTGCTGCAGCGTGCGGATCAGCTCCAGGCCGGTGCGGTCGCCCACGTGGGCCAGCCGGGCGTAGCGGTGGCCGCCGAAGTCGCGCTGGCTGATCAGCCCGTCGGGGGTGCGGTCGAACAGCGCGCCCCAGTCCTCGAGCTCGCGGACCCGGTCGGGCGCCTCCTGCGCGTGCAGCTGGGCCATGCGCCAGTGGTTGAGCATCTTCCCGCCGCGCATGGTGTCCCGGAAGTGCACCCGCCAGTTGTCCTCCGGGTACAGGTTGGCCATCGCCGCGGCGATGCCGCCCTCGGCCATGACGGTGTGCGCCTTGCCCAGCAGCGACTTGCACACCACCGCCGTCCGGGCGCCCTGCTCGTGCGCCTCGATCGCCGCCCGCAGGCCGGCGCCGCCGGCCCCGACGACCACGACGTCGTACTCGTGCCGTTCGAGCTCCACCATCAGAAGAACCTCGGATCCGAGATCGTGCCGGTCGCCAGCAGGAACACGTAGAGGTCGGCGAACGCGACGCCGAACAGGGAGATCCACGCGAACTTCATGTGGTCGGCGTTGAGCCGCGAGACGACCGTCCAGAACCGGTAGCGCAGCGGGTGCCGGGAGAAGGAGTTCAGCCGGCCGCCGACGATGTGCCGGCACGAGTGGCACGACAGCGAGTAGAGCCACAGCAGCGCGGCGTTGGCCAGCAGCACGAGCGTGCCCAGCCCCATGTGCCCCCAGGCGCCGGTCTCGTCGCGGAAGGCGAGCACGGCGTCGTAGGTGAGGATCACGTTGAACACGAGGCCGGCGTAGAAGAAGTACCGGTGCAGGTTCTGGCCGAGCAGCGGCAGCCGGGTCTCGCCGGTGTACCGGCGGTGCGGCTCGGCGACCGCGCACGCGGGCGGTGACTGCCAGAACGACCGGTAGTAGGCCTTGCGGTAGTAGTAGCAGGTCAGCCGGAAGCCGAGCGGGATCACCAGGATGTAGATCGCCGGGGAGATCCACGACGGCCCGGTGAACAGCTCCGGGAACGTGTCGCCCTCGCACTGCGTCGTGATGCACGGCGAGTAGAAGGGCGAGATGTAGGGCTCGGCGAAGTAGTGGGCGTTCTGGAACGCGCGGAACGTCGAGTAGGCGATGAAGAGCACCAGGACGACGACGGTGATCAGCGGCTGCAGCCACCACCGGTCGGTGCGCAGGGTGCGCGCCGCGATGGCCGCGCGGCGGGGCGGGGTCTCGCTCGTGCCGCGCCCGGGGGTGACCGCCCCGGTTCTGCGCGGAGCGGTCGCGGTCACGGCGTGGTCCGCCGGCCGCCGAGGAGGGGCGTCGTGGCGACGCCAGGGGTATGAGCCCCGGCGGGGGCCTCCAACGACACGTCGTCCATGAGCGCCTCCAGCACCGTTGCTGACGCGCCGCCGCATGGCGGTGGGGCGCATCCGACCACGGACGTCGTCCGGAGGGAAGGGCTGCGGAGACGCGGGTGTGCCCGGCGTCACACGAGCGCGGGGGGGGGGGGGGGGGGGGGGGGGGGGGGGGGGGGGGGGGGGGGGGGGGGGGGGGGGGGGGGGGGGGGGGGGGGGGGGGGGGGGGGGGGGGGGGGGGGGGGGGGGGGGGGGGGGGGGGGGGGGG